>CAYUNL010000007.1:0-27035 GCA_964446055.1 uncultured Alphaproteobacteria bacterium | reverse complement strand
GCGCTGGGACCATCGGCACCCCCGCAGTGGGACGCCGTTAAGGCCATCGGCGGCGCACGCTGGGAGCCGGCCTACCAGCGCTGGACCGTGCCGGCAACGATCCCGGCCGCCGTGGCGCTCGCCGCCGTGGCCGCGGAGCACGACTTTCGGTTTAGCGGGTTGGACGAGTTGCTGGCGGCGGCTGCCAAGTCCGCCGTTGACCTGCCGGACTTCCCCGGCAAGACGAGCGGGTGGCTCCACCAGCGCCAGGCTTACACGTTCGCCATCGAGCGGGCGGCGACGATGCTTGCGCTCGGAATGGGAACAGGGAAAAGTAAGATCGCCGTCGGGCTCTGCGAAGGCTGGTGGGCTGAGAAAGTCCTGGTGATCGCCCCCAAAAAGGCCACCACCGTCTGGCCCGGCCAGTTCGCCCAGCACGCCGCGCAATCGTGGAACGTACCCAGCGGCGCGGTGCGCGGGCGGTCCGGGAAGATCCTCAAAAACCCCACGATCAGCGCCCGCCTCAAACACTTCACCCAGGCGCTCGCACTTACCGGCCCGACGGCGATCGTTCTTAATTACGAAATGCTGGTGTCCAAGCTCGTGCGCGACTGGCTAGCCGGGGTCGCCTGGGACGTCGTCATATTCGACGAGTCCCACCGGATCAAGAGCCCCGGCGGGAAGTGGTCGCGCGCCGCAATGAAGATCAAAGCTCCGCGCCGGCTCGCACTCACCGGCACGCCGATGCCGCACTCACCGCCCGATCTCTATGCGCAGTTTCGAGCGCTCGACCCGTCGGTGTACGGCACTTCGTTCGCCCGCTACCGCCAGCGCTTCTTTCGCATGGGCGGCTTCGAGAACCGCGAGGTTGTCGGCTGGAACGACGAAGCAGGCCACACCGCAGCGTTCAAGGCGGCGAGCTTTATCGCTGAGTCCAAGGACGTCCTAGACCTGCCACCGACGCAAGACTTGCCCCACACCTACGTGGAGCTCGGCGAGGACGGCCGCCGGCATTATGACGAGCTGCACGAGGAGTTTATTACCGCGGTCGGTGACGGCGTCGTCACGGCCGCGAACGCGCTGACGCGACTGCTGCGAGAACAGCAAGTCACGTCAGGTCATCTACCCAGCGACACCGATTGCCGGCGCCCGAAGCGCGCCACGACCATCGGCACCGAGAAGGCCGACGCGCTGGCCGAGATCCTGGGCGACCTGCCCCACGATGAGCCGGTCGTAGTCTTTGCCCGGTTCACCCATGACCTCGATGAGATCATGCGCGTGGCGCTCGAGGCCAACCGCATCTACGGTGAGATCTCCGGGCGCCGCGACGACGGGCTGACCGCCCTAGCGCCTCGTCGCGCGGGCAAGATGGCCGACGGCGTCCAAGTTTGCGGCGTCCAGATCGCGGCCGGCGGCGAGGGCATCGACCTAACCCGCGCCCGCTACGCGGTCTACTATTCGATGGGATTCAGCCTCGGCCAGTACCAGCAGTCCCGCGCACGCATCCACCGACCGGGACAGGAGCGCTCTACGATGTACCTCCATATCTTGGCCGCGAACACGATCGACACGCAGGTCTACCGGGCGCTCAAAGCTAAGAAACAAGTGGTGGACGCGATCATTGAGGAGGCGAAGGGGTGAGCGCCTGTCGGTCATGCTTCGCGCCGATTATCTGGCGCAACACCGAGAAGGGTCGCCCGATCCCGCTGGACCCTGAGCCCACGCCGAATGGCGATGTGCGGGTCGACGAGCACGGCACGGCGCACGTCTTGCCGAACGAGCCACGACTAGGCACCGACGAGCTCCACCGCTCCCACTTCGCCACTTGCCCCGATGCCGACAGGCACCGCGGGCGATGATCCCCCGCAAGAAACGCGAGAATCGCATCGACCTCGCCGACGGCAGTTACGTGCATTTCACGGACGAGCCGAGTGACCCGCCGCGAGTGATCACCGACAACCCCTCGCTCGCCGCAAAGCTCGAGCACGACTCGGAAACGACCGAGCTGGCGAACACGAAGCGCCAGCGGGTATTTAAGTTGCCCGGCTACCGCCGCAAGGGCCTCGTTCGCGCCGCACTCTGGAAGCGCAAAGGAAAGTCGAGGACACCGTGACCGCCTGCACTCTCTACCCGCTGTGGATGTTCTGGGCACTCGTCGGCGCGGCACTCGTGGGCTTCGTCGCGCTGGTCGCCGTCATGATCTCGATGATCGTCTCGGCTTGGAGACGTCGATGTACCCGACACGAGAAAGAAACCCGAAACCCATGATGCACAAGAACCGCATTTGGCAGATCAAAGACGTCGATAGCGCAATCGAGCTCGCAGCCGATCTAAAAGCGGCAACCTGGACACGCTGCAGCGGATGGCGCTTCGGCGACACCGTCTGGCTAAACGATTCCACCTGCGAAGACGGACTCCAAGAGTACGCGGTCCTGCGTGATGAAGATCACGGCAACTACCGGCAACTTGAATCCATCACCGTGTCCTGGTGTGAGACCGGCCAACTGGTCGAGTCCTCAACTCAGATGGCCGATGCACCTGACGAGCAATTCATGAGCGGAACTTTCGGGATTCACCGGCTCAACGTTCAGACTCATGCCCAGCATGGTCGGTGCCCGTTGTGTGCATAATCGCCTGGTTTCTCTCGCCCCTTGATTGCATTGAGGCATCGTCCGACGGGTGGCGCGGCCTTCGCATCTCCCTGGCTACGGAGTTCGGCTACAGCTACTGGCCGGAGCTTGAAATCTCGTATGGAGCTGGGCGCCGGATGATCTAGTCCGCGACCACGGCTAGCGCCTCCTCGACCGAGCGCACCACGGCCGCGGCGCCGCCGGCCGCCTCGATGGTCTTGAGCTCGTGGCGCTGGAGCGGTGTAACGTGGCCGCCGGGTTGCTTGACTTCGAGCCCGTAGAATCGACCTTCGTGGCAGACGAGAAGATCCGGCACGCCGCGGCGGCTGTAGCCCGAGCCGTGGAACTTCACCACCCAGGCGCCGCGATCGCGCAGCGCTCGGACGATCCCCGCCGTAATCGCCTTCTCGCTAGGCAAGGTTCGGGTGCACGTCGAAATAGCTGACGCTGCTGTGCCAGGTGCCGGCGGCCAGGACCACGTAGGCTTGCCACGACCACTGCCCCGTGGAGTCGAGATCGCCCGAGACGGTCGTATACTGGATTCTCCCGTCAGTCCCGTCGGTCGTGAACGCCGCAGTCTGCGTGACGACGGTGCCGCTCGGTTTGCGAAATTTGAGTTGTTTGGTCCCCGCCGCAGAGACGTCGACTGTAGACGTGCTGTCCTGAATCGTCGCCCGAAAGATGGTCCCTACATCGCTTTTGTGGATCTCGTTGGCGGCCATTAGCGCTCCATCCCGGCTGGCTTGACTCGGCCTAGACCCATTGTAACGGGCGCAACCTGATCGAGATGCATCGTGGCCTCGACGAGATCGGCAGCCGGAGGCGAGATGGTAATCGTGCCACCCGCTTGAATCTCATAAAAAAACCAGTCGTCGAACTTGTCGACCGTATCGGTGCCGGCAGAAAATTGGAGACTCGAATACCCGGGGTTCCCGGCCCCCATGTGGGTAATTGCAGTGGCGCTGAGCGCGTGAGTGATGGTGACGTCGGGAGAATCAACGCCTGGATCGCCATTCTGCCAAATCTTCGCGACCTGCTCGTCGTCGGCGGTGTTCAAATCGCTATGGAAATCCAGTACGTCCGTCGCGGAATAGGTAAGACTTCCTGTAGTGGTGTTGTGCTCTGTCGAGCCGTTGGCCTTGACCATTGCCCTAATCGTGCCGCCCGAAGGGTTAGCCTCCACAAAGGCACGATTACTGCCGTCGATCCGCTTCGAGTACACCCCGGCGGTCCAGCCCTGCGAGGCATCGCCCAAAACAAAACGCGAGTGAGTCGTAGCGCTATCAGCAGTGTGGTCGGGGTGGTACCAATAGGTTGCCGCGCTGTTGATCTGATTTAAGAAGCCGCCGCTGACGGACAGAGAGGCCGAGGTGCCCCCGTAGAATGTCCAGTCGCTGATATTGTCCGATGAGAAGTCGTCAGAGAATTGCAGCGTGTCAGCCATTTAGGGCTGCTTTGGTGAACGTGGGGACAGTCACGCCGGGAACGTGGAGCGAAATGCGCTCACTGCTTCGAGCGTTGTGGCGGGTGGTGAATCGCACCGGCGCGTCGCCCTTCTGACTGGCGGCAGTGACGCACCGGCCGTCGACCATCACGAGCGCCCAGGACCGCCCCTCCGGGTCTTGTCCTGAGGTCAGCCACCGCGCAGCGTCCCGGCGCGCACTCGCCGGCAGTTCCGGCGGAAGATCCTCCACTCGCGTCACTAACCCATCGCCCGGATTCTCGAACGCCGCTCGAATGATGTGCGGTCCGCTACCCCCTCGCAGGAAAGCAACACCCTCCCGGATTGACGCAGGGTCAACGGTCGGCGGCGACTTATCCTCGGGGTCGGTGTCAAGCGCCCTGTTGAGCGCAGTTTCTAGCTCACCGCGGCGAGCGGCGGATAGCACCGCCATTAGTAGGACGCTTTGCCGATGCCGTCAGCGTGAAAACTGATAGTGAAGTCCCCCGCCGAGCTTGCTTTATCCTCGCCGAAGTTCACTAAAATTATTGGCATGTCGGTCACCGTCGACGTAGACCAAATCACGTTATCGGCGTCCCACTGCACCTCGTTATCGGCGCCGTCGACCGTGATGGCCAGGGAAGCCAGCGTCGCCCCGCCAGCGGAGTAGCCAGAGCCGGAGGCCTCGTTACCCTGAATGTCGACAGTGAAATTGTCGTCGGCGTCATAATTCGGCGAGTAGGCGCTTGTAACCAGCGCGATCTTGAAAGTGTCGGAATCGAGGTCGATCGCCCCGCCGAAAAGCGCCTCGAGTCCTTTGCCGTACCATGCTGCTGAAACAGCCATATCATTGTCCTTCTGTGTGTTCTTCGTCTGGGTCAGCGTACTCGTATCCGCCCGAAGCCGGTGTCACGGCTCGACGGACGAGGATCACGGCTAGGATCGGCGCGATGATCGCCTCGACTCGCACGGCATCGACGCCCAGACCTAACCAGCCGGCGCCGGCAACGGTGAGCGCAACTGCGGCGCCACGGATCAGGGCGGGCTCGCGCTGCCAGAGGTCGACGACCAGGTCCCATATCGTCCCCAAGATCATCAGGTGCCCCTCCATCGGGCCGGTCCTCCCGGCCTCGGGTCAGTGTGTATAAAGCGCAGCCGGGGATAGACCCCGAGCCCGCCGCGGTAGCGCAGCCGGCGGTTAGCCGAGCGGTGCCAAGCCTCGGGCGAGCCCTTGGCGTAGGACGAGTCGCCGGCCGGGTAGCGCCCGCGGCGGTTCCGGTAGAGGTAGTTGTGGTAAGTGCTGTATCCGGTCGGCTGGCCGAGCACGACGCTGTTATAGCGCCCCGTCCGGTACCCCGAACCGATCGTGCAGCGCCCGAACTCCGCGCGTAGCGGCTCGTAGACCTGCTTGCACTGCTCGCGCAGAGCAGGCAGGGCTATGCGCGGCACCCTCGCCCGGCCGTCCTTCTGGTCGAACTCGCGAGCGTGGAAGTTCTTGGTGAGTCGACGGCTGTACTTGCTGGGATTCTTGCGCTGGAAGCGCTTGCGAAGTTTGCGCCATGCGCGCTTGGCCGACGAGGTCGAGGCTTTCACTCGGCGGTAGCTCTGCCATGCGGCGCTGCGATTCTTCGCGCGTGCCGCGATCTCTTCCTTCGACCAGTCTCGGCGCCTCGCCCGCATGTGTTGACGCTTGGCAGCTTGGAAGTCCGACCGCGCCTTACCGCGGCGCTTGCGCCTGCGCCCGAAAGTCCGGCCGGCGCGCTTCATTCTGCCCTTTAGGCTCATGGCCTCCACGCCCTTCGGATGCGATCCCACGCGGCGAGCAGCGGTGGGAGAATCCAGACCGCCAGGAACGTTTGCATCTGGTCTTGCGGCGGGATCACTTCTCGTCCCGTTCCACGATGGTCAGTCCCCGACGCCTCAGCTCCGCGATCAGCGCGACCGAGTCGGCCCAGGCAAACGCCGACTTGCGGCCGAGTTCCACATAGACTGAGTGCAGCGCACCCGCGACTTCTCGAACGATTCGAAACGATACCGTCACGGTAGCAGCCGTTCCAGCAGGACCGGGAGCCCCACGCCTGCGAGTAAGGTAAGCGTAAGTTTCAGCCATATCCCCTT
Organism: uncultured Alphaproteobacteria bacterium; assembly: GCA_964446055.1. Classification (GTDB taxonomy): domain Bacteria; phylum Pseudomonadota; class Alphaproteobacteria; order VGEJ01; family VGEJ01; genus CAYUNL01. Next base: position 20,867 of record CAYUNL010000007.1, on the reverse strand, counting down.
GATATCCGCTACCCGCTCGTCTAGGTTCTTGATCCGCTCGGCCAGCGCCACAATCGACCCGTTGAGCTCGGCGATCTTCGTGCGGTCAGTCTCCAAGCTCGAGAGCCGGTCGCCGTGCTCGTCGAGTCGTGCGTCGTTGGTCATGAGCTCACCGTCGCCGACTTCCACACGCCGCCCGAGCGCGCGAACAACTTGTCGTTAGCCGTGTCCAGCACGAGGGCGCCATCGGCCGGCGTTGTCGTCGGGGTGCCGGTGGACGTCGGTATCCGACCAAGCTGGCGCTCAAGGTGGTCGAGGCGTCGGCGCTGATCTTGGATCTCGCCGATCAGGTCGAGCCGGGTGCGAACCTCGCTCATAGCGTCGCGTCCTGGTCGTCGATCCCGATGACGTGGTCCGACTCGTTGCCCGAAGAATCTATCCGAATCTCGATCGACTGGACGCGCGGCGTCATCTCAGGGATGTCCAGAGCGTTGCGGTTGGCCGCGAACCGCACCGTGTCGCCCAGGAAGTATCCCGTGAACGGGGCCGGCGCCAGCTTCGGGTCCGGCGTGAACTGCAAGATACGCACCGGGGTTATGCGGAGCTTTTCGCGGGCACGCTCGGTGAGCGTCGCCTGGTCAGCGATGTCGGTGCGGGACTCGAAAACGTCATACCGGCCGTATCGCGTAATGCTCGCGGCGTCCGTTACCGTGACGGTCAGGCCGTTCTCACCCTCCAGGGTGACCGCGTTAACCGGTGGCAGGAGCTGCCGCGTAACGGAAGAGCAGTTGGCTAGGGTGCCAGCGCCATACTCGAAACGAGCATCTGACTGATCCGACCCCTGCGCCTGCCACACGGTGATCGTCCCCAGTTCGGCCGCGTCGTCGGCATCCTCGGTCGCGACAACCTCATAGTCGAAGCCGTCGAGCACGGCTGTGAGTTGCTGTATGGCTTCAAGCACCTGTTTGAATCGGTACTCGCGGGCCCGCGACTTAGTCGTGTTGATCGTTCCCTGTCTGATCCCGGTGTCGTCGTCACTGTTGGCCGAGTTAATTAGCGTCCACGCGATAGTCCCGGCGTCGGTCGCGGCGTGCGTCGAGGTAGTGAACCGGGTCGCGAGTAGCTTGTCCGGGTGCACGAAGTTGAGCACTACCTGCGACGCCTGCGTGTCGGCCTGCTCGTCTATCGACGACAAGGCACCGTGGAAGCGCAGCGTCCCATCGCGGTAGCACTTGAGCCGCGGCATGTTGGCGGTCAGTACCTCGATAGTCTCGGGGTCGTCGTGCGACACCGTACAGGACGCCTCGGCCGGGGTGTTACGTTTGAATCGCAACGTCCGGCCGTCGGCGTTGGCAAGCTCGGCTAGCGCGTTGCCGGAGCTATCGGTGAGTACCCAAGTCCAGGCCATCAGCTAGCTGCGCTTATCCACTCAACCGAGAGTTGGCTAGCAGCCTCGCCGGTCGGTGCCGCTGGCGTACCGGCGTCCTGATAATAAAAAAGCTCGAAATAGTCAGCCGCACTTGCCGACCAGGTCATGGAGACTCCGGTGGAATAGCCATTGGCGCCACCAGTCAGGTGCGTCTGGTTTTGCCCCTTAGTTGTCCCGTTGACATAGATCCGCAGGAGAAGATCCGCCGCCGTGGTGAAGTTCCACTGGCTGATAGCCGAGATCCGGTATAAGCCTGCCTGCCGGGCGTAGATCCGATTGTTGGCCGCATCGAACATGGCGACAGGACCGGTGTCAAAACTGGCCGTGTCAAAGGGGTATTTTGTGAGAGCGCCATTAATAAAGTTGAAGCCGGTAGCATCATAGACCCGGCAGGCAGGCACGACTAGTTTGGGCAGTGCAAGCCCGCGTCTATCGTCGGCCTGCGCAGTCTCAATGGTGGTATCGGTCGCAGGCACGTTGACAACTGCAAGCGCTATGGATGACGCAGGCAGTGACGGCGTGCCGTTGACGCCGAGTGCGTCGGTCTTTGCTGCCGAGCCGTTCGGCGTGCCGGTCACCACACGGACGCGCGCAACGTTAGACCCGCCTGAATCGTGGGTATCATCTTTAATCTCTAGGATGATGAGATCATTGCGCTGGTGTGAGCCATCAGCAGCAGCGATGTCAACGTTGATGTTCGCGCTGTGCAAAGGGACGTGGTATTGACCCTGTGCCGTCGTTGCATCGCCAGTGACAATGGCTCCGGCCACGTCAGCATCCACGTCGACGGACATGTTAGCCCCAGCGGCCCGCTGGGAGACTTTCCAGGCGAGTCGCGATAAGACACCCTCAGACCAGGTGTCGAGTGCCGCACGGCGCACATCCACGGCATCGTATCCGGGCGACGCACCAGGGCCAGCCTGAAGGAACGAGGCGGTGGTTCCGACGGATGGTGCGATGTCAACTGATGCTGCCACGGTGGTACCTCACAGATAGGCGGGTCGATATAGAACGTCCACGCGGGCGTTCGCGTTGAAGGTTGCTCCCAGGAGCCGGATAGTTTTTGAGCCTACGGGGAGATCAAACCACGTTGTGCCGGTGAAATCGAGGAGGTTAAGCCGGTTGGTCGTGCCGTTAAGCTTGATCGTGCGGTTGAACACGTCGACCTCGAGATAGTCGCCGTCGCTCACCGAGCCCGTTAGCACGATTCGCTCGTCCGGCGACGATCCGACCAGGAGAACTTGCGGCGAGCTGACTGCGCCGTAGACGTTAAACACGGGCGGCGTCGGGATCGTGCCGGTGTTATTGACGCTCGCCGCACCGGCGCCCGACGGTGTGAAGCGCCAGGGGAAGGCCGCAGAGAACACCAGGCCGCCGGCAGCACCCGAGAGCGCCGCGCCGGTCGCGGTCGTCTCGGTTTGCAGGTATTCCCTCGGATCTTCGGCCAAGAACGTCGCCTGATAAGGCAGGTGGAAGAGGCCGTTTTCGAACGAGAGCGGCCCGTCAAAAAGGTCGTGGACCCGCACTGTCGCCTGCAAGGCAAGCGCGGAGCTGGCCCGCGTCCACTTGAGAGTTCGGTCGGTCCCGACCGCGTCAAACATGACAGACTGCACCGCATCGTACTCGGTCCATACGCCGGCCTCGTTGGCGCCCTTGAGAACTCCCGAGACGACGATCGCCCGCTCGTGCATATGGGACGTGTCGTTGATCGCGCCGTGGCGGTTGGGCCTCGGCCGAACCACCTGCCGGATGCCGGGCGCGCCGGTTAGTCCTGTAACCTGGCGCACCAGACGGTTGCCCGAATGGAGGGCTATGTCGGTGGCCGACGAGTCGCGGAGTGTCATCGCGGAGATCATGCGGCACTCAACTGGAAGGCTAGCCGCTCGGTCGCCATGATGGCGACGCGCTTGGCAGTGGCCTCGTCGGGAACCAGGAAGGACTGGTGGACGGTGATGTTCGTCGTGGCGCCGGCAGCTCGAGGCTCGAGGCTCGAGGCTCGCAGGAGGTCGGCAGTTTGTGCGCGAGAGAACACCCTGGTCCCCCTTGGAAGCGCGGCAAGTTCGGGACCCCGCTCGCCAACCATAGAGAGCCCTTCGGCCGCAACCCCGCCCCGCGCGAGTCTAGGGAACTTGGGAATGTTGACACCCTTCTTTCCTATCACGGGGAACTTGACCTCGATCCTATCGCCGAAGATGGTTTCACTGTTGATGAAATCGGCCATCTGGTTATAGGTTCTCTTGGCAAGATTCTTGATGCTTCCTAGCCCCTCCACGATCTTGTCTCCGATGCTGGCGCCGAGGTCGGCGATGCTTGAGCCGGCGTCGGAGATTCCCTTTTTTATGGCCTCCACGATCTCGCCCGGTATGCCCTTGAACTTGTCGGTTATCTTGTCGGTCCACCAGTCTCGCAAGCCGTCCCATAGACCTTGGAGCAGTGACTTCCCCTTCCCCGCGAGCGTGGACGCAACGTTTCCTATGGCCTTCTTTGCCAGCCCCGGCAACCCTTGGAACCACTCTTTGAGACCCCCCCACGCCGTGCCGACCCCATCGCGGAGTCCGCGGATTAGGGACTTGCCGCGGCCGATCAACACGCTACCGATCCCGCTAAGTGCGTTCTTGACTCGCCCCGGCAGCCCTCGAAAGAAGTTAACGATTTGCGAACCGATTGCCTTGATCTTGTCGCGCGCATCTCGCCACACGGCTAGCACGCGGCTGCGCATACCCTCAAACGCCGAAACAAGGAGCGCCTTGAGCTGGCCCCCGATCGCCTTAAACGGCTGAAGTAAACCCTTCAACAGGCTAGTGACCGATTTCACCGCGCCCTCAAATATTTGCTTGACGCCCTCCCAGGCTTTGCCGAAGTCGCCGGTCAGAATCCCGGAGATGATCTTCAGGACACCGCCGACGATCTTGGCGAAGCCCTGAAACTGGCCGATGATTACCGTCAGCACGCCCTTAACCAGCGGCCAGATCGCCTTCATGATCTTGCCGAAGGCCTCGATCGCCTCACCTGCGTCCTTGGCGAACTCCTCGATGTCGCCTTTGTGCTTCCTGAACAGGCGCCCGAGTTCCTTGATTGCCTTCAGAATCAGCGGGATGACGACTACGCCAAGTCTAGTCATCATGGCTTGAGCGAAAGCGAGAGCCTGTCTGAGCTTGAACTTAAGGGTCTCGGCTGCCTTCCGAAACGCCTCCTCGGTCAGATCAGCGGAGTCGGACACTTTCTCGAACACTCCTGCCGCTTCTTTGCCCCCGTCATTAGTGAGCGACAGGACCGCGTTAAGCGCCTCGACGTCCTCAAAGACTTTTCCTATCTGCTCGCTGTTGCCGCCAAATTTCTTTTTCATGTCGACCAGCGTGGCGAGGAGCCCCTTGGTCTTGACCGACTTTCGCAAGTCGTCGGCTGACAGCCCGACCTTTTCGAGTGCTTCCTTCCCCTGTTGGGTCGGCTTAATGAGCTTGTTCATTATCCCCCGAAGGCCAGTCACCGCCTCGCTGGCGTTCAGACCCTTCAGCGAAAGTGCCGCGACGGCGCCGCCGACATCCTCGAACGAGACGCCGAGCTCCGAGGCTACGGGTAGCACCTTGCCCAGGGCGGGCGCCAACTCCGACGCTTCGAGCTTGCCGGCCTTCACGGTGCCGGTTAGAACGTCGGTGGCCTTGCTGGCGCTCACGACTTGGGGGCCGTAGGCGTTCATGGCGCTGGTGACTGCGTCGGCGACTTCCTTCGTTTCACCGAGCCCCGCGGCCGAAGCTTTGGCCGAGGCTTCTAGAACGTCGAGTGCCTTCTTGCCTCGAAGGCCGGCGGACGTGATAAAAAACATGGCGTCGGCCAGTTCCTTCGGCGACCTGCCGACCTTCGGCCCGAGTTCAAGGATGCTCTTCTTCCACTTGTCGACCTGCTTGCCGCTGACGCCAACCAAGCGCTCGATTTTGCTCATCGAGTCCTCGAATTCGACCCCCATCTTGACCGACGCCAGCCCGACCGCAACGGCGGCCAGCGCGGGGCCGCGCATCACCCGCCCGAGCTTGGCGGCCTTGGCGCTAAACCCCGACGACGCCTTGCCGGCACGCTTCATCGAGCCGGTCGCGGCCTTGGTCTGCTTGTTGGCCGCGGCCATCCCGGCAGAGAACTGCCGCGTGTCCGCGACGAGGCGGGCGCGCAGTGTGGCGATGTCGATGGCGGCAGCCATTAGCGCGCCTTCATACCCTTGCGCGCCATGCGGTCTGCGCGCTCCTGATCTGCCACGCGCAGCTCATCCCAGGCGTGCCACTCGATCAGCTCGTCGTAGCCCATGTTGCGGCGCATTTGGGCCACCGTCATCCCTAGCTTCTCTGCGCGGAAGAATTCATACCGGCGCTCCGGGTTAGCTAGGAATCCCTTTTTTTTTCGTCAGCGGCGTCGGGGGTCAGACCAGACAACTCCATAGCTTCGCCTGCCACACGCTCGACCACGGCGGCGGGTTGTTCCTTTAACCACTCGTTGTCCTCGTCGGTGAACAGCGGCGCGTCGGTCTCTGGATCGTAGACGCACGACACCAGGACGCGCGGCAGAAACTCCAGCGCTTGGCGCGGGGTAATGTCGGCGCCGTCGCCGACTAGCTCGGCCTTCTGCTCGACGGTCAGAGACCGCAGCGCCACGGTCGCGTCCCACTCGGGGACCTCGAGCGGCCGGCTGGTTACCGCCGCGTTGCGGATCTTGTCACGCAGTTCCATCGTCGTCCTCCTCCTCTATTACGCCGGCACGTAGCCACTCGGCGATCTTGCGCTTTGACGTCGCCGCCGGCACCGGGTCGCCCGGCTTGTGCGGCTCGCCCTTAACCTCCCCGCCGACGGTGAAGACATAATTAGACATGCCTCAATGATTCGTCGAAGTTACGGCGCCCGTAATAATGAGCTCGCCGGACAGGTTCACCTTATCGTCCACCGACGCCGCGTACTCGAGCGATGTAACGAACCCCTCGCCTTTCAGCAGGTGCCGGCCCGCGGCCGTGGACCCGTCGGGGCTGAATTCCCACGAAAGACTCGCGGTCGAGTTTCGCCCGTGCACGCCGTCGAGCACCTCGGCGTGCGTCGAGGAGAAGTGCCCGGAGAAAGAGAGCGTGGCTCCGCGGAGGCCAGGGATGTAGGCCCGGTCGTTGTCACCGAATGAGGTAATCTCAGCCGTGTCTAGCTCTCGGCTTAGGCTCATCTCGGTGATACCGGAGCTGAGAAGAACCAGCGAGCCGCCGGTGCTGTCGATTGAGAGCTGGGAGCCTTTGCCGTGTCGTGGTGCAACTGCCATGATGTGCCTTTCGGATTAGGTGCGGACCCTCCGCGAAAATGCCATAGCGAGGGTTGCTGATTCGGTGCCGGCGGAAGTTGTGTAGGAGCTGATCGTCGCGCGGAGATGTTCCTTGACCTTGGCCGTCGAGCTGGAGCGCTCGAACGTCACGCCGGTCGCGGCGGCGAACGTCAAGTAATCGGCCCAGGTCGACCCCGCGCTGGTTGAATGCTGGATCTTGGCGGTGAGGCTCACGAGCGTCGATTCAGCGGTTAGGTGGAAGTGGCCCACACCGCCACCGGTTGTGCCGCCCTCGGTGCTACCCGTGGTGCCGGGAGTCTTGATCGCCGTGTTTGATTCGGTGGTTGCAGCCGCGGAGAGCGGCCGGAGCATGACCCCGCCCAGGTAGCCGTCGCTGCCCTGCGAGTCGAGCGCGACCTGCACGATGTCGTCGACCGGGGAACTGATGTCGTAAGAGCTGACATCCGAACGCATCATGAGCGCCCGTCCGCCGGTCGAGCGCGACATATCCACGGTAACTACCGTCTCCGTCGAGCCGCCCAGCGCGTCGTCGAAGTGGTTGGCGATGTCGTCGGTCGCAGTATCGGACGCAGAGAATAAGCCATTAAAGGCGAAGGTCGCGTTCCTGAGACCAGGCGCAAACGCCCGGTCGTTGCTCCCAAATACCGTGCACTCAGCCATGTCGGCTTCAATCGACACTGAACATTCGTTTGTGAAGTCGGAGAAGTCGCGCTCGTCGATTAGGAGCCTGACATTCTTGCCGTGAATCGGTGCGACAGCCATGGATTAAGTAGACGTAGTCCTGCGCATACAGTCTACATCAAACCGGTAGACGACGCGGTCTTGTGTGTCCCTCCCCAGGAGGAAGGGGGACTGGACCGCAGACGCGCGGAGCCACGAGACGCCGGACAGTGTCTCGTTGACGATAGCCTGCACTGCGACCCAAGCCGCCTTACTATCGCCGCGTGCTTTGGTCGACGAGGTTGAGCGGTGCGTGAACGCCACGCGAGCGTTCTCGAAGGAGGGCAAGTCGTTCCCGAAGGTGTGCTCGGGCAGCGTGCCGCCAAGCTCGATCAGGCTAGAGGCGGTGTCGGGCTCGTCGGGCTGGTGGTTCAAGAACAGGTTGGTGCCCAAGGTGAAGCGCGTCGATGCCGCGGCGACGAAGGTGGCGAGTTCTTCGACGAGCGCCACTACCGTCGTCCCTTCAACCGACGAAGGGCGCGCTCAATGGCGTCGCCCAGCTCTTTGCCCATCTTGGGTAGGCGCTCGTTCCAGGCCTTCAGGAGATATTTCTTCTCGCCGACCGAGTGCTTGTAATCTTCCTCATGCTGAGGCACGGCATAGGACGAGGCCGCGCCACCGTACCCCGCGACGATATCAACATCGGGACCGCTCAAGTTGGGTGGCAGCACGCCGGCCGAGCCCTTCAGGATGCCTTCGTCAAACGGGGTGCGGGGAACCGCGCCAGCGATCACCTTCTCCTGCTCCTCGATGGCACCGGCGACTATCGCCGTTTTGGCTAGCGGCCCGGCCGCCGCCAGCTTTCGCATGAGTTCCTTACTGCCTGTGATGATTAACGTCATTGAAAACTCCGAAGGCGGGCGGGTCGGCGATGACCCGCCCGCCTGGTTCCGCCGCCTAGCCGCGTGAGGAGGGGAACACGGGATGCGGCGGAAGGTTTACAGGAAAATTTTGACATGGTTCTCACCATCGTCATCGGGGTAGCGCTCAACTTTGACGACCGGGCGGATCGTTCCGTCGGGCAGGGTCACGCGATCCGAGGCGGTGATCGAGGCGGAGCCGGTCGACCGAGCCCAGACCACGTCACGATACGCGATCTCTTCCTCGCCGCGGCCACGGATGAATCCGGGACGTTCGAGCACGCGGCAACGGTGGTTCGTGGTACTCGCCGCGAACTGCGCGGCGCCGTAGTTGTCGTGGCCGCTGCGGGTCGAAACCTTGATCGTCGAAGGCATCAGGGTCAGGAGTTCGGTCGAGAACGCCATCAGGTCGACGCGGCGGGGTTGTCGAAGAGGCCACGCAGGAACGCCGGCCGCACTCGGTCGGTTTCGCCTTCCACGGCGGTCTTGCCGCCCCGAGATAGGCCACCTGCGAACGGGCTGATCTGCGCCGCGGCCATGCGGCCATATTTCTGCGAGAGCAACTGGTAGCCCTTCGCGACCGGGCCGGCCTGCGAGCGCTTGATTACCAGGTCGCCGACCTTGCGCTCCTGCACCGAAGAGGCCGCGCCGGCAAAGAGCGCAGCGAGGCTATTGGCCGCGAGCTGCGCGGCGATAAACGTGTTCGGCGCCGTGGCGGTGAAGTAGGAATAATCCCCGTCGGCCAGGAACTCGGCCGAGGTCGACGTGCTGATATCCCCCACGAGGAGCCGAACCGCGTCGTTCGTGTCAAATGTTGGAGCGCCGCCGTAAGCCATAATCAACCTCGCGATAACTTTCCTTGAACCTGGGCCAGGTGCGAGACTAGGCCGGCGTGATCGGTGGTACGCGAGGCCGAGGCCACGAGGCGACTATAGGATGCGGCTCGGATCATGAGCGATCATTCGACTAGATCAACGCCGACTGAGAAGGCGCAAGTTCCCGTGGATGCTGACGTGCTAGTCACCCGGAATTCTGACGGGAGCACCATGGACACTACTTCCTGATCTTCGATTCCTACGGCCGAGATATCGGCGGTGGAGATCCCGGGGTAGATAACGATGCGGCGCAGCCCGGTCGAGGTCGAGTCGGTCGTTCCTACGGCAGCGATCGTGTACCACTGGTCCGCGGTTGTGCCGGCGGCCAGTCCTTCAACCGCGAAGGTTGGGCCGACCGTCGGGGCCGAGGTCGGCGAGGAGTAATCAAAATTGAAGATGCCGCCCCTTGCGCGGGGATTCTTGACGGTGCGCGACTTGGTGACAACGGCGCGAGACAGACTTGGCAGGATGGTGAGGGCTTGACTTGCGCGACCCATTACACACGCTCCAACACTTTCGCAGATGCGGTGGCCGGGAGCTGCCCGTTATTCGAGGGTGGCTCCTCGTGGCGCGACTTGGTCCGCGGGTTCGTCCACACGTCGCCGAAATACCGGGTCGTCTCTAGCGCGCCTTGCGCCTGCGCCCTCGCCGTTTGTATTTGCCCGAGCTGCTGGTCGAGAGTCTGTATCCGGGTGGCAAGCTCCGTCTCGCGCTCCTTGACCTTCGCCGCTAGCGCCGAGTCGTCCTCGGCACCGTAGAGCGCAGTCAGCTTGAGAAGGTCGCTGCTCTCCGGTACGCGGACCTGCACGCCCATGCCCTGCACGAAGCCCAGCATATGCTCGCACGACGGACGCTGGGAGGCATACTCTCCGCCGGTTGCCATATCGACACCGTAAACATGGAGTTCGCAGTGACCGAAGTACTCGGTCTTGAGCGCACGCAGGAGGCCGGGAGCGGCGAGCTGGTGATATTCCTTGTCCTCGGTCTTGGCCTCAAACTGCGCGAGGGTCCGAGCCGCGAACTCGTCGCCGCGCTCGGCCATCTCCAGGGCGGCGTGGCCGATCATCCACGAAATGGAATTGGTCATGTACCGACCGCAGCCCTCGATGACTTCCTGTTTCGGGAACGCTTTAGCGCTGGGCCATTCCGGCTGCGGGTAGAACGTCCAAACCTCTCGGGTGCCAAGAGAGTACGGCTCGTTCTTCGCGTTCTTCGACGCGGCGCCCTGCAGGAAAGCTACGTGCTGCTTGTCGCCCTGGATCTCTGAGAGCTGGTGGAGATCGTAGAGTCGAGACCAGGTAGGAGGACAGAACCGATGGAGGTTGTTGCAGATCCACTTGTCGACAGTGGCGTCGTCCCAGGGCGCAAGTTCCTTCGACGCTGTAAAGCCGACAATCGCAACTTTGAGCGGATCTAGCTGGAATTCTATATCCGTCATGCCTGGGACGTGCTGCCGGTTGATCCAGCGAAATCCCAGTTGAACGTTGAGCCAGGAAATACGGCCCACTGCGCTGTACTCGCGCCCACCAGGACGAGCGTCGCCGTGCCTGCCGGTGTGCCACCAGGCGAGCCCGTCGATGCGGCTGAGATTGTGATCGTGTTGAAAGTCGTGCCGAAGATGTTGTTAGCTGCGGCGGTCGTCCCTGTGTTGAAGTTCAGCTCGACGCTCGTGGTGTTGTTAATGACGTGAATGAACTTCAGAGCGCCGGCTACCGGCGGCGCCGGTAGGAGGAAGTCGTTAGAGATTCCCGAAGTGCCGTAGGTGATGAAGCTCACACCATTGGCCGACACGGTCTGCGCCGCGTCGGTGCCGGTCAGTGACTCGACCGGGAGATCGAGCGTGCCGCCGGCCTTAATGTTGTCCTGCGCCACGAAATCACCGTCCAACGACTGTGGCGTAGTCGACGGGGTCAGACTCGTGGCAGCATTAACACCCTTGGTCAGGATCGGTCGCTTTTCAACTTTCCAACCCACGCGGTGCCTTCCGTTGTTCAAGTTTCCGAACCCGAGCCTTGAGCTTTTCAAGCTCGGGGGCAAGATCGTAAGGTGCCTCGCGCAAATAGCGGGTCGCTTGCAACGCTTCGACGCGGCCCGCGGGGAGCTTCGCCAGCACGGTCGGCGGCACGACGTCGCCCGCCGTGAACGCCTTGTCGCCCAGGCTAAAAGAGCGCGTGGCCTCCAGCATCAGACCCTCGTAGAGACGTCGGTGAAGAGAACTCCGAGAGAAGGAACGATGCGCTTCTGCGCCCAGGCTCCCCGAATCCGGATAATGTCCGAGAGCCGGCGGTCGTCGCGGTAGCGCTCGATGACTTGGCCTTCGTTCGAGCCGATCAACCCAGTCCATGTGAAGGTGTAGCCACCGCTCGGTGTCATCAGAGACGGCGAAGGCGGCGCGTAGACCAGGAGTGCTTCGTCGTCGCCAACGTAGGCGCCGGCAGCAGTTGATAGACCTTCGCCCGCGTTGTAATGGACCGCGGCGGTAACGAGGAGTTCGTCGATTCCCATGAGGCGGGCCACGAGATCGGTCGTGACTGCCTTATCGCTGGTGTGCTTGATTCTGTCTACGATGTCTGGGTGGTTCTTGAGGTCGTACCACCCGTCGCGATTCACGACCAGCTTGTTAGGTAGGAACCCAGTCTGACGCTCAATCCGTGCGCTTGCATTGTGAATGTCCTCCAGCGGCGTCGAGGCGGCGTTGCTCCACTGCGTGAAGTCGGTCGCACCGACCAGGTCGGCCGCATCGCTGGACCCCGTCCAAAGATCGCCGGTCGAAAAGAAGTTGGTCACCCACTCGCGCTCCCGTTTGATCAGGAGCTTCTGGGTAAGGAACTTAACCGCGTCCTCTTCGGGGCTGTACGGAGCGTCGGCGTTGGCGCTCACCTGATCGTCTATGGCGTGCTCGGCGGCCCACTCGTCAGCGATGTAGGTCGTGGAGGCGGTGCGGTAGCCGATCTGCACGGCCTCATCGCCGGCCTGGCGCTTCTCGACCTCGTCGCGTAGGAAGTCCTGCGTGTTGAAGGTCGCGATCTTGTCGCTTTGCTTGGCAACCGAGACTCGCGGAAACACACGGTCAGCCACGAACTTCGTGGAGCTCTGGATATGGGCGACCGAAGTGTCGGTCAGGAACGTATCCTGATGGACGGAGCCTGCTGTGGGATTCGGCATTAGGAAACTCCCTGGACGTTATCGGCGAGCCAGGCCGAAATGACCTGCGCACTGGTGGACGTTGAAGCGACGGCTTCGAGGGCGCGAGCGCAGAGATGACTCGTGGAAGTCGGACCCGTCGAGAAAGAGGCGCGGCCATCAGTGCTTGCCTTGAGCCATTCGCCAGCGTCGATGGTCGTGGTGCCGGCGATAACTTTCGCGATCCCCGAGAGCTGCACGGTCTGCACGGAGCCCGAGTCAGTCGAGCCAGCGCGGCCGGTAGAGCCGGTGGTGCCGGAGCTGATCAGAACGCCGATGCAGTTACCCTCGGTCGTCGGGTTCAGCAGGCGGTTATTGGCGCCCGTGATATTCACGAGCTGGTACTGCCGCAGTCCAGTGCTGGCCTGGAAGGTGTGGGTGAGCCCTATCTTTTCGAAAGCCACGTTATCGGCTCCTAGCTTGCTTCTGATACTCGGTGCGAAGTTCGGCGTTGTCGTGCATGGCCCGAACCTTGGCCTGTTCGATGGTGGGCTCGACGCCCTTTGCGACGAGGTCGCGAGCGCGCTCGTCCAGCCGATCTTTCCAGCCCTTTTTCTCAGGCTCTGCCGGGTCCGAGAGCTGCGAGAAGAGGTGGCCCTTGCTGACCTGCTCGGCCGCGCCCTTTAGGAGCGCTTCAAGGTCGGCCTTCTCGACATCGCCGAAGTGTTTATCAGCGGCGCCTAGCAGGCCCGCGATGCGTTCGACGCTGCCCAGCGAAGCGTAAGCCTCGGCCTTCGCGATGAACTCGCGTTGGCGCTCGCGCTCTAGAACGTCGTCAAGCTGCTTCCGGATCTCAGTCTCGCCCTCTTCGGCTGCCTTCTGGACCTTCTCAAGCTCGGCGCGAAGTGCGTCCCTCTCGGATGTGATCTTGTCGACGTCGGGAGTCTCTGGAGTTTCGTCGGGCATGTCGTCACTCTCTTTTAGCACATCTGGCGGATCTTCGTCGGGATTGAGTTCCGCCCAGGCGGCCAGAACTTTAGCCTTGACACCGGGCAGCTCGTCGTCTGAGAACTGGTCCGACGCGATTACCTCGATGGCTTGATCCACCATCCCCGGGTCCGGCGGACCACCAGGCTCGGCGGTTAGGCGCAGTTTCCATGTCTCGGGGTTATCTTCGTCGGGCACGAAGGCGTAGTCACCGGCCGGGAACTGCTCGCCGTCCTCATCGCGAGTATCGGCCTTGGCGAGAGAGATGCGAGCGTGAGGATTAGCGCCCTTGGGCACGAGGTCGACTCGGTTGAGTTTCAGCTTACGCAGTAATTTCATGCCGCTCGGCGGTTCCCTGAATGCTAAACATACAATACTTGCCCGCGGAAACTTTGGCAAATACGCCAGCATCTTCGATCTTCACGCCGACCCACCAGCCTTCGGCCGCGGGGGCCGCTAGCCCCATCGCCCCGGCCTTCTCGGCGGTCAGCATCAGGGATTCGACAACCTTTGCGACGGGCTCGCCCTGGTGGAGCTCGCCGGCCTCGCCAGAATCCCGCACGAACTGGTAGACCGCCTTCTCAAGCTCTGCGGTCTCGATAGCCTCGCCGTCGGAGTCCACGACAAGCTGGCCGTCGGACTCTGCGACAGAGGCCCAGCCAAAGACGAGGTGTTGCACCGGCTCGACCTTACAAACCTTGACTTCCACAACCCCCAGTTATATCAGGTCGGCCAGGCTGATCGCGGTTCCGGCGCGTACCCGGCGCGTCATCTTGCGGCCTTCGATCCCGTCGGCCGGCCCGATGGACCCCGGTGCCGCCGGCCGCAGCCAGGCGATGTTGCGATCATTGAGCACGGTCCCGGGGGTCAGCTCCCGCCGAGCGTAAGCCGAGCGCCGCGCACCGTAGCGAGCGGGCGCCTGCGGGTCACCGGTGGGGTGTTCGAGCATCTTGGCCGCCGACTGCGCCAGCTTCCAGTAATGCTTGGCCGCGTTCACGGTCAGCGCCATCTTGTCATCCGGCGCACGGCCGGTCGGGTTCAAGGTAACGTGCTTCTCCAGCACCGTGGCTCCGGCCATGACTGCACACGCGCCGGTCTCGATCTCGCGGGTGTGGTCACTGTAGCCGACGTCGCCTCCGCGAGCGTGCTGTTTTAACCGGGGGATCTGCCGGACGAAGCCGGTTTGTGCTAGCCCGGTCGGATAGATCAGGTCGCAGGCCATCGGGACGGCGCCCGGTATCCACCCAGCGGCGCGCTCAATCTCGACGCCGCTGGCCGCGCCGGCTGAGAAGAACACAGGCACGTCGCTCTGCCCAACGGCTTGCCACAACGCGCGAAACGTGACATCGCCGCTCGCGATCTTGTATGCAGCGACGCCAGCGCGATACAGGACTTCGACGGACTCGAGGGCGAACGGCGTGGCGACTGGCATGATGCCCTCGCCCCGACAGTGCACGAACAGCTCGGCCCACTCCGACGGTTCAAGTCCGCCGGCCCGCTTGAACGTCTCAAGCTGCGACGGCGACCCGCCCAACGACGGGCTCCAATAGCGCTCGGCCTCGGTGGAGGCGAGCTCGCGCGGCACGACGTGCTGCCACTTGGCATGGGTCGCACCGATCTCGACGGTGGCGCGCACCTGCTCGATGGCTGTTTCTAGGCGAGGCGGTATCCCCCACTCAACGATGAACCTCATATCAACAAGTCCTCCACACGTCGCACCACACGCTCGAGCCCTCGGCCGTCGATCACCCGGCCGGCGGTGTCGGCCATCTCCTGCCGCAACGCCTGTGAGCCCAGCGTAGAGAGCACCGCGTGCCGGATCAAGTCATCGGTCACGGTGGTGTGGAGCCCGAGGTACGTGACGCCGGGGATGCGGATATGGCGAGTTTCGCGCTCGTTGGCCGCGATGGAGACGCACGGCGTGCCACACGCAGCGGCCTCCAGGACGGTGCGTCCTTGGCTGGTGACAACGAGGTCGGCGTGGCGCATCGCGCTCGCCATGTCGACTTGTGACCCAGGCTCGATTACCCGCAATTCGATATTCGCGCCTTTCGCATCGCGGAACCTAGTGCCCAGCCGCGCTGGGTCAGTCCCGCCGAAGGTGACAAGGGCTCGGAGCGTCCGGTGGCAAGCGTCCGCATGGAAGCGCTCGGGGAGGTGAAGGAACTCCTCGCGCAGAATGGCGTGACGCAAGTCGGCCGGGTCGAGGAGTTCATTGATTCGCAGGTCGGCCGGCGTGCCGGCGTCGTCCTCGAAGATGACATGCTTAGAGTTGCGCTGCTGCCACAGGTCGACGTCCGACGGTGTCAGGCAATCGAAGATCGTCACGTCGGCGTTCCCACCCTGGGTCCACCGTTCTCTAACGCGGTCCTCCGCCCAAGGCGGCGGCTCGCCGCGCCACTCCCAGGTAACGTCGTGGTGCGAAAGCGCCTGGGCCAGCGCGAACGAACGGTGGAAGTGGCCGGTGCCGACCTGCTCGCCCATCGCCACGATGAAGTGGATGCGGGCGCGGCGCGACATCCACTCAGCCTGGGCGAGGTCGTCGTGGGTGTCGATGTCGAGCGCTTGCCGCGGTTCGATGCGGAACGTTTCGAGGGGGGCTATGTGCTTGAACAGCGCCTCGGTCGTCATCGCTTGAATGGCGCCCGACTCCTGGGTCACGTCGCCGAGCGCCTGCCGGTTGATCCGCGGCGTGACCAGCCGACCGCCGACGCGATGGATGTGGGGGTCAGCCGACTCGCAGATCAGCCACTCGCAATTCTCCAAGTGCGTGACGAAGTGACGCACGGTGACGGCCTTGAGCAGCGGGCACGTCGGTTGGAAGAGCGCGACGTGCGTGCCGCGCCAGTCGAGCTCGCTCACCGCGTGGCGTGCGGCCTCGATGACCGGCGTCTCGTCATCGGCCAGAGCCTCGGGCCGGTCGATGACCTCGTAGCCGCGCAGCTCACAGAACGCTTTCACCTGGGCGCAGTTAGACGAGACCACGATGCGTGCCGCGACGTCGGCCGCTTCCACGATCCGTAGCGTGCGGAGGATCAGCGGCACGCCACCCACGGTGCGGAGCGCCTTGCCCGGGATGCCCTTGGAACCGGCGCGCGCGGGGATGACGGCTAGGAGGTCAGTTAGCGCTGGCTCAGTCAAGAAAATCAGCCACCAGCTTGCACCGACACGACGGGTGGAGCGGCGGCCCCTCGACGGTGACACCCACGACCGGGACGCGCTTCGACGGCAATAAACCGCGCTCGGTCTCGGTGAAGTCGGAACTCAGTGAAACTTTCTTGCCCTCCATCGGCGCGCAGCGAGGGCAGAGCCGATCGTCGCGCGTGACCACCCATCGCATAACCTGCCGGCGCGTGTCGATCAGACCATCGCGGGCCATCTGATTCCACGCCGCGCGCTTGCCTCGAGTCTCGGCCTTAATGATCTCGGTGCGCGCGATGTTATTCGCCCGGCGCTTGAGCGCCTTCACGCGCCACTTGTCGGCGACGGCCTTGCCGCTCTTATCTTGGATCTTGTCCGCGATCTTTCTATCGCGATTCGTCAGCCCGACTTGGCTTTTGATCTTGCTTGCGGTGCCCTCCCTAATGACGCCTTCACTTTTGAAGTCCGCGACCGGGATGCCGTCGCGCACGGCTTCAACGATGATCTCCCGAATCGCCGCCTTGGTCTGCGGGGTAACGTTCGTCACCAGGTCGGCCGCCTGCCGCTGCGCCGCCTCGGCCACGAGCGGAAACTTGAGAGTGAGCGGACTCCGTAGCCTCGGCTCAGGAAGGCGCGCCGCCGGGAACTCATCAAATGCGTCTCTGGCCGCGGCGAAGATCACCGGCTCGAGCGCGTCGGACTCAGCGGACTTAATCACCGGCACCGCGTCGATGATCTCGTCCAAGCGCTTGAGCCCGGCGTCGGTGGTGATTTGATTGCCCGGGATCTTGTCGACCCGGCGGCGGATCAGTGCGACGCCGTCGAGGTACGCTCGCGCGAACCGGCGTTCAAGTGCCCTACGCCGGTTCGGCGATGCCACCCTCGTCGTCCCCCTCGTCGTCGTCACCGAGGTCGAGATCCGGCGGCGGCTCGATGTCCGGCGCCTCCTCGCGCCTGGGATCTGTCGTGATCGGCGGTAGCCCGAGCCGGCGGCGAACCTCAGCCTCGACGTCGGGATCGTCGGAGAAAATGAAGCCGGCCGGCGCCACCGCGCGCAGCGCCTCGCTGAACTCGGTTACGTCGGTCGGGTGGAGCTCGCCCGGGACGAGCTGGGGCAAGTCTTCAAGGGGCTCACCGTTCAGCGCGAAGAGTCGCGGCACGGCGTGCAAGTTCAGCACGGCGGCGATGTCGTTCAGCCAAGCCTGTAGCGCCGTGTCAGATAGGTCGCGCTTCTCGGTGGCGAGCGCCTGCGTGCCCACCTTCTCGTGGCCGAGCAACACGATGTCCTGCAAGAGGGCCATCGCGATCTCGCGGCTATAGCGGTTGATGATCTCCGACGTGTTGAACTGGCGAGCGCCGCCGGTCGTCAGCAGTTCGAGGCGGGCGGTGGGCTTGAGTTCACCGGAGTCGGGGTCGACGATCCCCGGCAGCAACACGCCCTCCTGCTCGTCGCGCCGTAAATTGCGGATGACGTTTTGATATTCGGCCAGCCTCGACGTGTTGCTCATGATGTCGGCGTCCAAATAGAAAACCGGCAGGCCGGCAAGGTCACGCTCGACGCCGATGCCTTCGACCTCCCGGATCTTCTTTCGGAACCACCAGGACTCAACCACCCGGCGCAACACGCTCTGCCCTTGCGGCGTGCGCGTGCTCGTGCGAAAGAGCACGGCCTTTTCTATGGGGATGCGAGCACGGGTCGACCCGTAGGTGCTGCCCTGCACCGCGGCTTGCACGCCACCGTGTTCGTCGAGATCCCAGTCGGAGATCGTCTCATGTGGGATCAGTGAAAACTTTCGCCACCCGATCCGGCCGTCGGTGAAGTGGCTGCGCTCCTCGGCCGGCGCCGTGAGATCGGTCGAGCTGCGGCGCTTGTAGACCAGCTCCATGAACGCGAAG
Source organism: uncultured Alphaproteobacteria bacterium (assembly GCA_964446055.1). Taxonomy (GTDB): domain Bacteria; phylum Pseudomonadota; class Alphaproteobacteria; order VGEJ01; family VGEJ01; genus CAYUNL01. The sequence continues at coordinate 2,553 of CAYUNL010000007.1, read as the reverse complement.
CCCTGCGGCAGCATGGTCAAGGCGTCCGAGATGACCTCCTCCCAGGTCATGCTCATATCACCGAGCATCGAGTTAAGAAAGTCGGCCCGCTCAATGTCCGACGGCTCCGAGGCGCCGCCCGGCTCCACCCGCCATTCGACACGGCGAAGCACCATTTCAACGGCGAACAGGATTGCCCCGACCAAGGCATCGTTTTCCGTCATCTCCCGATACAGCTCGGCACGGCGCCGGCCTCGGAGCTGCGGGAGGAACTCGACGCGGTCGAACCCCTGCGGCCCTTGGAGCCCGCGGTTTCCCAGCTCGACGAACGGGTCTAACTTCTCCTCGGGCATCAGCTCCTCCAAGATGACTGGCCGGTCACGAGCCCCGGGCCGACGTCGGGTGCTTTGAGTCGTGGCTTCCTGAGCATGAGGTCGGTGATAGCCCAGACTAGCGCATCGAGGCGGTCAGGTGAAGGGGCGCCGGGAACCCACGAGCATAGCTGTTGCTCTAGGTCCGGGAACCGACCAACGTGGTGGATGCGGCTCGGTCGCTCGGGCGGCGAGCCGTAGAGTGCGGCGACGGGTTCGGCTCTCGTGGCCTTGCCGCGGGATGCATGAACAGCGCGATATGGCACGACCTCGTCCACCGACCTAATGACGTGCTCGACCATCTCCCCGCCGTTGTTGACCTCGGCCACGATGCGGTCGCCTTCGTGCTGGTGGTGCGCGATCACAGCCTGTTCAGCCCAGCCGACCGGCGGTAGCTTGCAGGTGCGGTCGGCGAGAAGGTAGGCCTCGCCGGCTGCGTCGAGCCCCGCGACCACGATGCCGGTCGAGTCGCTGCCCTTCTTGCTGGTTACCGCCGGGTCGATGGCCGTGACGATCTCGACCAGGTCGGGGTGGCGCTCGACCCGGCCGGCGTTGATGGCCTCGCTAGTCCACAGTGCTCCCGGTGTCGTGGTCGAGAACTCACCGAGGACGCGGATATCCCAGGCCGGCGTTCCTTCCCATCCTGCATCGCGGCGCTCTTGAACCCACACCTTCGAGGTCAGCTTGCCGGCGACGTCGTCGGGCACCGCCTCGCCGGTGAAATCAGGGCAATCAAAAGCGCTGATGTGCAGACACTTCCATAGCTTGCGCTCACCGTGGAACGCATCGTGGAACTGGCCGGAGGACCGCGTCGGGTTGCCGATCAGCAGGACGCGAGCGTTGGCCGCCGTCATGAAGCCCTCGGCCGCGCTGTATATTTCCTGATCGACGCCGCTGGCCTCGTCGACGACCAGGAGCAAAGACTCGGCGTGGTGACCTTGGAACCGCTCGGGCTGATCGGTACTCATGCCGAGCGCGACCCAGTCGGTCGCAATCTCGAGCTTCGTTAGGTGCGGCTCGCCGTCGAGCGGCACCCGCGACTCGCCGTGGATCGTTCGGATCTCGCGCCACAGCAGCTCCTCGACCTGAGCCCAGGTCGGCGCCGTCGTGACGACGCGACTGCGCGGGTGGTTGTGCAGCCACCAGAGAGCCGCGTAGGCCGCGGCCCTGGTCTTGCCGACGCCGTGCGCGCTTCGCACTGCGGTGCGCCGGTTGTCGCGGACGGCCTCAAGGATCTCGAGCTGCTTGCTCCAAGCGTGGCAGCCAAGGATCTTCTCGACGAAGAACCGCGGAGAGCGGCGGCCGGCGAGCGCCACTTTGAGATGGTCGGGGTCGATGGCTTCAGAATACTTGTCTAGGCCAGCTCAGTCTCGTTCACTTCCATTGTGGCCCTGATCACGTCGCCCTGCTTCATCTCACCGGGAGCCTCGCGCATCTGGCGCCGCTTGCTTTCTTGGCTCGCTGACAGGCTTCCGACGTTGAACAGTTGCAGTTGCCCGACGGAGGAAGGGGTTTCCGCTCCGCACCTGTCGGCTTGCTTTTTCGATTGCTGCTTTGCGAGCTTTCGCGTCTGCCACTATGCCTCCTCACTGCTCGATGATGTTCGCCTCATTGTCCCGCATGCGTCGGACGGCCGCGAATCCCCGGCCCACCCCACGATGAAGCCCTGCGGGACGAATGACGCCCGACTATCTGGCTCGCGCCTAACCCGCCCGCCCGTTCCCCGACCCATTGAGCGCCGCACCCGCGGCGCTCTTTGCGTCGTCGGTCCCTTGCAGGTAAGCCTCAGCCTCGCGTGCAAGATCCGAGTAGCTAACCTCAACCTCAACTTGAGCCTTGACGTTGATGTTCTCGCGGAACTTCTCGGGGCGTCGGGCCTTGAGAAGGAAGATCAGCAAGGCGTCGGAGCCGCCGTCCATCTTGGACTTGCGGGCCCGCTGGAGGGCCACGGCCTCGAGGGCGTCGGCGGCGTCGGCGTCGGCCTGCGCCCATTGCTCGGCGAACTCAGGGTGGCGGTCACGATACTTGTAGACGTTCTGGCGGTTAATGTCAGCGGCCTGACAGGCGGCGCGGACTATCCCGGTGTCGCGGAAGGCAGCGAGGAAGGGCTTAACCCACGGGGGGCGTCGCTGGTTTCTTTTTGCTGTCGCCATCAGTCTCGCCTACATATTCAGCATACCGCCTGCGGATCACGTCGCAATAC
>CAYUNL010000006.1:31822-37135 GCA_964446055.1 uncultured Alphaproteobacteria bacterium | reverse complement strand
AGACATCAAATACTACCATCTTATATCCCTTCTAGGTAGCGTCCGTTCCGGTAAAGTTGGTAGATTTATTCTATGAGAACAATCTGCCAATTTTACGCCAGAGTGTCGATTGCTGACGAACTTGTCAAGGCGGGCCGCTGGCATGATTTCCTAAGAGCGAAGGCGGGGACCTCGTTGATCTAATCAAGGCGACACAGTGTGTGGATACGCATATGGCCGTGCGGTGGGCACGGCAATGGCTATGGGGAAGAGGCGGAGAGGTTCAAGGCATGCGAGCCAAGGGCGACACCCGGACCCCGGACATTCGGAACTCCGGCGATCCGCAGCCCCAACCGGGCCGATCCCGAAATCCGGCACCACGAGCGAGATCATAATCCGGAAATCAGCTGACGAGTTTGCAACACGCTCAACCTAGACGCAGACGTTGATCGGGCTAGATTGGGAGGTCTGCTCACCAACAGCAGACCCGAGACGGTTCTTCCAAGAGCGCCTTGGCATGCATCAAGTCGGGCCTATCAAAGCCTCGGTGAACAGTCGTAGAGGGGAGCGTCCGGGTCGCGGGCATCATCGAACTGATCACCAGCCGACTTCGCACATATTTTGCGCCGCTCGCAGCTGCTAAAGAAGCGTGACCGCCGCTCAACACGTCGAGCGCGGCGGCTTGCTTGGCCACCAGCGCCGTCTGGCGCTGGGGCAGGATCACGACACCGGTCATGAAGCCAATTTGCTCCGTTGTGGCGGCCAATAATCCGAACAGCACGAATATCTCGTGGAAGGCGTGGGTGTACCCGTAGGACTCGGTCTCCGCCCCTATCGTGGACGGCATCGGTGTCCTGGAGAGTGTGTGGCTGGCCGGATTGGCGCCTAGCACATGATCTGAACGCCAAGATGTAGTCGTAACCAAGCGCCTCTGCCGCCTGAGCGTAGTCCTTAATGGCGGCCGGGTCGTCGCCGATCTCGGTCTGGGGGAATATGGCGCCAATTTCCACCACGCCCGCCTTATAGCATCAACCGAAGCGCCGGCGCAGGGCGGCGCGAGGGCGGCAAGGCGCTTGTCGCCCTCGACTGGGGCCGCCTATGATCGCGGCCATGAGCACGGTGGAATGCGTCGTCGATTGTAAGGCGTGGCTGGGCGAGGGACCGTTGTGGTCGCCCGACGAGCGGTGTCTGTATTGGACGGACGTGCCTTCGTACACGATGCACCGGTGGAGCCCCGGGAGTGGCGAAACCAGCACCTGGAAGATGCCCGAGATGGTCAACTCAATGGCGCTTCGACGGTCCGGCGGGATGATTGTCGCCGCCACCACCGGCGTCGACTTCTGGGACCCCGAAACCGAGAAGCGCGAGCGCCTGTGCGCGCCGGACGCCAGCATTCCCACCAACCGCTCGAACGACGGCAAGTGCGACCGCCAGGGCCGCTTCTGGTTTGGCACCATGCACGACAACCTCAACCCGGACGGCTCGGGCCGGCCGATCGAAGGCAGCACCGGCAACCTCTACCGCATCGATGCCGATGCGTCCCACCATCACATGGAATCGGGCCTTGGAATCTCCAACACTTTGGCCTGGAGCCCCGACGACACGATCATGTACTTCGGCGACTCCTTCGTCGGCATTTACGCTTACGACTTCGAGGCCGCGAGTGGCGCCATCTCGAACCGCCGCCTGTTCGCCAAGACCGACGATGAATCGCTCGGTCTCGGCGACGGCTCGACCATCGATTCGCAAGGATTCGTGTGGAACGCGCGCTTTGACGGTGGCTGTCTCATCCGCTGGGCGCCCGACGGCACCATCGACCGCACGGTCAGCTTGCCGTGCAGCCGCGTCACCAGCGCCATCTTCGGCGGCGACGATCTCGATGTCTTGTATGTCACGACCGCACGATACGAACTGAGCGAGGGCGATCTCGCCGAGCAACCCCTCGCCGGCGGGATCTTCGCGATCGACACCGGAACCAAGGGCATCGCCGAAACCCCGTTCGCCGGCTAGTGGCGGCCTCGCGTGAAGATCCCCGAGCCCAGGCCTTGCGCCGCACCGGTCACGACGGCGGTGGCGCCTTCGAGGTCACCATCTGCTGCACTACGCATGCGATTGTTCTCTAAGGGTGACTCGCTGACTGGGCTGGCGCTTTAGCCGCCAGGGCATCCAAACCGCTCTGCATCGCAGCCAGCGCGTCATCGACGGACAGCGTGCCACGCAGGGCGCCGCTCGTCGCATTCCCGACCACGACGCATGCATCCAGGCCCAAGCTTGAAAAAGGCCGTTCCTCGAAGGAAATGGCGCGGCTGGCACGCGCGACCGAGAGCAGATCGTGGCGGTAGTGACGATCGAACTCGGGCGAGTACAGGACGGGCAGTGACGAAGTTTCCAACGCGTTGGCGGTGATGCCGTCCTCCAGTAGTTGCTTCGGCGAACAGAGGAGCTTGGCGACTTCCCAGGCCTCGTCCTTGACCCGAGATCTGGCGGGGATGGCAAAGGGCGGACAGTAGAGATTGGAGAATCGACCCGCCGGGCCAGCGGGAATAAGGGCCACCCCGGTTCGCTCCGCCAGATCCGGGTCGTCATGAAGGATGTTCGCATACTCCATTCCGACCTCGAGGATCATGGCGACCCGACCCGCCCGATAATCCCGCGTAAGCTCGGGGAAGCTCATGTCCGGCTGTTCGGGCGGCCCGACGCGACGCAACAGATCGACATAGGTAGTAAGCGCCTCCCGGTGCCGGTCCGTCTGGACTGCCGGTCTGCCCGTTTCATCGAACCAGCGGGCGCCGTGGGACCGCATGAAGCTTGAGATCGTCCAAACGGCGTGTCCGCCACCGTCGGCGCCACGCGTCGCGAACCCGAAGAAGTCGGACTTGCCGTCGGCCCGCACCGCTTCTTGCAGCGCGGCGCCGATCTCGCTCACCTCGGCGAACGTATTGGGCGCCGAAAGGCCGTGTTGATCGAACAGATCGCGGCGGTACAGCAGCATGTTCGTCACGTTTACGCAGGGCAGTCCAATCGTCTGATCGTTGCAGCTGGTAACCGTGTTCGTGGCCGGCGTCACCGCGCCAATATCGTAATTGTCCCGCGCGATGAAATCGTCCAGCGCCTGAACGCGGCCCGAGGATGCATAGCGTTGCAGCATGATCTCGTCGGTGCACACGAGATCGTAGGGGGGCTCATCGTCAGCGAAGCTGGCCGTCATCTTGTCGAACATCGTATCGATGGTGCCGACACCGATAACGTCCCAGCTAAGCTCGGTCTTGATTCCCGTCTCCTGCTCGACCCGCCGCAGGGCATTGGGAAGATTTTGGAAGGGCCACCAGTCCTCTTGATAGACCCGGACGACGGGACGTTCAGTCATCTCCTGTTTCCTTCCATTGGCAAGCCGAGTCCGGGTTCATTTCGGTGCGTGGGCCGTCTGGTGGGCTCGCAGCAGCTCCCAGTCTACGTCGACGCCCAGCCCGGGCGCATCGGGCAGCTTGGCCTTTGCACCCTCGAAGGTGATGCCGCCGCGAAACGGATTGGGCTCGCCTATCGTGAGGAACGAGACGTGCCCCTCACAATCGACCGGGTAGGCGGAGCGGGCGACCGCCGCCATGTGGCACGACGCGGTATCGCCGAGCACGGTGTAGGGGTTGGTATCGACGCTGACGCCGATTCCCGCGGCCTCGCAAATGGTGATGGTCTGGAGCCCGGGCAGAAGCCCGCCGACACGGTTGAGCTTGAGCACCACGCGATCGCAGGCCTCGGCGCGAATGAGCTGCATGACCGCCTCGGGCGAGTACACCGATTCGTCGAGAATCACCGGCACCCCTGCGTTGCGGCGGACGAAGGCGTGGCCGGCAATGTCGGTGTAGGGCAAGGGCTGCTCGATCGAGAGATTGTCGTGACCGGCGAAGCGCCGCAAAAGGCTTACTGTCCACTGTGCGCTGCGCCAACCCTGGTTGGCGTCGGCATCGACGTAGACACCCCGCGGGATCACCGCGAGCGCCGCCACCAGCTTGTCGAGCTCGGTCTCGAAGTTGTCGCGATTCCAGCCCTTGGCCAGGAGCACGTCTCCGACCTTGATCTTCAGGCCCTTGAAGCCGCGGCTGACGAAGTCGCGGCTGGCCTCGGCCATTTCCTCGGGCGTCTTATGGTAGAGGTTGGTCAGGAGGTCGATCTCGGTCCGGTAGGCGCCACCCAGAAGCGCGTGCACGGGCACCCCCCGCGTCTTGCCGACGAGATCGTGGAGCGCCATGTCGACGCCTGCGCGGGCGCCGCGCCCGCCCGGCATGCCGCCGCCCACCGCCCCCTCCATGAGCTGGTGCGCGAGCGCGATGTTCTCGGCGTCACGGCCTTTGAGCGCGCCGTCGTAAAGCGACAAGAAGGACGCCATCTGCTCGGCGGTTTCGCCGAGGTACCAGACCTGGCTGGAAGCTTCGCCGATCCCGTAGGTACCGTCCTCGGCGGTCACCTTGACGAGGAACGAAGGCAGGGTCGAAGGCCAGACGTATTCGTCGTCCTGCCACGCCTCCTTGATGATCTTGGGGTGGAGCTGAAAGGTCTCGACCGCAGCGATCTTCAAATGAACCCCCCGTTGACGTGTATGAGCTGACCGGTGAGGTAGCTTGCATCGACCGAGACCACGAAGGCAACCACGGCGGCCACTTCGTCGGGTGTGCCGAGGCGCCCCATCGGAATCTTGTCGGCCCAATCCTGCATGCGCTGGGCGCTGAGGCCGTCACGTTCCTGCCAGTCGCGCCGGATCAATCCAGGCACCACGCAGTTGACGGTAACGCCCTTTGTGGCGAGCTGCAGCGCCAGTCCCCGGGTCATCGCCTCGAGCCCGGCCTTGGAGGCGGCCGAGAGTGAGAAGTTGGTGTAATCGGCGCGGTAAATGTGGGCGTTGTGGGTCGAGATCGCCACCACGCGGGCGTTGTTGGCCCGCTCGAGGTGGGGAAGTGCTGCGCTTACCATTTCGAAGAAGCCGCCGAGGTTGGCGGCGAGCGCGTAGTCAAGCTCGGCCCGCGTGCCCTCGCCCAAGACCTTGGGCACAAACAGGCCGGCGTTGGCAACCAACACGTCGAGGCCGCCGAAAGCGGCGACCGCGGCCTCGATCAACGCCGCACCGGTCGCCGGTTCGGCGAGATCGCCAATCTCGACGATGGTTTCCGCACCGGCCTCGCGGGTGCGCGCGGCCGTGGCCTCGGCGCCCTCGCGGTTGCGCCGGGCGTGGACCACCAGACCGACCTCGGGGCCAGCGAGGCGGGCCGCGATCGCCGCCCCGATCCCGCTCGACGAACCGGTGACGACCACCGAGCGCCGCGGCGAAGCCATCACCGAGCC
>CAYUNL010000006.1:0-31812 GCA_964446055.1 uncultured Alphaproteobacteria bacterium | reverse complement strand
TCCGAGGGAAGCAGCCCCGCGGGAAGCTGGGCGCGGAAGTGCCCGCCGGCCACCAGCGCTCTCACCGCCGCGATATCGGGTGCAAAGAAGCGATCCTCGTCGTACGGCGGAACGCGCGCGCGAACCAGGGAGACCGCTTCCTCAAGGAGCGGCGTGGTCTTGAGCGGGCGGCGAAACTCGATCCCCTGGCAGGCCGCCAACAGTTCGATAGCGACGATCGCGGCCGCGTTGTCGGCCATGTCGCCAAGGCGCCGGGCGGCATAGGTGGCCATGCTCACGTGATCTTCCTGGTTGGCCGAGGTGGGGATCGAATCGACGCTGGCGGGATGGGCAAGCGCCTTGTTCTCGCTGACCAGCGCCGCCGCCGTCACCTGGGCGACCATGAACCCGGAGTTGAGCCCGCTGTCGCGAACCAGGAAGGGTGGCAGCTGACTGAGCTGGGGGTCAACGAGAAGGGCGGTGCGGCGCTCGGACAGCGAGCCCGTCTCGGCAATGGCAAGGGCCAGCGTATCGGCGGCCATGGCCACGGGCTGGGCGTGGAAGTTGCCGCCCGAGAGGATCTCCCGGTCCTCGGCGAAGACCAGTGGATTGTCGCGCACCCCGTTCACCTCGCGGCCCAGCACATCGGCGGCGAAGCGTATGTGGTCGAGGCAGGCTCCCATCACCTGGGGCTGGCAACGCAGGCTGTAAGGATCCTGGATACGGTCGCATTCGAGGTGGGATTCGCGAATGCCGCTGCCGTGCAAGAGCGAGCGATAGACCGCCGCCACCTCGGCCTGGCCCGCCTGGCCCCTGGCGGCGTGCACGCGAGAGTCGAAAGGATCGTCGCTGGCGAGCGCGGCGTCGGCACTGAGCGCGCCGGCGACGACGGCGGCGGCGAAGGCGTTCTCGGCCGCGAACAGGCCTTCGAGGGCGAGCGCCGTCGAGACCTCGGTTCCGTTGACGAGCGTAAGCCCCTCCTTGGCCTCGAGCACCAGCGGCGCAAGGCCGGCGCGCTCCAAGGCCGCCGCCGCGGGCATCGCCGCGCCATCCAGCCAGACCTCGCCCTCGCCCAACAGCGCCGCGGCGAGGTGCGCGAGCGGCGCGAGATCGCCCGATGCGCCGACCGAGCCCTTGGCCGGAATGCAAGGGCTGAGCCCAGCATTGTACAGAGCGAGCAGCGCCTCGATGAGGGCCGGGCGAACGCCTGAGAGCCCGAGCCCGAGGGCGTTCACCTTGAGCACGATGACGCGCCGCACGATCCGCTCGGCCAAAAGCGGGCCGGTGCCGGCGGCGGTCGACAGGACCAGCCGTCGCTGCAGTTCCTTCAGTTGTTCGGCGGGGATGGTGGTCCGGGCGAGATGGCCAAAGCCGGTGTTGAGACCGTAGGTGCGGCGGCGCTGGGCCACCAGGTCGTCGATCATCGCCCGCGACGCCTCGATCGCGGGCCGCGCCGCGGGGTCGAGGTCGATCTCGACATTCTCGCCATCGAGGCCGCGCAGCGCGGCGAGGGTGAGGCGTCCGGGGCTGAGGACGAAGCGGTGCGGCACGTGGCTCAGGTCCCGTCAAAGAGTTCGGTGAGCGCGCGCGCGTACGCCGCCATGATCGCGTCCTTGCCCAAGTGCCGGCCGTCCTCGATGCGCCAACGGCCGGCGACCATGACGTGGGCGACCGGATTGGTTGTACCGGATAGAACCCAGGCGTCAAAGGCGGTCGATGGACCATGGCCGAGCAACACCGGGCCATTCGCGTCCAGCACCACCAGGTCGGCGCGCGCGCCGGGCTCGAACCCGCCCATGGGCTGGGCCAGCGAGGAGGAGGCGGCGCCGAGCGCGAGGTCGTAGAGCCGCCGCGCGGCGCCCCGCCGGCCGCGGGTGAGTCGCTGGCCGAATTCGAGGATACGTAGCTCTTCGGCAATGCTGGCGGTGTAGTGGGCGTCGGTGCCGATACCCCACCGGCCGCCGTTGCCGACGTAGTCTTCGAACGGGAAAACACCGTCGCCGAGCGCCGCCTCGGTCGCGGGGCAGAGGCATACCACGGCGCCGCTCGAGGCCACGGCGCGGAGCTCGTCGGCCTCGCAGTGGGTGCCGTGCACCAGGGTCCAGCGGGCGTCGACCTCGGCGTTGGTCAGCAACCACTCGATCGGCCGGGCACCCAGCGCCGCCACGCAGGCCTCGACCTCGGCCGGCTGCTCGGCGATATGGATGTGGATCGGCATGCCGGGATCGATGGCGCGGACCCCGGCCTCGATCGCCGCAAGTTCGGCCGGTGCGACCGCCCGAAGGCTGTGCAGCGCGACGCCAACCCGAAGCCCGGCGTGATCGGTCGTCATGGCGCGCAGGCGCGCGACAAGGCCCAAGAAGCGCTCGGGATCGGCATAGATGAAGCGGGCTTGCGCGGCCTCGGGCGGGATACCGAAGCCGCCATGGGCGTAGTAGGTCGGCAGCAACGTCATCGCGATCCCGGCATCCGTGGCGGCGGCGATGCATTGTTCCGACATCTCGGCCTCGTTGGCATAGGCGCCGCCTCGGACGTCGTGGTGGAGGTAGTGGAATTCACCGACAGCGGTGAAGCCGTGCTCGAGCATCTCCATATAGGCCATGGCGGCGATGGCCCGGCAGTGCCGCGGCTCGAGCCGGTTCACGAAATCGTACATGCGGGCCCGCCAGCTCCAGAACGTGTCCTCGGCGCTACGTTCGGCGCGTCCGGCGAGCGCGCGCTGAAAGGCGTGGGAATGAAGGTTGGCGGCGCCCGGAATACCGAAGCCGGCGATCCTACGCGGCGGAGCCGAGGTGGCGGGCCTGTCGGCTCTGAGAGTGGCAATCCGGCCCTCTGCATCGACCTCTAGAAAACCGGGGGCATACCAGCCACCGTGGTGCCAGAGATGCTCGATCTCGTAGACCGCCGCGAGGTTCATGTGCGGCGCTTACGGCGTTGGTGCGGCAGCATCGATGAATCGCTCCGACTTCAGCGCCTGCCACAGGGCGGAAGGGATGTCCCAGCGCATCATCGCCAGGTTCTCGCGTACGTTCGCGGCCGACACCGCCCCTGCGATCACCGAGGCGACCGCGGGATGGCCGAGCGGAAATTGCAGCGCCGCGGCCTTTAGCGGGACATCGAAGCGATCACACACCGCGCGCATTCGGCGAACCTTCTCGATCACGTCGGGCTTGGCCGGGCGATAGCGGTACATCGGCGCCTCCCCCGGTCCGGCGGCGAGGATGCCCGAGGCGTAGGGGGCACCGATGACGATGCCGACCCCGCGCGCCGAGCAGAGTGTCAGCTCCTCGGCGAGCGAGCCCTGGTCCAACAGGGTATAGGGCATGGCGACGAGGAAGAAGTCGATCTCGAATCGATCGAGGAAACGCGGAATCATGCCAAGTTCGTTGATGCCGGCACCGATGCCCGCGATCTCACCGCGCTGGCGCATTGCCTGGAGGACCGACCATCCGCCGGCCTTGGAGAGCTGATCGAGGTAGGTCTCGACCAGCTCTTCGCGCTTGTGATGGCGGAAATCGAGGTCGTGAATCAACAACAGATCGACCCGGGTCAGCCCGAGACGCTGGAGGCTGTCCTCGTAGGAACGGGTGATGCCTTCGGCGCTGTAGTCGAAGCGGATCTCGAAGGGGAGCCCGCCTACCCACGGGCTGGTGTCTAGAGTGGCGGGATCGGCAGGCCGGGTGAGGACGCGCCCGACCTTGGTCGACACGACGAAGCCTTGGCGCGGCTGGGTGCGCAGGAAACGGCCCACCCGGTGCTCGCTGAGGCCGCGCCCATACCACGGCGAGGTGTCGAAGTAGGCGATCCCGCCCTCGAGCGCAGCGGCCAGCGCCGCCTGGGCGTCGGTTTCGGCAACCTTCGCGTACATCTCGCCGAGATGGACGCTACCGAAGCCGAGCCCGGTCAGTGCGACGCCGGTACGACCGAGCGTTCGGGTATCGGTCGGATCCATCGGTGCTGGACGCGGCCGCACCGTGCAGCTGGCTACATCACCGCGCCGATGTGCCAGGGCGCGAACTCGTCCTCGCCGAAGCCGAGCGCCTCGCTCTTGGTCTGGGCGCCTGAGGCGGTCTTGAGGAGGGTCTCGAAGATGCGTTGGCCCATTTCGGGTACCGACACCTCGCCGTCAACGACTAGGCCGCAGTTGATGTCCATGTCCTCGGTCATCGCGCCGTACACGGCGCTGTTGGTGGCGAGCTTGAGGCTGGGGGCCGGCTTGCAGCCGAACACCGATCCGCGCCCGGTGGTGAAGCAGACCGTGTTGGCGCCGCCGGCCACCATGCCGGTGACCGACACCGGATCGTAGCCGGGCGTGTTCATGAACACGAAACCCTTGGCGCTGACCGGCTCGGCGTAGTCGTAGACGTCGACGAGGTTGGTCGTGCCGCCCTTGGCCGCGGCGCCGAGCGATTTTTCGAGGATCGTGGTGAGGCCGCCATCCTTGTTGCCGGGCGAGGGATTATTGTTCATTTCGCCGCCGTTGCGTCCCGTGTAGTCCACCCACCAGTCGATGAACCCGGTCAGCTTTTCACCGACCTCGGGGCTTACCGCCCGCCGAGTCAAGAGGTGCTCGGCACCATAAATCTCGGGCGTCTCGCCGAGGATGGCGGTACCGCCGTGGCGAACCAGGATATCGGCCGCCGCGCCCAGCGAGGGGTTGGCCGAGATGCCGGAGTAGCCGTCCGATCCGCCGCATTCGAGGCCCAGCACAAGGTGGCTCACGGGCACCACCTCGCGCTGCACGTCGTTCACGCTCGGCAACATGTCGCGAATGAACTCGGTGCCCTGGCGCACGGTCGCGGTGGTGCCGCCGGCGCTCTGGATGGTCATCGCCTGCAGCGTTTCGCCCGGCTCCATGTCGTAGCGATCGATGATCTTGGCTATCTGGTTGTCCTCGCAGCCGAGGCCGAGCAGGAGCACACCGCCGAAATTGGGGTGGCGGGCGTAGCCGTGGATGGTGCGTGCGATCGCGTCGCCGGTCTCGGCTCCGCCCAAGCCGCAGCCCGATCCGTGGCACAGCGCCACGACACCGTCGACGTTCGGAAAGGCCTCGAGCGCCGGTCCGCGGAATTGATCGGCGATGTGGCGGGCGACCGTCGCCGAGCAATTGACCGTGGTGATGACACCGATGTAGTTGCGGGTGGCGACCCGGCCATCGGCACGCACGATGCCCGCGAAACTGGCGCGGTGTGGCTCGGGCACGTGGGCGGTGGCGACGGCGTCGACGCCGATCTCGTGGGCGCGGTCGAAGTCCTTCATCTCGACGTTGTGGGTGTGAACGTGCTCGCCGGGCGCGATCGCTTGGGCGGCAAATCCGATGATCTGGTTGTATTTGCGAACCGGCTCGCCGGCCGCGATGGCCGCGGTGGCCACCTTGTGGCCGGCCGGGATCGGCATCGTGCACTTCGCGGTTTCCCCCGCGATCTCCACTCCGGCCAACAGGTCGGTGCGGGCGACGACGACATTGTCGGCCTCGTTGAGACGGATCGTCAAAGGCGGCGGCATCGATTTCTCCCGGGGCGGTGAAACCCTTTTCCGATCATAGCACGCGGCGGCTAATGGGTCGGGCGTGCCTTGTCCAGCTCTTCGAGCGTCCGGGGCCAGTCTTTTTTCAACAGGCGCGACAACGCGCGGTCGGCCAAGAGCTTGCCGCCGGTCTGACAGCGGGCGCAGTAGTTGGTCTCGTGGGCGCCGTGGACGATGCGTTGGACCGGCGATCCGCAGTCCGGGCAGGGTTCGCCGTAGCGCCCGTGAACCGCCATGTCGGCGCGAAATGCGGTGACCTTCTCGGGAAAGCCCTCGCCGGCCTCTGCTCGCAGACGCTCGGTCCACTCGGTGAGGGTCGACCGCGCCGCGGTGTAGAGGCGGGCGATTTCGTCGCCAGCCAGGCGGTCGGTCAGTTTCACCGGCGAGAGTCGGGCGCGGTGCAGGATCTCGTCGGAGTAGGCGTTACCGATACCGCTGAGCAGATGAGGGTCGGTGAGCGCCCGTTTTAGCGTGTGGTTGCGGGCGGTGAGTACCCGGGCGAACGTCTCGAGGTCGATGTCGAGGACTTCCGCGCCGCCCGGATCGAGGGCAACCAGTGCCGCCTCACCCGAAACCACGTGAAGCGAAGCGCGGCGTTTTGATCCCGCCTCGGTAAGCGTAAGGGTTCCGTCGGGAAAGTCGAACGCGGCCAGCCCGCGCCGCTTGGGCAAAGCCGCGCCCGCTTCCTTCCAGTGGAGACGGCCGGCGATCATCAGGTGGACGACGAGGTGGAGATCGCCCTCGAGGCCGATGGCGATTCGCTTGCCGATGCGGCGCAGAGCTACGACGCGACGCCCCGCCGCCGCCGCCAGCGGCGGCTCCACGGTGCGCACGAGGAAGGGGTTGCCGACCCGGACGCCGTTCAGGGTCTGGCCGAGGATGCGGGGTTCCAGGCAGGCGATGTAAACGGCAACGTCGGGAAGCTCGGGCACAGCCTAGGCGCCGGCAAGCGCCGGTTGAATGGCCAGACCGGCACGCAGCAGCGCCTCGTCGGCGCCGGCCGGCCCGGTGAAGAGAATGCTGGTCGGCAGCCCGCCGCGATCGCGGCCCGAGGGCAGCGCGAGGCCGCAGGTTCGCAGAAAGTTGCCGATCATCGTGTTGTGCAGCGCCCTCAGGTTGGTTTCGTGAAACAGCGTGTCATCGGCCTCGATGGCGGCTATCTCGGGCGCCGTGATGAGCGTGGTCGGCATCGCCACGAAGCAGCCGCCGGCCAGCGCCTGCTCGAAGTCGGCGATCAACCGCTCGCGCTCGGCCTCGATCGCGACCAGGTCGCACGCGCTCATCTCGGTGCCGCGCCTGATTCGGGCCATCACGCGGCGGTCGATGCGCGCGGCGTCCGCGCCGTCGACCCGGTCCTTGTGCTGATAGTAGGACTCGGCGGCGAGGATGGTGCCGTGCTTCGCCGTCAGGGCGTGGACCGCGTCGAACATTTCGAAGGGCCGGCGCTCGATCCGCGCCCCGGACCGGGCCAAGGTTTCGAGCGCGGATTCGAAGTTCGCGACCACGGCGTCATCGCCTTGTGCGATGACGATGCTTGTCAGCGGCGGCGCCAGTACCGTGACATCGGCGATCGGCGGCGGAGCAACGGCGGAGGGGGATACACCACGATAGACCGCATCGAGCAGGAGGCAGTCCTCGACCGTTCGGGCCAGCGGACCCAGGGTGTCGAGGGTGTGCGAAAGCGGGATCACGCCGGTCTTGTCGATGCGCCGCTCGGTGGTCTTGAAGCCGACGATCCCACAGAAGGACGCGGGTATGCGGATCGAGCCGCCGGTATCGGTGCCAAGTCCGCACGGAGCCAGTCCGGCCGCGATCGCCGCCGCCGTGCCCGAAGACGAGCCGCCGGTCATGCGCGATGGATCGCTGGGATTGCGGGGGGTGCCGAAATGAGGATTCTGCCCGAGCCCGGAGAACGCGAACTCGGGCAAAGTGGTCTTGCCGAGGCTGATCATACCGGCGCGGTCTGCGTTGGCGACGACCACGGCATCGGCACCAGCGGCCGGGTTGTCCCGGAATAGGTCGGAGCCCGCGGTGGTTACGGTATCGGCAACGTCGAGGATGTCCTTCCACACCGTCGGAACACCGTCGAGCGGACCGAGCGGCCGTCCGGCGCGGTGCCGCGTGGCGCTCGCCTCGGCCTCGCGGAGGGCCCGCTCCACGGTCATCGTCAAGAAGACGGTTTGGTCGGGATAGCCCTCGATGCGCTCGAGGAAGGACTCGGCGAGATGTACCGGGTCGAGCGCACCGGCGGTCACGCGGCGACCGAGTTCGGCCGCGGACAGATTCGCCAGATCGCTTGTGCCGGCCATAGGCGGGTCCTTTGCGAGCCTGGTCCTGTGGGAGCTAACGAAACGCGGGCTCGTCGAAGCTGCGGAGCTTGCGCGAGTGCAAGGCTTGTCGGGGCACGTCGTCGCGCATCTCATCGAGCGCGGCGAGGCTGATCTTCAGGTGCTGGCTCACGCGCTCGCGGTAGAACGCGTTGGCCATACCGGGCAACTTGATCTCACCGTGGAGCGGCTTGTCGGAGACGCAGAGCAGCGTGCCGTAGGGGACGCGGAGGCGGAAGCCATTGGCCGCGATGGTGGCCGATTCCATGTCGATGGCGATCGCGCGCGATTGGTTGAAGAATGCAGCGAGTTCGTCGTAGCGAAGCTCCCAGTCGCGGTCGTCGGTGGTCACCACCGTCCCGGTGCGCAGGCGCTGTTTCATCTCCGCGCCTTCGAGGCCGGTGATCCGGGCAACCGCATCGCTGAGCGTCACCTGGACCTCGGCGATCGCGGGAATCGGAACCACCGGCGGCAGGTCGTTGTCCAAGACGTGGTCGAGCCGAGCGTAGGCATGCGCCAGCACGTAATCGCCGAGGCGCTGGGTGGCCCGCAGGCCGCCGCAGTGGCCGATCATCAGCCAACAGTGCGGGCGCAGGACGGCGACGTGATCGGTGACGGTCTTGGCGTTGGAGGGGCCGATACCGATATTGATCAGCGTCACCCCCATATGACGGTCCTTGACCAGGTGATAGGCGGGCATCTGGGGTAGCTTCTCGGACGGCGTGCCGGTGGACGGAAGGCCGGTCAGCCGCGGATTGGTGAGAACGGCGTTTCCGGGCTCGACGAACGCACGAAAGCTCTCGCCGGTACTCACCGCCTCGCGGCCATACTCGACGAACTCGTCGACGTAGCGCTGATAGTTGGTGAACAGGACAAAGCGCTGGAAATGGTCCGGCGCGGTACCGGTGTAGTGACGCAGCCTCGAGAGCGAGAAGTCGACCCGCTCGGCGGGAAAGAGCGAGAGCGGGCGGGCGCCGCCGCCGTTGCGCCGGTCGCCGTTGGCGATCCGGTCGTCGATCTCGGAAAGATCGGGCAGGTGGAACGCCTCGGCGAGCCGGGCGACGCCATCGGCATCGAGATCGGCGGTCAGTTCTTCGAGCGCGAAGGTAAAGGGAATCTGGCGATTCGAGATGCCGACCCGGACCGGCACGTCGTGATTCTCGATGAGCAGGCGGATCTGCTCCTCGTAATAGCTGCGGAACAGGGCTGGCTCGGTCAGCGTGGTTCCATAGACGCCCGGTTCGGCGACGGCGCCGTACGAAAGTGGGCCACGGACACCGCCCGCGGGCACCGTGGGCACCTCGAGCCGTAGATAGGGATAGCAGGCGTCGACCTTGGGTCCGCTCCGCTCGCCGCCGACGAAGCGGTCGAAGTGCACCTTGAGGAGGGCACGTCCCTCGGCATAGATCTCGGCGATCCGATCGACCGCGGCGCGCGGGTCGTCGAATGACTGCAGGTCCCTGAGCTCGTCTTCTGATTCGAGATTCATGCGCGATGCTACGGGCCGGCAAAAGGCGGTGTCAACGCCGCCCACCGGGGGCCGCCCGGTGTACCCGTCCGAAGATTCCCCGTATGGTCCCGGACCCAGCCGTAACCCGCCGAGAGCACTCGCTAGGGGACGGCGTTTCGAGGCGAGGCAGACTGGAGACGAGGTCGAGGAATGCCGCAAGCCGTGACGATCGTCGATCATCCGCTAGTCCAGCACAAGTTGACGCTGATGCGGCGCAAGGACACAACGCCGGCCGACTTCCGGCGGCTGCTGCGCGAGATCAGCACGTTGCTGGCCTACGAGGTGACGCGCGATCTGCCGTTGACCGAAGATGAGATCGAAACCCCGGTCGCGACGATGAGGGCGCCGGTGCTGCGCGGCAAGGAGCTGTGCGTCGTCTCGATCCTGCGCGCCGGGACCGGCATCCTCGATGGCATTCTCGACTTGGTGCCGACGGCGCTGGTCGGCCACATCGGACTCTACCGCGATCCGGTCAGCCGGGCCGCGGTGGAGTACTACTACAAGGTGCCGACGGACCTCGAGAGGCGCCAGGTCATCGTCGTCGATCCCATGCTCGCCACCGGCAACTCGGCCGTGGCCGCGGTCCAGCGGCTCAAGGAAGACGGCGCCGGCGCGGTCAAGTTCGTTTGCCTGCTGGCCGCGCCCGAAGGCGTCGCCGCGTTTCACGAGGCGCACGCGGACGTGCCGCTATTCGCGGCGGCGGTGGACGAGCGGCTCAACGACCACGGCTATATCGTGCCCGGCATCGGCGATGCCGGCGACCGCCTCTACGGCACCAAGTAGGCGGGCGGCGAGCATTAGCTCGTGCCTTGACCGCGGTGCATACTTCTGACGAGTTTCGCTGAGGGGGCAGGGAGCCAGCGAATGGACAAAGCGGTCGGAGTGACGCGGCGCGCGTTGTTCTATCCAGAGTGCGAGCCGCGCGAAACCGGGTGGCTCGAGGTCGGGCTTCACCGGGTCTACTACGAGGAATCGGGCAACCCCGAGGGCAGGCCGGCGCTCTTCGTGCACGGTGGCCCCGGCGGCGCCACCAGCCCCGTCCACCGCCGCTTCTTCGACCCCGACGCCTACCGCATCATCCTGTTCGACCAACGCGGCTGCGGCAAGTCGACGCCCCACGCCGAGCTTCGTGAGAACACGACCCAGGACCTGATCGCCGATATGGAGCGCATTCGCGAGATGCTCGGCGTCGACAAGTGGATGGTCTTCGGTGGCTCATGGGGCTCGACGCTCGGCCTCGCCTACGCGATCACCCATCCAGACCGGGTAAGCGAGCTCGTCATCCGCGGCATCTTCACGGTGCGCCAAACCGAGCTCGACTGGCTCTACCAAAGCGGCCTCGACGCGCTGTTCCCCGATCTCCACGAGCAATTCGTGGCACCCATTCCCCTCGACGAGCGCCACGACATGCTGGGCGCCTACTACCGCCGGCTGACCGGCGAAGACCGCGACGCGGCACTGGAATGCGCCAAGGCGTGGAGCGTTTGGGAGGGAGGCACGATCACCCTGCTGCCCGACGAAGACCTGCTGGCCGAGTTCGCCGGCGATGACTTTGCCGTGGCGCTCGCCCGCATCGAGGCCCATTACTTCGTCAACGGGGCTTTTTTCGAGAGCGACGGCTGGATCCTCGAGAACGTCCCGCGCATCCGCAGCATCCCCGGCGCGATCGTCCAAGGCCGCTACGACGCCGTAACCCCGGTCCGTACCGCCTGGGCCCTGCACAAGGCGTGGCCCGAGGCGGCGTTCACCATCGTCCCCGACGCCGGCCACGCGCAAACCGAGCCCGGCGTCGCCGAGGTGCTGATCCGCGCCACGGACGGCTTTCGCAGCTAGGCCCAGCCCGACGGGGTTGCCCGTCCCCTTAGACTTCGCTCCCACAAACGCCAGGCCGCGGGCTCGGCGTGAAATGGGGAGGACCAGATGAGTGCAGCACAGAGATTGCTCGTCACGTTTGGCATCGCAGTTTCGCTCGCGGTACTGGCTCTTCAGGCGAACGCCATCATCGTCGCGGTGGTGATCAACCAGGCGGCGAAGGGTGAACTATCCTTCGCCGACGTGTTTGCCCGACGGGCGCGATAGCACAACGGTCACGCGCGGGTTGCGCGAGCGAACTAGCTTGCATAAACTTCGCCCCACAATGCGTTCGGCCCCCATGGCCGGCGCAAATGGGAGGAATTTCTATGCGATTAGGATCTAAGTTTTTGATTACGCTTGGCGTCGCGGCTTCGGTCGCAGCGTTCGGACAGTCGGCGAGTGCCGACCATAAGGTCATCCGGATCGGCCTGGTGCTGCCGGAACTTTCCAACGAGGCGATCCTCGACATCGACATCGGCGCCAAGGCGCGCGCGGCGGAAGTCGGCAACGTCGATCTCCAGACCACCGGGACGTACTCTGGCGAAGAGCAGGCCAAAGCGATGGAGAACTACATCGCGATGGGCGTCGACGTCCTTGCCTACGACTCAATCGATGGCGCGGCCACCGGCGTGGCGGTCGTCCAGGCGAACGAGGCCGGGATTCCTGTGCTCTCGATCTTCTCGCGCGGCTCCAAGGGAGAGGACGTGAGCTTCCTCTCGGCCGACTGGGAACAGAACGGTGTGAACGTGGGATCGTGGTTGGCCAATGCTCTCGGGGCGGGCTCCGTCGTCGCGCACGTCGAAGGCAACCCGGCCGACGAGGCCGGCGCATTGCTGACGGTCGGATTCCTCAAGGCCATCAAGGCCGCCGGCATCGATGGAACGGTGGCCCAAGCGCCTTCAAACTGGGACCGTGAGATTGCGATGTCGGTCGCCACGGACATGCTTACTGCGCGTCCCGACATTCAAGGCATCTATGGCGCCAACGACGACGTCGCGATGGGGGTGTTGCAGGCAGTCAAGGTGGCCGGTTTGGCCGATCAGGTTACGGTCGTCGGTCACAACGGCACCTGCGAGGCGCTCGGCAGCATCCTCAAGGGCGAGCTTGCTATGACCAACATGATCTTCGCCCGACCCATCGGAGCCGACATGATCGACGCCGCGATCAAGATCGTGCACGGCGAGGAAGTCCCCTCGTTCATCGCGATGAAAGTCCTTCCGATGGACACGGCGTTGGCAAACGGACTCCTTGACGGGACCGCTGAGGACCCGGGCGACGGGCTCGCCGCGGAGACCAAGGAACGCTTGGCGCGCGCTAAGGGCGGATGCAAGTAGCCCGGAGCGGCCCTCACGCGTAGTTTTTGAGGCAATGGTTCGTGATGGGTCGGGCGGCGACACTGAGTACGCTCGCCCGGCCCATCCGACTTTCAATAGAGCTTCGGTAGTTTGAGCGAATCAGCGGCTTCTGGTTTGACCAATCGGTGGCCGCAAGCCGCCAAGTACCTCCGCGCGGGGGCCATCTTCCTTGCCCTTATCGTACTGTGGATCGCGCTGAGCATCGGCTCACAGTATTTTTTTACCTACAGAAACATCCTCAATATCTTTTTGCAGGCGTCGCCGATCGCGATCATCGCCGCCGGCTTCACCGTGGTCCTGATCGCCGGCGAGATCGACCTTTCGATCGGTTCGGCCATCGGGCTGACCGCCTCGGTCGTGGCGCTATTGATCATCCGCGAGGAAATGCCGCTCGGCGTCGCAATCGCGCTTGCAATGTGCGTCGGGCTCATGATCGGCCTATTCAACGGATACGTCACGGTCTATTTCGGCATGCCCTCGTTTGTCGTCACGCTGGCGACGCTTGGTATCGCCCAGGGCACGGCGCTGGTGCTTACCGCCGGACGGCCTGTTTCCGGCTTTCCCAGCTGGTACCCGTTCATCGGCCAAGGCAAGGTGTGGGGCGAGATACCTATGGCGATCATCATCGCCGTGTCTGTCTACGCCGTACTGTTTTTCATTCTGAGTAGGACCAGTCTCGGGGTGCAGATTTACGGCGTGGGTGGCAACCGCGAGGCCGCCAAGCTCGCCGGCGTCCGGGTCAATCGAGTCCTCATCATGGCGTTCGCCATCAGCGGGCTGTGCGGCGGCCTGGCCGGCATCGTGCTGAGCTCTCGATTGGACGCCGGGCACGGCAATTTCGGGCAAAGTAATTTGTTGGACGCCGTGGCCGCAGTCGTCATCGGCGGCACCGCGCTGATGGGCGGCGCGGGATCGGTCATCGGCACGCTCGGGGGTGTGCTGATCATCGCCACCATCCGAAACGGACTGATCCTAATGGGCGTCCAGACCTTCTGGCAGCAGGTTGCGGTCGGCACGATCATCATCATCGCCGTGGCGATCAACCAGATCGCCAAGGGTGAACTTCCTCTGGTCAATACGCTCGTACGGCTCATCCGCCGACGATGAGGCCCCCGCGCGCCCATGGCTGAGAGTGCGCGCTACCGGATCGGCGTCGATATCGGAGGCACGTTCACCGATATCGTCCTCCTCGGCATGGACGGCTCAATCAGGACGCGGAAAGTCTCGTCGACACCCGAGGACTACGGCCGCGGCATCATCGCCGGTATCACGGAGATCCTTGACGATGCCGCGATCAGGCCGGAGAACATCGACGGCGTGGTCCATGCGACGACGGTCGCGACCAACACCATTCTTGAATTCAAAGGCGCACGCACGGCCCTGATCACGACCCGGGGATTCCGCGACGTGCTGGAGATGCGGCGCCTACGCATCCCCGAGCTCTACAATCTTCAATACGAAAAACCGCCGCCGCTGGTGCCCCGGCGGCTGAGATTCGAGGTCACCGAGCGGCTTGGCGGAGGCGGAGCGGTTTGGCAGGCGCTGGACGAGGAATCGGTCCGGCAGGCGGCCAAGAAGGTGCGCGCCGCCGGCGCCGAGGCGCTGGCGATCTGCCTGCTGCATTCCTACGCCAATCCCGAGCACGAGCACCGGGTCAAGGACTTGGTACGCGAGGCGGTAGGAAACGGCATCTACATCACCTGCTCGGCCGACATCCTGCCCGAGATCCGCGAATACGAGCGGGCCAGCACCACCGCGGTCAATGCCTACATCGGTCCCGTGGTCGCCACCTACCTCGGCTCGCTGGTGGGCCAACTCCGGGACATCGGGCTCGATGCGCCGCTCCAGATCATGCAGTCCTCGGGCGGCGTCATGGCCGCCGAGGCGGCCATCGAAAAACCCGCCTACATCGTCGAATCCGGACCCGCGGCGGGGGTCATCGCGTGCGCCCGAATCGCCGCCAGGACCGGCCACGACAACGTCATCTCGCTGGACATGGGAGGCACCACCGCCAAGACCGCGATGATCGAGAACGGCGTACCGGGAAGGACGGCCGAGTACGAGATCGGCGCCGGCATCAACCTCTCGAGCCGCCTGGTCAAGGGCGGCGGCTATCCGATCAAGCTGCCGTTCATCGATGTTTCGGAGATCGGCGCGGGAGGCGGGAGCATCGTCTCGATCGACGGTGAGGGGCGGATCGATGTCGGGCCACGGAGCGCCGGCGCCACGCCCGGGCCGGTGTGCTACGACCTTGGCGGCGAGGATCCAACACTCACCGACATTCTGGTGGCGCTCGGCTATCTCAACCCCCACCAGCTCGTCGGCGGCTCGGTCAAGCTCAACGCCGCCAAGGCGCTGGCCGCGATTGAATCGCGGGTGGCCGCGCCGCTCAAGAAATCGCTGCTCGACGCCGCCCACGGCATCTACCTGATCGCCAGCGCCACCATGACCCGCGCCGTCAAGGCGGTGTCGACCTACCGCGGGCGCGATCCCCGCGACTTCACGCTGTTCGCCTTCGGCGGCAACGGTCCGGTGGCCGCCGTGGAGATCGCGCGCGCGCTTCAGATGCGCCGGGTACTGGTGCCGCCGGCGCCGGGCGTGTTCAGCGCGCTCGGGCTGTTGTTCTCGGACACCGAGTATCAGTTCACCAAGACCCTCGTCGCGCCCGCCGACCAGATAGCGGCGCAAACGATCGAGGACGCCTATCGAGGTCTCGAAAGCGAAGGGACCGCCGTTCTGTCAAAGGAGCTTCGCGGCTCGGGCACGGCCGAGACCCGCCGTTACGCGGACATGCGCTACGCCGGCCAAGCCTACGAGTTGACCATACCGGTGGCGCCCGGCACCCCGGAAATAGGGCGCATGATCGCCGACTTCGGCACCGAGCATGAACGCACCTACGGACACCGCTCAGACGCCGACCCGGTCGAGCTGGTGGCCGTCAAAGTGGTCGCGTGCGCCGCGGCTCGCGGCCCGCGCTCCTACGACCCCGCGGCCGTACTCGAGCTTTCGGGCGGCGTCGAGCCGGGCACCCGCGAGGCGTACTTTGGCGCCGAGCATGGATCGATGGAGACCCCCGTGGTCTCGCGCGGCGCGCTGATCGGCCGCACGGTCGAGGGGCCAGCGATCGTCGAGGAATACGACGCCACTTGTGTCGTGCCCCCGGGCAGCCGCGCCACGCTGGACGATCTCGGCAACATCGACATTCACGTGGGGTAAGGCGATGCCAGAAGAAATCGAGGTCGATCCCATCACCTTCGAGGTCATCAAGAACGCCCTGGCCTCGATCGCCGACGAAATGGCGCTGGTGCTCATGCGCAGCGCCTATTCGCCCGTGGTGCGCGATACCATGGATTACTCGACGGCGCTCTGTGACCGCTACGGGCGGGTGGTCGCCCAGGGGCTTACCTTGGCAATCCAGCTCGGCGCCTTCCCCGACCTCATGCGTCGGATCGTCGAGGTCTACGGCAACGACACCCACGAGGGCGACGTCTTCATCGCCAACGACCCCTACGGCTCGGGCGGTCAGCATCTGCCGGACATCTACGTCGTCAAGCCGATCTTCCTCGACGGCGCGCTCGAGGGCTACGCCACCACCATGGCGCACCATTCCGACGTCGGCGGGATCGCCCCGGGGAGCGTCGCCATGCACGCGACCGAGATCTTCCAGGAAGGCCTGCGTATGCCCCTGTTGAAGCTCTACGCGGGCGGGGAGAAGAACATCACACTGTTCAAGATCATCGAGCGCAACACCCGCCAACCGGTCGAAGTGTTGGGCGATTTGCGCGCCCAGCTCGCAGCCTGTCACGCGGCGGAGAAGGGTTTGACCGAGCTCTTGGCCAAGTATGGGGCGGACCAGCTGCACGCCTATATCGAGGCCTTGCACGACCACGCCGAACGGTTGATGCGAATGGAGATCGCGGCGATCCCGGATGGCCGCTACAGCTACACCGACTACATCGACGGCTTCGGCGAGGAACCCGAGCCGATCGCCATCGCGGTGACCCTGGAAGTGACGGGTGAGACCTTCAGCGTCGACCTAACCGGGACCTCGCCACAGGTGGCGGCGGCCATCAACTGCCCGATCGCCATGTCCAACTCGGTCTGCTACGGCGCCATCCGCTGCATCGGTAGCCGCGAGATCCCCAATTGCGAAGGCTACATGCGGCCGATTACCGTGACCGCGCCCGTCGGCACGATCGTCAATCCGCGGTCCCCCGCGGCGTGTGCGGCGCGCGGCGTTATCGGCTACCGCGTGTTCGACGCCATCATGGGAGCGCTCGCCCAAGTCGTGCCCGACAAGGTTATCGCCGCCAGCGAGGGCGGGCCGTCGCTCTTTTCGATCGGCGGCTATCATCAGGGCAAGCCGTTCGTGCTGACCGAGGTGATGGTCGGCACCTGGGGCGCCCGCGCCGCCCGCGACGGGATCGAGGGCATCTCCAATCCGATCGCGAACCTTTCCAACCAGCCGGTCGAACTGATCGAGGCCACGCTGCCACTGGAAATCATTCGCTACGGGCTCAATCCAGATTCCGGGGGCCCGGGAAAGTACCGCGGCGGCCTGGGGTGCGTACGCGATTTCAGAATCAGGGCCGAGGAGGCGAGCCTGACCTTGCGCTCCGACCGCCGCGACCACCCGCCCTATGGGCTGTGGGGCGGTGAGCCTGGCGGTTCATCCACCAACACCCTTGGCGAAGGGTCCGGCATGCGGGTTCTGCCGAGCATGCCGATGGAGGCCTTTGCGCTCAAGGACGGCGACGTCTTCCGCCACGTTGCAGCGGGCGGTGGAGGCTTCGGCAACGCCTTCGAGCGCGAGCCGCAGCGAGTGCTCGACGATGTGATCGACGAGAAGGTGACGATCGAGGCGGCGCGCGAGCGCTATGGGGTGATCATCGACAAGCAAACGCTGGTGGTCGACGGTCCGGCGACCGAGAAGTTGCGTGCTCACATGGCGCGCCAGTCGCCCGAGTCTTCGAAGGCCGCCGCCGCCGCGATGACCTGAGAGTCGTCGAAGTGCCGGCCGGTGATCATCATGCCCACCGGCAAGCCCTCAGCCATGCCGCAGGGCACGCTCATCGAAGGGTGACCGGTGACATCGATCTGGCAGGTATTGCCCGACATGTTCCCCGACACGCGCAGGTGCTCTTCGATCGAGTGATCCGGGTTGGGCAGCTGACTCGCCCGGAAGGGCACCGTCGGCATGACGAGAAGATCGTGGCTTTGCAGCGCCGCGTCGTAGTCTTGGGTCAGCAGATGGCGGGCGTTCTGTGATTTCGCGTAGTAGCGCCCGTGGTAGTGGCGCTGCAGGTAGGCGCCCATGAACAAAACGATCCGCACCGAGGGTGGCATATCGTTTGCCCGCGCGTGGCGGCCGCGGGCGAAGGCCTCGGCCAGCGTGGTGTTGTAAAAGCCGGTCCAGTTGGTGCCGGCGCCGTTGCCCCGGATCATGAAGTCGGTGGCGCCTTCGAGGATGATCCCGCGGAAGATGTAGGGGCCCATCTTGTGCATGGGGATCGAGACTTCGCTGACCTCGGCGCCCAAGCCCTCGAGCCGTCGCGCCGCCGCCATCACCTTGCGGTCGACCACCGGATCGCTGGCGGGGAAACCGAAGTCCTCGAAGGGCGGCTGGCCGAAGCCCTCCTTCACCACGCCGATCCTCACCCCCTTGATGCCGCGCTCCAGCGCCGGGCGGTAGTCGCGGACATAGTCATTCGGAATGACGCCGCGCTGTCGCGGATCGAGCGGATCGGGGCCAGCGATGACCGATAGCATCCGGGCCACACTCTCGGTCGAGTTGCACATCGGCCCGACGTGGTCCAGCGTCATCTCGATCATCGCGCAGCCGGTGTAGGGCACCAGGCCAAAGGTCGGCTTGAGGCCGTAGATACCGGACCACGCCGCGGGAATACGGATCGAGCCCCCCTGGTCGCCGCCGATCGTCATGTTGACGTCGCCGGCCGCGACCGCGGCGGCGCTCCCGGCGGATGAGCCACCCGGGCCATGCGCGGGATTGTGGGGATTGCGTACCGGCCCCAGTGCGCAGGTGTGCCCCGAGCCCGAGAACGAGCAGTCCTCGGCGTTGGTCTTGCCGACGATGGTGGCCCCGGCATCCAACAGGCGGGTCACGATTGTCGCGTCGACATCGGGGATATAGCCCTCAAGCATCTGCGAGCCATTCATCATCGGGACCCCGGCGACGCACACCGCGTCCTTGACCGCCACCCGCTCGCCCTTCAACGGACCTTCGGCGGCGCCCTTGATGTCGGTCTTCCAGTACCACGCGTTGTATGGATTCTCTTCGGCGCTTGGGCGATAGCCGGGGCCGCGGGGGTACTTTACCGGCGGTTTGCGCTCGGGCAGTTCTTCGATCCGGCGATAGGCGTGCACCGCGCCGCCGACCATCTTGGCGTAGCTCTCGGCCTCGTCGGCACTGAGCTCGATCTCGAACTCGCGCGCGAGCTCGGCGATCTCATTGGGGCTTGGCGCCTTCGGTCCGGTCGGCATCTCACATGTCCTTCCAATTGGCGGTCCGCTCGAAGGCGGCCGACGCGGCGATCACCGATGAATCGTCGAAATGCCGGCCGGTGATCATCATGCCGATCGGCAGATCGTCGGCCACGCCGCAGGGCACGCTGATCGAGGGATGACCGGTGACGTCGCCCTGGCAGGTGTTGTTCACCAGGTTCTGCGAATAGAACATGTAGTCCTCGAGCGAGCAGTCGGGCGGCGGGATCGGGGTCGCACGGAACGGCATCGTCGGCATGACCAGCACGTCGTACCGTTCGAGCGCTTGGTCATAGGCCTCGTTCAGAAGGTGGCGGGTGTTCTGCGCCTTGGCGTAGTAGCGGCCGTGGTGGGTACGCTGCATGTACTGGCCGGCCAAGAGGACCGCGCGCACCGAGGGCGGCATGTCGGCCGCTCGCGCACGACGGCCACGGGCGAAGGATTCGCAGAGCAAGGTGTTGTAGTAGCCCGCCCAGTTGGTGCCGCCACCGGCCCCGCGGATCATGAAGTCGGCCGCGCCCTCCAAGATGATGGCCTTGAAGAAGTGGGGCCCCGACATGTGCATCGGGATCGAGACCTCGCTGACCTCGGCGCCCGCACTCTCGAGCGCAGCCACGGCCGCCATTACCTTCTCATCGACCACCGCCTCGCTGCCTGGAAAGTCGAATTCCTCCCAGTGCGCCTGGCCGAAACCCTCCTTGACGACCCCGATCTTCATCCCCTTGACCCCGCGCTCGAGCGCCGGAAGATAATCCCTGACGTAGTCCTCGGGAATCACCCCGCGCTGGCGCGGGTCGAGCGGGTCGGGCCCGGCCATTACCGATAGCATGCGGGCCACGCCCTCGGTCGAATTGCACATCGGTCCCACGTGATCGAGGGTCATCTCGATCATCGCGCAACCGGTGTAGGGCACCAGCCCATAGGTCGGCTTGAGGCCGTAGACGCCCGACCACGAGGCGGGAACCCGGATCGAGCCCCCCTGGTCGCCGCCGAGCGCCATGTCGACGTCGCCGGCCGCAAGCGCCGCGGCGCTCCCGCCCGAGGAGCCGCCGGGTGCGTGGGTCGGCTTGTGGGGATTGCGAACCGGCCCCAGCGAGCAGGTGTGGCCGGCGCCGGAGAAGGAGCAGTCTTCGGCATTGGTCTTGCCGACGATGATCGCGCCGGCGTCGAGGAGACGCGTCACGATGGTAGCGTCGATATCGGGAACGAAGCCTTCGAGCATTTGCGAGCCGTTCATCATCGGCACCCCGGCGACGCAGATCGCGTCCTTGACCGCAACGCGCTCGCCCTTCAAAGGCCCCTCCGCCGCGCCCTCGATCTCGGTCCTCCAGTACCAGGCGTTGTAGGGGTTGTCCTCGGCGCTTGGGCGGTAACCGGGCGTGCGCGGATATTTCACCGGTGGCTTGTACTCGGGCAACTCCTCGAGGCGCCGGTAGGAGCGGACCGCGGTCGCCATCAGACGCGCATAGGTCGCGGCCTCGCCTTCGCTCATGTCGATCCCGAAGTCCTCGGCGATCTCGAGGATATCTCGTGGACTTGGCGCTCGCGGTCCGGTCGGCATTTCGCTACCTCTAGTTCCAGTAATCGAGTGCGCCGCGCGCGCCGCGCGCGTGGTAGAGCCGCGCCCCATGCCAGTCGAAGCCGCTGGGCGAGACGTAGTCGCGGTCGAGGCTGACATCGGTCGCGATGTATTTGATCGTGATGCCACAGCGCCGGCGCGTCGAGCGGTTGGGACTCGAACAATGCAGGACGAACGGGTCATGGACCGAGAAAGCGCCGGTCTTGACCTCGACATCCACCGCGCCCTGTCCATCGATCCCCTCGAGGCTGAGCGGAAGCGTCGTCTGCCCCGCGGCATCGATGTCGTGATCGTGCACCACGCGGTCACTGTGCGAACCCGGAATCACGCGCATGCATCCGTTTTCGCTGTCCGAATCATCGACCGCCAGCCATAGCGTAAACGTACTCATGGGCGTGATCGGCCAGTAGGCGGCGTCCTGGTGCCAACGCACCTCGAGGCCGTCCCTCGCCCGTTTGCTAATCGCGTAGGTCACGAACAAGGCTACGTCCGGTCCGAGGATCTGTTCCGCCACATCGACCAATGGATCGCTCAGGAACAGCTCCAGCAGATAGGCGTTGTCGTAGTGGACCGAGGGCATGTTCTCGGACCGCTGCCCCGACGGCAGGCCCGCGATCATGGCGTCAAACTCGCGCTTGAGCCGCGCCAGCTGCGCATCGTCCAACAGCCGCCCGCCGACCGCGAAGCCTTCGCGTTCGAGCGCCCTCAATCGTTCGGTCGTGAGCGGCATCCCCCTCCCCCTTTTGCGCCACTAAACAAGCTTTGCCGAGGTGAATCAAGGCGAGCGGCCAACCTATGGCCGCCGCGCACTGCAACGGGCTAAGCTAGGGCAATGGTCCCGATCGAGGAGCTCCGATGACCGGCGAATCTCCCTCCCCCCGCGGCCGCCACGCCGTCGTTGTCGGCGCCGGCATTATCGGCGTGGCGTGCGGCCTCTATCTGCAGCGCGACGGCTGGAACGTTACCCTGCTCGACCGCGTGGATCCGGGCGAGGGCACCTCCAAGGGGAATTCCGGCCTGTTGGCGCTCAGCCACGTCACGCCGATGGCGTTGCCCGGCATCATCCGAGACGTGCCCCGCATGCTCCTGGATCCGGACGCAGCACTCGCCATTCGCTGGCGCTACTTGCCGCGCATCGCGCCGTGGCTGGGGCGCTTCCTGCTCGCCAGCCGCGCCGCCGAGGTCGAGCGCATCTGTGCGGCGCTTGCCAGCCTCGTACTGGGAGCGCTCGACGCCTATGGGCCGCTGCTCGAGCTTGCCGGCGCCGGCGATCTCGTGCACCGGCGCGGCTTGTTGTACGTCTACCAGACCGAACGATCGTTCGCGCGCGCCCGCGCCGAAATCGCACTCAGGCAGCGCTTCGGCGCCACGGTCGAGACCCTCGGCGCGGACGAGATTCGCCAGCTCGTGCCCGACCTTGCACCCATATTCATCGGTGGGGCGCTGTACCCTAAGGTCGCGCACGTGATCGATCCATTTGGCTTGGTCCAGACCCTGGCCGAGGCGCTGAGGCGCGCCGGCGGCACGGTCCATCGCGCCGAAGTCCTCGGCTTCGACTTCAATGCCCAGGGTGTCGAGGCGGTGCGTACAGCGGCCGGCGCACATCCGGCCGATGCAGTGGTCATCGCAGCCGGTGCCTGGTCCAAGCCGCTCGCCCGACAATTCGGATTGCGCGTGCCGCTCGATACCGAGCGGGGCTACAACGTGACCGTTGCCGACCCCGGAATCGCGCCTCGCTTGCCCGTGGTTTCTGGTGACATGCGCTTCGGCGTCACGCCGATGCGCGAGGGCGTGCGGCTTGGCGGGACAGTCGAGTTCGCCGGCCTCGAGGCGCCGCCCGATCCCTCGCGCCACGCCCTGTTGATGAAGCATGCAAAGCGGCTCTACCCCAAGCTCGACGTGAGCCGGCGGACCGAATGGATGGGCTTCAGGCCCTCGCTGCCCGATTCGCTACCCGTCATCGGGCCGGCGCCACGCCACCGTAACGCGTACCTTGCCTTCGGCCACGGCCACATCGGGCTCACCACCGCCGCCGCCACCGGCCAGGCCATTGCGGACCTCGCGGCGGGCCGGCCCCCCGCCATCGACATCGACGCTTTCCGCCCCGATCGTTTCCACTGATGGGGTATGCTAGGGACTAGCTAGGGAGCGAATCTGAGCATGACGGCTGCGCACCGGATCTCGGCGGACATCGGCGGGACCTTCACCGATATCGCGTTCCTCACGTCCGAAGGCATCCTGGCGACGCGCAAGCTGCTGTCGACGCCGGCGAACTATGCCGATGCGGTGATCGCCGGCATCACCGACTTGATGGCCGATCTCGAGCTGCCGCTCGGCGACATCGACGAGGTATTGCACGGCTGCACGGTGGCGGCGAACGCAATCCTTGAGCACAAGGGCGCGAAGACGGCGTTGATTACGACCAAGGGCTTCCGCGATGTGCTCGAGCTCAGGCGCATTCGCATCCCGCGCCTTTACGATCCGCTCCACGTCAAACCCCCGCCGCTGGTGCCTCGCCATCTTCGCTTCGAGGTCGAAGAGCGAATCGATGCCCAGGGTCAAGTCATCACCGCACTGAACATCGACGACGTGCGCCGCGCCGTCGCCCGGATCAAGGCCTCGGATGTCCAATCGGTCGCGGTGTGCCTGCTGCACTCCTACGTCAACCCCGAGCACGAACGCCGGATCGGCGAGATTCTGCAGGCCGAGCTCGGCGATCGCTTCATCTCGCTCTCCGTCGATGTCCTGCCGCAGATCCGCGAGTACGAGCGGACCAGCACCACGGTCATCAACGGCTACGTCGGGCCGCCGGTCAGCGCCTATCTCAAATCGATCATCGACCAGCTTGAAAGTGCGGGCGCTGGCGGCCGGCTTATGATCATGCAGTCCTCGGGCGGCGTCCTCGACGCCGATTCGGTGCTCGACAAGCCGGCCCAGATCGTTGAATGCGGCCCCGCCGCGGGAGTTGTCGGGGCGGCCCACATCAGCGACGCCAGCGGCTACGGCAACGTCATTACCTTCGACATGGGCGGCACCACGGCCAAAGCCTCGATCGTCGAGGACGGCAAGCTGATCATCGCCGACGAATACGAGGTCGGCGGCGGCATGTCCTCGACCAGCAAGCTGATCGGCGGTGGCGGATACGCGCTGAGCCTGCCGGTGATCGACATCTCCGAGGTCGGCGCCGGCGGCGGCTCGATCGTTTGGCTCGACCGTGCCGACTCGATCAAAGTGGGGCCCCAGAGCGCCGGCGCGTCACCGGGCCCGGCCTGCTACGCGATGGGCGGCGAGGAGCCGACCGTGACCGACGCAAACGTCGTCCTGGGCTTCCTCAACCCCCAGGCGCTGGCGAACGGCACGGTACCGATCGACGCGGCGCGCGCGCACGCCGCGATCGAGAGCCGCATCGCCGAGCCGCTCGGCCGCGAGGTCACCGAGACCGCCTATGGCGTCCACCGGGTGGCCAACGCCAACATGATCCGCGCGATCAAGGCGGTGACCACCTACCGCGGCCGCGATCCTCGTGATTTCGCGCTGATGGCCTTCGGCGGATCGGGCGGCGTCCACGCGATGGCGCTGGCGCGCGAGCTCAAGGCGCGGCGGGTTATCGTGCCGCCCGCCGGCGGGGTGTTCAGCGCGGTCGGCCTGCTGCTCGCCAACCTCGAACTGAACCTCAGCCGGGCATTCCCGGGTCTCGCCGCGGCGATGGATCTTGGCGAGGTCGAGCGCGTCTATGGCAAAATCGAGGCCGAGATCGTATCCCGCCTTGGCTACCCGCGACCCGAGGTATCGCTCAGCCGTTGGGCGGACATGCGGTACGCCGGGCAAGCCTTCGAGATTACCGTGCCTCTGCCCGAGGGCCCACTCGGCGCCGACACCATCGCGGAGCTCGGGCGAAGGTTCGAGGCTGAGCACGAACGGCGGTATGGGCACAGCTTCGAGGGCGCCTATCCGCTCGAGACCGTGAACCTGCGCGCGATCGGCACGGTAACGCCGCCAGGGGCGCGGGCGATCAACGGCACGGCTACCCTGGCCTCGGACCAGGAAACCAGCCGGCCGGCGTACTTCGGGCCCGAGGTCGGCGTCGTCGAGACGCCGGTCATTAGCCGGGCCGGGCTCTCGGCCGATGCCCGCGCCGGACCGCTGATCATCGAGGAGTACGAGGGTACCGTCGTCGTCCCCCCCGATTGCGACGCGTGGCTCGACGAGGCCGCCAGCATCATCATCGAGGATCGGAGCAGCCAATGACGCAATCGCCAGCCAGCCAAGGACGCGGCGCGAACGAACCTCAATTCGACCCCTTCGTGCTCGAGATTCTCAAGAGCGCCTTCGACACCGTCGCCGACGATATGGCGCTGATCCTGCTGCGCACCTCGTATTCGGGCATCGTGCGCGAATCGATGGACTTCTCGACTGCCATCTGCGACGTGCATGGCCAGACTTTGGCCCAAGGCGTCACCACGCCGATGCACCTCGGCAGCTTTTACGACGCCATGCGTAATCTGATCACCGAGTACGAGGGCCGGATCGATCCCGAGGACGTCTTCATCTTCAACGATCCCTATGTCGCCGCCGGCCAGCACCTACCCGACATCTACATCGTCAAGCCGGTGTTCGAGGGGGCGGTCTTGGCCGGTTGGGCGACGACCGTGGCGCATCACTCCGACGTCGGCGGCATCGTCGCCGGCTCCAACGCGCTCGGCGCGCCCGAGGTGTTCGCCGAAGGACTGCGGCTGCCGGTGATCAAGTTCATGGAGCGTGGCAAGCCGGTCAAGGTGGTGTGGGACATCATCGCCACCAATGTGCGTACCCCCGACAAGGTGCTTGGCGACCTGCAGGCCCAAGTCGCCGCCTGCACCACCGGCGAGCGGGAACTCAAGGAGCTGTTTGCCCGCTACGGGTTGGACACGGTGAGCGAATACGCGCGCCACCTGCACGATTATGCCGAGCGCCTGGCGCGCGCCGAGTTCCGCGACATCCTCGACGGCACCTACCGATTCACCGACCACATCGACGGCCTTGGCGCCGATCCGCAGGAGGTCGTGATCGAGGCCGCGGTGACGTTCGCGGGCGACGGCGTGTGCGTCGACTTTACCGGCAGCTCCGACCAGGTCGAAGGCGGCATCAACTCGACGCTGCCGTTCACCAAGGCCTGCGTGTACGCCGCCCTGCGCTCGATCATGCCCGCCGAGGTCCCCAACTGCTTTGGCTACACCCGGGCCATCGAAACGGTCGCCCCCGAGGGCTCGGTCATGAACCCCGTCCTGCCGGGCCCGTGCGGCGCCCGCGGGATCACCGGCTACCGGATGATCGATTGCCTGTTCGGAGCGCTCGCCCAGGCGGTGCCCGACCGCGTCCGCGCCGACAACTCCGGCGGCTCGACCCTGCCCACCATCAGCGGCTGGCGCGAGGGCACGCCGTTTGTTTTTTGCGAGACCTTCATGGGCAACTCGGGTGGCTCATCGACCTCGGACGGCCAGGACGGCGCGCCTCACATCGGCGCCAACCAATGCAACGTGCCGGTCGAGATGATCGAGTCCTCCTACCCGCTACGCATCGACAGCTACGGCCTGGTGCCCGACACCGGTGGTGCGGGCAAGTACCGCGGTGGACTGTCGCTCATACGCGAGTACCGCATCCTCGCCGAGACCGCCGAGCTCAACGTGCGCTCGGACAAGCGGCGCCGCCCCCCGCACGGGCTCTTTGGCGGCAAGGAGGGCACGCCGTCGTGGAACATCATCAACCCCGGCAGCGAGGACCGCGTGCTGCCCGTGCTGCTGATGACGCCCGAACGGCTGAAGCAGGGCGATGTCTTCCGCCACATCATGTCGGGCGCCGGCGGCTATGGCGACCCGCTGGAGCGCGATCCCGAGCGCGTCCTCGACGATGTGATCGCCGAGAAGGTGAGTGTCGAGAGCGCCGCCGCCGACTACGGCGTCGCAATCGGGCCCGGCGAGCCGCCAACCCTCGACAATGCGGCCACGGCGGAACTGCGCGAACACCTGCGGGCCAACGGCGGGGGCGCGTAGGAAAGCGGCCTGGCTGGGCTGAGGATCCGCTCCATGAAGATCACCGCGGTGCGCGCAAGCGCGGTGCGTGTGCCGGTGACACGGCCGGCGGCGTTCGTGCGCAACACGCTCACCCATGTGTCGAGCACCATCGTCGAGGTCGAGACCGACGGTGGGCTGGTGGGCGTGGGCGAGACCCGCGGCACGTTCTCGGCGCGCATCGTCAACGAGGAATTCGCGCCCAAGATCGTCGGGCTGCCGGCGGCCGCGCGCCGGGCGGTACGCGATGCCTGCCTGCCGCGCCAGCCGTTCGACTACGGCTATCCCGAACGCATGCTGGAGCTCAACGCCTTCGCCGGTATCGAGCTCGCGCTCTGGGACCTTGCCGGAAAGGTCCAGGGCGAGCCGCTGTTCCGCCTACTCGGTGGGCCGGTTCGCGAGCGCGCGCCGTTCGTCGCCTACGCCTATACCGTCCACCCCGACGAAGGGCGGAGCGCGGAAGAGATCGCCGCCACGATGGCCGACATCGCCGCCCGCTCGGTCGCCGAAAGCGGCGCCTCGATGTTCGAGTTCAAGGTCGGACTGCACCCGGTGCCGAGCGAGATCGCGATCGTCGAGGCGGTGCGCGAGGCGGTGGGCGCCGAGGTCGACCTCGCCGTCGACGCCAACATGGGATTCGAGATCGAAGCCGCGCGGCGCTTCCTTGACGGCGTCGCCGAGGCGCGGCTCGCCAACATCGAGGAGCCGGTGGCGAGCCTCGCCGGCTGCGAGCGGCTGCGCGGCGAGTTCGGGGTTCCGGTCTCGACCCATTGCTTCAACCTCGACGCGGTCTCGGCCTATCCGCTGATCGACTCGGTGGTGAGCGACATCCACCTCCACGGCGGCATCGAAGGCGTGATCGACGTCATGATCCGGGCCGCCG
This sequence comes from uncultured Alphaproteobacteria bacterium, assembly GCA_964446055.1. GTDB lineage: Bacteria > Pseudomonadota > Alphaproteobacteria > VGEJ01 > VGEJ01 > CAYUNL01. Next base: position 4,251 of record CAYUNL010000006.1, on the reverse strand, counting down.
CGCTATCGCGCCGCTTTTGGTTGCGCGCCCGCTGGGAGCTTGGCGTCTCGTGGGCGGCGATGTGCCACCTCGGAATCGCCCGCCCCGAACTCGACCGCCCGGCGCAGGCGTTGATCAACTGGGTCGAGGACGACCTGATCGCCGGCGATCCGTGGCTGGTTCGCGAGGGCGGAGTTCGCCCGCCCGAGTTGCCGGGCCTCGGCGTCGAACTCGACCGCCCAGCGCTTGCCCGCTACACGGTGCCGGATTAGCTGGGGTTTGCTCAGCTACGCATGGTGCTAGTCGGCGGCGGTGTGGCTTCCTTCATTTCGTGAAGCCATTGCGAGCAGAACCTGATCTGTTCATCAGGTTCAAGTTTCTCGATACTCGACGCCAGTCCTCTGAACTTACGTGGCATTCCCTCTTTCATGCCGCGTACAGCGTTGCCGTACACCCACAGCACGAAACCCTCAGCCCCGAGATTGTCATCTGTGAGGTCCAGGTATGAACCACTTGCCTGCGTGAGCAACCATAGATTATCGACCTCATCCAGAGAGATGTGTGACTTTGCGTCACGGTCTGCATGCTTTAGGAAATTCGAGACGGCATTACGTTTCCGCCAGAAATCTTGTGCAAGACCTGGGGAAACCGATGCGGCAACGTCTTCATATTGCGAAGATGCGCTGATGGGCATGCGATTCGCCATATCGCGAATCCACTTCATCATTTGAGGATCGTCTGCGAGATAGCCAGGGAGAGTGCCGCGCCTGTAGTCACGAACGGCATAGAAAACGGCATTAAGATAATTGTCAGCTGCCTCATCCCGACCGCGCTCGGCCTTTAGGTCACGCAGTATTCCGAAAGCGGCGGACGCAACGGTGTGAACTGCAAGTTCGTCCTCACCGTCAAAGAACATGCGGATCGCAGCGCAAAGCTGACGCTGCGCGGCTGCCAACTTCGTCACGTAGACTTTTCCGGAGCGCCCGCTCATTGTGCCCTCGAGCCGGCCAAGGCCGATTCGCTACAGCCCAACAGAATGCGGTAGGAGCACGGGAGGATCGCACAAACGCGCCTCACTGTGATCGTTGACGTGTGACGCGCGACAGGATACAATACGCCGTGATCACGTCGTTCCGCCACAAGGGACTAAAAGCCCTCCATGAAGGAGGAACTTCGGCCAAGGTCATGCAGCACCATGTTCCGAAGCTCCTGCGCGTGCTCTCCGCGCTGAATGAGGCGGCGAGGCCGGAACAAATGGACTTGGCGGGTTTTCGTTTCCACCGACTTAGGGGAGAGTTGAAGGGGCACTATGCCGTTTCGATATCTGCGAACTGGCGGGTCACGTTCCAATTCGAGAGCGAGAACGCGGTGGACGTGGACTACCTGGACTATCACTGAAGCGAAAGGGACCTAGGTATGGCGACGCGAAACCCGGTGCACCCCGGCGCCATCGTTCGTGAAGATTGTTTGGGCGAACTCGGCATGAGCGTCACCGAGGCCGCTCGGCATCTCGGGGTCGGACGCCCCGCCCTGTCGGCGCTCGTCAACGAGAAGGCGTCGGTTTCCGTCGAGATGGCGTACCGCCTTTCGAAGGCGTTTGGGTCGACTCCGGATCATTGGCTGCGCATGCAGTTGGCCCACGACCTCGCCAAGTCGCGCGGCTTGGCGCGCAGCATCAAGGTCAAGCGTATCAGGGCGGCTTAGGCTAGCCGCCGTTCCGGAGCTTCTTGGTCTCGGCCTCGTCCACAGTGCCGTCGGCGGAGACGGCGAGCGCGTAGTGCTCGCGGACATAAGCCGGGGTCAGCCGTCCTTCGCGCACGTCGGCCGACACCGCGACCGGATCGCGCTCCAGAGGATCGCCCCAGCCGGCAGCGCCAGGACATACGAAGCGGACGATCTCGCCCTGTTTGATCGTCGTCGTATCCATCGCCTTCAGCTTTCGCTCGGTATCGGTGCCAGGATTGAGCAGGTTATAGGACGGCGTGCCATCCTTGCCGCCGGCCAACCCCCATGGCATGTGATCGCAGCGGTCCGAGCGCAACTGCAGCTGCGCGGGCACCGCGCCCAAGTAGCGCAGATCGCGCACCAGCGACATGCCGCCACGGTAGGTTCCCGGGCCGCCGGTATCTGGCAAGAAGCCGTACTGCACTAGTTCGACCGGGTGCTCGGCTTCCATGATCTCACCGGGAATGTTGCGCTGGTTCAGAATCGGGTGCGAGATGCCGTCGATGCCGTCGCGGTCGGGGCGCCCGCCCCACGAGCCACCGAAGATCTCGACCAGGACGAAGGCCTCGCGATCCTCATCGTAGCCGCCGATGCTGTACACCGTTGTACCGCCCTCGGTGGCAGCGAATACGCGATCGGGAATCGCCTGCGCGAGCGCGCCCCACACGGTATCTGCGATGCGGAAGAGCGTCACCCCGCGCCCGCCCGAGGCCGCCGGCAGGACGCAGTCCAATATGCTTCCCTTCTCGGTGATCACCTCGATCGCCCGGAAGAACCCGCCGTTGCCTGGAATCTCGCCCCTCAGCACCGAGCGGATAGCGGCGTAGGTCGCCGATTTCGCCATGCTCTTGGTCGAGTTGATCGCCCCCTGTACCTGGGGAGAACTGCCGCTGAAATCGGCGATGACGCGGTCGGCGGCGATGGTCAGCTTGAGCTTGAGCGGTACCGGCCGGCGCTCGATGCCATCGGAATCGAGATAATCGGTGAATTCGTAGACGCCCGCCGGCAGCTCGCCGATGGCGACACGCGTCTGCCGCTCCCCATAGTCGAGCAGCGCCGAGCAGTACCCTTCGAGATCGTTCGCGCCATAGCGCTCAATGAGCTCGCGGATGCCGCCCTCCCCGGTCTCCAGGCTCGCGACCTGAGCGCGGAAATCACCCATCAATTTGACCGGCACGCGCACATTGCGCTCGATGATGTTGAACAGCGTCTCGTTGGGCACGCCGCGCGCGTAAAGCCTGAGCGGCGGCACGCGCAGGCCTTCGGCGTACACCTCGGTAGAATCGCAAGCGTTCGAGCCGGCGACGCGGCCGCCAACATCGACTTGGTGGCCGGCAACGCAGGTGTAACAAAACACCGCGCCGTCGTGAAAGACCGGCTTGGCGAAGAAGGTATCGGAGTCGTCTCCGTCGCTACCGCCAGCGATGGCCGCGAAGCGCTTGACGACCATCTGTTGATCATCGTCGGTCTGCTCATGATGATGGCCGTCCTCATTTCAGTGGTAGGTGGTCTTGGGCTGATCGAAGCGATGAGTATCAGCGTTCTGGAGCGCCGCCGTGAGCTAGGTGTCATGCGGGCCGTGGGCGCCTCCACCGGCAAGGTGCTTCAGGTCGTGCTCGTGGAGGGCGTCCTTATCGCCGTCCTGAGCTGGGCCGTCGCAGTTGTCTTGTCGGTGCCGGCAAGCCTGCTCGTCGAGAAGATCACGGGACAGATATTCCTCCAAACGCCGCTAGCAACCAGCTTCTCCGGCCTTGGGGTAGGCCTTTGGTTAACCATCGTCATACTCGTCGCGTCAATCTCTAGCGCTATCCCCGCCTTTGAGATCCTGGAAACACCCGTCCACAAAGTGCTGGCTTACGAATGAGTACATCGAGCACACGTCCAACAAATGAAAGGGGATTCACCATGGGAAGCAGAGCCAAACAACTGAGAATAGGCCTCGGGATCTTTACCGCCGTCGCTGTTGTCGCCGGCCTCGTAGGAATGGTCCTACTCGCCGTGGCCATGCACACATAATGGCCACTCCCAGCAAATTCAACCCTGACCTGAGAGCGAGGGACACCCGGCTGTCGCCCGACCTACGAACGCACCTGTTCATTGTGGGTGCCTCTCTGTTCGTAGTGGGCAGCGCCGTTTCCTTGCTCCTGCCCGAACTTGCATGGTGGTGGGTCCTAGTCGTCGCCGTCGCACACGCTGGGTTGTTTATGGTCGTCGGAGCGACAATCCTCCGATGGATTGCAGGCCGCCGGGTGCGGATTCCAATGTGATCGCTGTGTGTGGGGCCCCGTTTATCGTCCGCGTCGTCGTCAACACCCGTGACTGGACTCCAGCAATTGTTTATGCCCTCGGGCCGGAAATACCCCCTGTAGTCGAGCGGAGGGAGTATATTTGAATCATGGGTCCAGAGAGTGCGACAACAGAACAGCCCACCCAGCCTCGATTTTTTCGCGGCTGGCAGATGGTGGGAGTGGCTGTATTCGTATTCGCTATCGTAGTCGGCCCGGCCTTCCAGGGTCTCGGTACCTTCTTCGTCGCTTTTGAACGCCA
>CAYUNL010000005.1:18037-40079 GCA_964446055.1 uncultured Alphaproteobacteria bacterium | reverse complement strand
CTCGTCATAGGAGAAGCCGGGGCCGACCAACTCGCCGAGCGCCGCGTTCTCATCGGCGCTGCCGCCGAGCGTGATCTGGTAGAACTCCGAGCCCCGCTTGTCGACGCCGAGAATGCCGATGTGGCCCACGTGATGGTGCCCGCAGGCGTTGATGCAGCCGGAGATCTTGAGCTTGACGTCGCCGATGTCGCGCTCGCGCGCCGTCTCGCCGAAGCGCTCGGCGATGTGCTCGGCCACCGGGATCGAACGGGCGTTCGCAAGATTGCAGTAATCGAGGCCGGGGCAGGCGATGATGTCGCTGACGAGACCGATATTGGCGGTCGCCAGCCCGGCTTCCCGCAGGCCCGCCCACACGGCGTGGACATCGGCCAGGCGGACGTGGGGAAGCACCAGATTCTGCTCGTGGGTGACGCGAATCTCGTCGCAACCGAAGCGCTCGGCGAGATCGGCCACCGCCTCCATCTGTTCCGCCGTCGCGTCGCCCGGCGCCTCGCCGATGGGCTTGAGCGAGATGTTGACGATGCCGTAGCCGGGCTGCTTGTGGTCGCCGAGGTTGCGCTCGCACCAGGCGGCGAATTCCTGGTCCCGGGCGCGGGCGCGGGCAAGCGACGCCGGTTCGGGCTCGAGCTGCTGGTAGGGTGGCGGCGCGAAGTAGTCCTTGATCCGCTTGATCTCTTCGCGCGGCACATCGAGCGATTTGCCGTCGCGAATGTGTCGCCATTCCTCCTCGACCATGGCGGCGAATCGCTTCGCGCCGACGCTGTGGACAAGGATCTTGATCCGCGCCTTGAACAGGTTGTCACGGCGGCCGAGCTGGTTGTAGACCCGCAGAATCGCCTCGAGATAGGACAACAGATGCTTCTTCGGCAGGGCCCGGCGAATGGTGTGGGTGATCATCGGGGTCCGACCCAGACCGCCGCCGACCATGACCTCGAAACCGACCTTCCCCGAGCCCGTGCGACGAAGGTGGACGCCGATGTCGTGCACCCGGAGCGCCGCCCGGTCGCTGGGCGAGGCCGTGACGGCGATCTTGAACTCGGGGTGCAGCGTCGACCACTGGCGGATCAGCTCGGCGTAGATCCGCGGGTCTTCCACCTCGTCGGCCGCGACCCCGGCAAGATGGTCGGCGGTGACGTTGCGGATGGTGTTGCCGCTGGTCTGGATCGCGTGCATCTCGACAGTGGCGAGGTCGGCCAACATGTCGGGAACGTCGGCAAGCTTGGGCCAGTTGTATTGGATGTTCTGGCGGGTCGTGAAATGGCCGTAGCCGCGGTCGTATTCGCGTGACAGGTGGGCGAGCATCCGCATCTGGCGCCCGCTCAGGGTGCCGTAGGGGATCGCCACCCGAAGCATGTAGGCGTGGAGCTGCAGGTAGAGCCCGTTCAACAGCCGCAGTGGCTTGAATTCCTCGTCCGTCAGCTCGCCGCCTAGCCGCCTCGCGACCTGTCCCCGGAACTGGGCGACGCGCTCGTCCACCAGCGCCCGGTCGAACTCATCGTAGCGGTACATCAGCCTTGCCCACGGGCCGCGGCGGCCGCCCGCTGCCGACGCTCGGCGCTCACGGTGGGACCTTGCGCGCGGATCCGCTCGCGTTGGGAGAGCGGCGCCACGCCGTCCTCGACACTTGCGACCTCCATCGCATACGGCACGACGATCGCAAGCTCTGCTTCGGCCTTGGCCGCCACCGAGAGCAGGCGATCTTCCTCGGCCTCGCCGTCGAAGGCGTGGCCTTCGCCAAACCGCGCCGACCAGCCGCCGTCCCGGGTCAGGTAAACGACCTCGCCGTCGCCGAGCCGATTCGCGGTGATCATCTTGGGCATGGTGCCTTCCTCGGAGCCATCACCCGAAACAAAGCAACCCAGCCAACGGCGGACAAGGACAATACGTTCCAACATTGGAAATATCTTGCTCCACAATCGGCTTTCGGCGTAGTATGAAGCAAGATATTCTGTCGAAGCGGCATTCGGAGGAATCGGATACCACGAACCGATGGACGAGACCGACCGCAGCATTCTCGCCTGCCTCCAGGAGGACGCCGGCATGCCGGTGGCGAAGATCGCCAGGCGGGTCGGCCTGTCGTCGTCGCCGTGCTGGCGACGCATCCAGAACCTCGAAGAATCAGGCGTCATACGCGCCCGCGTCGCGCTCCTCGACAGTAAGGCGCTGAACCTCGGCGTCACCGTCTTTGTGGCGGTGCGGACGCGCCATCACTCCGAGCGTTGGCTCGAGGAGTTCGCCACCACCGTCAAGGAGTTTCCCGAGGTCGTGGAGTTCTACCGCATGAGCGGCGAGATCGATTACCTCCTGCGGGTCGTCGTCCCCGACGTCGCCGCCTATGACGGCTTCTACAAGCGACTGATCGAGAAGATCGATCTCTCCGACGTGAGCTCGTCGTTCGCCATGGAAGAGATCAAGTACACCACCGCCCTGCCGCTCGACTACGCGTGAACAGCGCTCCGCGCCGGCCCTATTCCGCCGCCGCGACGCTGCCTGCGGTCAGGCGTCTCGGCTGGGGCGGCTTGTGGTAGGCGCCGTCCTTCATGATCATCAGGAAGCTGTCGCGGTCCTGAAGCACCGAGATGTCGGCGAGCGGATCGCCGTCGACCAGGACGAGGTCGGCAAGATGGCCCTTCTTGACCTCGCCAAGCTCAGGCGTCTTGCCGGCCCCGGCGAAGCATTCGCCGCCCCACTTGGTGGCCATCATCAGGGTCTCGGCCGGACTGAACCCGATGTGGTTGACGAAGTGCTCGAGGTCGCGGGCATCGGTGCCGAGCGGGTTCCACGCCACCCCGTAATCGCCGAACGGCATCACCTTGATACCGGCATCGAACATCTTGCGCATGGTGACGCAGGCGACCTCGAATTCGCGCGCGAACCCGCCGGCCTCGATGTAGGCGGCCTCGATCCCCCAGTCCTGGGATTCGTACGCGGTCGTGTACTCGACGCCCAGCGCCGGGCACACGAAGAAGCGGTCGGCGGCCTTGGCCAGCTTGTCGATCGTCCGGTCGCTGGCGTGCGTCGCGTGGTGGATGATCTCGATACCGTGGCGCATGCACAGCTCGATCGATTCGTCGCTCCGCGCATGGGCGCACACCCGCAGGTTGCGCGATCGCGCCACCTCGCAGGCCGAGGCGATCTCGTCTTCGGCCATCGTCGTCTCGTCCTCGGCGGCGAAGTCATACGAGAAGTTGTCGCCGGAGATCGTCAGCTTGACCAAATCGACGCCCTCGCGAACCAACTCCCGGACCTTGCGGCGCATCTCGATGCGGGCCGTCGGCGATGACCTCGAAGGTGCGGTGCTCGAGGTGCATCTGGCGCGCATCCCACGGCCCGCCGGTGGCGTTGAACTGGGGGGTGCAGGCCAGCAGGCGCGGTCCGGGAATGCGTCCGGCGTTGATCTCGTTGCGGATGACGATGTCGAGCCGCGGCTTAGCCGCGGCGGCGCTGACCACCGCGGTGAAGCCGTGATCGAGCATGGTTTCGGCGTTGTGGGCCGAGATCAGCGTGTGCTCCTCGGGCGGGATCTCGCCGACCTCCTTGAGCGGACCGCCAAGGTTCGGATAGCTGATGTGGCCGTGGCAGTTCACCATCCCCGGCATCAGGGTGGCGCCTTGGCCGTCGATGACGGTGGCGCCCCCACGCTCGATCCGGCGTTTGCCCTTGGCCACGTCCTTGATGCGGTTGCCCTGCACCAAGACTTCGCCCGCGTAGGGCTTCTTCCCCGTGCCGTCGAAGATCCGAATGTCGCTAAACAGTTGGTTTTTCATAAGAATCCCCCTCTCGGGGATGGTGGGCCGGGCTGGGTTTGAACCAGCGACCTCCCGCATGTGAAACGGGCGCTCTACCGCTGAGCTACCGGCCCCGCACCGGCCTGGCAAGATCATTTAGGGACCGCGCTCGTGGCTTGTCAAGGCAACGCGGCGATCGCCGAGGGCAGCTGATCGAAGCGCTCGATCACGGCGTCCGCACCCAGCTCGGCGGCCGGGATATCGGTATAGCCATAGGCGACCGCGATCGCCGGCACGCCGAGGTTGTGGGCGGCCGCGACGTCGATGTCGCTGTCGCCGACCATTACTGCGCGGGCCGGCTCGCCGCCGACGGCGCGTATCGTGGCCGCCAGGTGCTCGGGGTCGGGCTTGCGCACGGCCAAGCTGTCGCCGCCAAGTACCGCGCCGAAAAAACGCTCGAGGCCGAGCTCGCGCAAGAGCCGGCGGCTGGCCTCGACCGACTTGTTGGTGCACACGCCCATAGCGGAGTTTTCGACCGCCAGCGCCGCCAAGGTCTCGGCAACCCCGGCGAAGGGTCGGCTCAGGTCGCAAAGGTGGGCACGGTAATGGCGCAAGAACGCCGCCGTCCAGTCATCGAGGTCGCTCGCCGCGAGCGCATCGCCGGTTTCGGCGAAGCCCCACTCGACCATTCCCCGCGCGCCGCCGCCGACGGTGTGACGGACTTGGCTGAGCCGAACCCGATCGCGTCCGGCCTTGGCCAGCACCGCGTTCAGCGCGCCGGTCAAGTCGTGGGCGGTGTCGACCAAGGTGCCGTCGAGGTCGAAGATAATCGCCGAGCGCATTGGGTCCATTGAAAAATCCAGTAGGAATTCGTGACTTGGCGCGGCTTGGGGATTTGTGGCAGTCTCGCGCCGCTTCATGTGGCGCAGGCGTTCTTAGCCCCCTCTGTCGGCGATGACCAAGCGAAATCTCGCGCTCGTGATCCTTGCCGCTGGCGAGGGGACGCGCATGGCCTCGGAGCGTCCCAAGGTCATGCACGCCATTGCCGGGCGGCCGATGATTGGCCACGTCGCGGCGAGCGCGGCGGCGCTCGATCCCGAGCGCACCGTCCTCGTCATCGCCCCCGGGATGGACGCCGTCGCCGAGGCGGCGGCCGCCCACATTGGCGCGCTCGACGTGGTCGTGCAAAAAGAGCGCCTCGGCACCGGCGATGCCGCACGGACGGCGCTCGCCGCGCTCGACGGCTTCGAAGGTGACGCGCTGATCGTCTGCGGCGATGTGCCGTTGGTTACCGCCGCCAGCCTTGAGCGCCTGCTCGACGTCCACCGCAACGGGATGGCGCCGGCGCTCACGGTGTTGGCCATGCGGCCTGACGATCCTGCTGGCTACGGGCGGTTGGTCCTCGACGACAACGGTGCGCTCAAGGCGGTGGTCGAAGACCGCGACGGCGGACCCGAGGAACAGGCGCTCGGCCTCTGCAATTCCGGCATCATCGCGCTTCAGGCGGCGGTTCTGCCGGATCTATTGAGCGATCTCAACTCGGAAAACGCCAAGGGCGAGTATTACCTCACCGACACGGTCGCCGCGGCGCGGGCGCGGGGGCTGAGGTGTGCCTTTGCCGAGGCGCCGGTGGAAGAACTATTGGGTGTCAACTCGCGCGCCGACCTGGCGCTCGCCGAGGCCGCGATGCAGGACCGGTTGCGCGGTCGCGCGGTTGACGGCGGCGCCGCGTTGGCCGCGCCCGACACGGTCTTCTTGAGCGCCGATACCGATCTCGCGCGCGATGCGGTTGTCGAGCCCTACGTTGTCTTCGGTCCCGGGGTGAGCGTCGGCGAGGGCGCTGTGATCCGCGCCTTCAGCCACCTCGAGGGAGCGCAGATCGCGGCCGGCGCGACCGTCGGCCCGTTCGCGCGCCTGCGGCCGGGAACCGAGGTCGGTCCGGGGGTGCGCGTGGGCAACTTCGTTGAGATCAAGAACGCGCGCCTCGGCGAGGGCGCGAAGGCGAATCACCTGAGCTACCTTGGTGACGCCGATATCGGGGCACGCGCCAACATCGGCGCGGGCACTATCACCTGCAATTACGACGGCGTCACCAAATCGCACACCGAGATCGGCGAGGACGCGTTCATCGGCTCGAACAGCGCGCTCATCTCGCCGCTCACGGTTGGGGCCCGTGCATTCGTCGGCGCCGGAAGCGCCATCAACCGCGACGTGCCGGCCGATTCGCTTGGCATCGCCCGCGAGCGGCAGACCAACGTCGCCAACTGGGCCAAACGCAAACCGGGCAGGCGCTAGCCGATGTGCGGGATCATCGGCGCCATCACCACCGACCCGGTGTGCCCGGTCCTGCTCGAGGGTCTAAGGCGGCTCGAATACCGGGGCTACGATTCCGCGGGGGTCGCGACGGTGGTCAACGGTGGGATCGAGCGCCGCCGCGCCGAGGGCAAGCTCGCCAACCTTGAGATGCTATTGGGCGCCGAGCCGCTGCCCGGCGCTATCGGCATCGGCCATACCCGCTGGGCCACCCACGGTGCGCCTACCGAGCGCAACGCTCACCCCCACGCTACCGACGACGTGGCCGTAGTGCACAACGGCATCATCGAGAACTTCCGCGAGCTGCGCGACGAGCTGACCGCCGCCGGGCGCGCCTTCTCGACCGAAACCGACAGCGAGGTCATCGCCCATCTGATCAGTCACAACCTCGGGCGCGGGATGGCGCCGCTGGCGGCGACCCAGGCGGCGCTCGCCCGGCTCGATGGCGCCTTCGCGCTCGGGGTCGTGTTCGCCGGCGAGCACAACCTGCTGATCGGCGCGCGCCGCGGGAGTCCGCTCTGTATCGGCTGGGGCGAGGGCGAGATGTACCTTGGCTCAGACGCCTTGGCCTTGGCGCCGCTCAGTGAGCGCATCTCGTACCTGGAGGAGGGCGATTGCGCCGCGCTTGGCCGCACCGGGGCGGTGGTCCATGACCGCGACGGCGAAGTGGTCGAGCGGCCGGTGCGCGCGACCGCACTTTCCGGGGCGCTGATCGGCAAGGGCAACCACCGCCACTACATGGCCAAGGAAATCCATGAGCAGCCAAGCGTCATCGGCGAAACGCTGAACGCTTTCTTTGACCCGGTGGACCGCGCCATCCGGTTGCCCGAACTCCCTTTCGAACTGGGTGCGGTGCCGAGGATCACGGTCCTCGCCTGCGGCACCTCGTACTACGCCGCGTTGGTCGCAAAGTATTGGTTCGAGCGCATTGCCAACGTCGCGGTGGACGTCGATATCGCCTCGGAGTTTCGCTACCGCGCGGCGCCGATGGCCGAGGGCGGGCTCACGCTCGTCATCTCACAATCGGGCGAGACCGCCGACACTCTGGCCGCGCTCCGCTTCGCGCGCGACCGCGGACAGCACACCGCGGCCATCGTCAACGTCCCCGAGAGCTCGATCGCCCGCGAAGCCGACGTTGTCCTTGGTCTCCACGCCGGCCCCGAGGTCGGCGTCGCCTCGACCAAGGCCTTCACATGTCAGCTGGTCACGCTTGCCTGCGTGGTGATCGCGACGGCACGGGCGCGCGGCGCGATCGACGGCAACGAAGAAGCGGCGCTGTCCCGCGCCATCGCCGAGGTGCCGGCGCGCGCGGCCGAGGTGTTGAATCACGATGAGGCCTTGCAGGCCCTGGCGCACGAGTTGGTAGAGGCACGCGATGTCCTCTACATCGGCCGTGGCTCAAGCTACCCGATCGCGCTCGAGGGGGCGCTCAAGCTCAAAGAGATCTCCTACCTCCACGCCGAGGGCTTCGCCGCGGGTGAACTCAAGCACGGTCCGATCGCGCTGATCGACGAGGGCGTGCCGGTGATCGTCGTCGCGCCCTCGGACGATCTGTTCGAAAAGACCGCCTCGAACATGCAAGAGGTGATCGCCCGCGGCGGCCGGGTCATCTTCTTGAGCGATGCCAAGGGAATCGCCGCCTTGGGCCAGATGGCGCGGGCCTCGATTGAGCTTCCCGCCGTGCACCCCTTCGTCGCCCCGATCCTCTACGCGATTCCCGTCCAACTTCTGGCCTACCACACCGCCGTGCTCAAGGGCACAGACGTCGACCAGCCGCGAAACCTCGCCAAGTCCGTAACCGTGGAGTAGGGGCGGGCTGGGCTAGGACTCGGCCGCCGCGACGCTGCCGGCGGCCGACGGATTGACGGCGTTCACGAGCTTCCCGTTCAGCAGATAATCGGCCATTTGACCGGCGATGGCGGAGGCCAGCCGTTCCTGCCCCTCGACCGTGCCGGCGCCGATGTGGGGCGTCGCGATCACCGGGTCGAGCTCGAACAGCGGATTGCCGAGCGCCGGCTCTTTGGCGAACACGTCGAGCGCCGCCGCGGCCACCCGGCCCTGGCGTATCGCCGCGGCGAGATCGTCCTCGACGATCAATCCACCGCGCGCGCAGTTGACGATGCGCACACGCTCCCGCGTCTTGCGCAGCGCCGAAGCGTCGATCATGCCTCGTGTCTCGTCCGTGAGGGGTGCGTGCAGGGTGATGAAATCGGAGCGCTTGAGTAGCGGGCCCAGTGCCACCTTCTCGACCCCGTGCTCCGCCATGCGCGCTCGGGCAACGTAGGGATCGGTCGCCAGTACTCGCATCCTCAGACCCTGCGCAAGCCCGGCGACCGCGCTGCCGATTCGTCCCAGGCCGACGATGCCGAGCGTCTTGGCGGAGAGCTCGACCCCGAGGAACCCCCCTTTCTCCCATTTGCCTGCCCGCAGCCCGCGATCGGCGGCAGGTACCTGGCGGGCGGCGGCCAACAGGAGCGCGATCGTCAGCTCGGCCGTCGCCGTGGTCGTCGCCTCGGGGGCGTTCGTGACGACGATGCCCCGGGCGGTCGCGGCGGCGACATCGATGTTGTCGACGTCGACCCCGGCGCGGCCGATGACTTTGAGTGCGACCGCCGCCTCCAAGGTCTCCGCGGTCAGCTTGGTCGCCGAACGTACGACGATGCCGTCGTAGCCGCCGATGCAGGCCAAGAGCGATTCGGGGCCGAGATCGATGCGCTCGTCGACCGCGATGCCGCGGGCGCGGAACAAAGCCGCTGCGCCGGGGCTAACGGCGTCGGCGATGAGAACTCTGAGCATCGCGACGGGGCGCGTCGCTGGCTCCTGTGGGATCGGGCTACTCGGCGGCCACCGGAGGCAACCCCGCGAGCGCCATGGCAAGTTCGCCCTCATCGTAGGTCTGGTCGGTCAGCTTGCCCGCCGCGTAGTCGTCGTAAGCCTGCATGTCGAAGTGGCCGTGACCGCACAGGTTGAACAAGATGGTGCGGGCCGTCCCCTCGGCCTTGCACTTCAGCGCCTCGTCGATTGCCGCCTTGATCGCGTGATTGGCTTCGGGCGCCGGCAGGATGCCCTCGGCGCGGGCGAAGGTGACCCCGGCCTCGAAGCACTCGGTCTGATGGTAGGCCACCGCCTCAATGTGGCCTTCGTCGTGGAGGTGGCTGACCAGCGGCGCCATGCCGTGGTAGCGCAAGCCTCCGGCGTGGAACCCCGGCGGCACGAAGGTCGAGCCCAGGGTGTGCATCTTCACCAGCGGCGTGAGATGGCCGGTATCGCCGAAGTCGTAGGCGTACTTGCCGCGCGTCAGGCTGGGGCAGGCCGCCGGCTCCACCGCCACCAGGCGCACGTCGGCCCCGCCGCGCAGCTTCGCACCGATGAAGGGGAACGCGAGGCCCGAGAAGTTCGAACCGCCGCCGGTGCAGCCGATCACGATGTCGGGCGCGTCGCCGGCCAGCTCCATCTGCTCCATCGCCTCCTGGCCGATCACGGTCTGGTGCAAAAGCACGTGGTTGAGGACCGAGCCCAGCGCGTAGTTGGTGTCCTCGTTGGTGGCCGCGACCTCGACCGCCTCGGAGATGGCGATACCGAGGCTTCCGTTGGTTTCGGGGGTCTCGGCCAGAATCGCGCGCCCGGACTGAGTCTCCTCCGAGGGGCTCGGCACGCAGCGCGCGCCGTAACTCTCCATCATCGCCCGCCGATAGGGCTTTTGCTGGTAGCTGACCTTGACCATGTAGACGTCGATCTCGAGGCCGAAGACGGCGCCCGCGAAGGCCAGCGCCGATCCCCATTGGCCGGCCCCGGTCTCGGTCGAGATGCGGCGGATGCCGGCTTCCTTGTTGTAGAAGGCCTGGGCCAGCGCGGTGTTCGGCTTGTGGCTGCCGACCGGGCTCCCGCCCTCGTACTTGTAGTAGATCTTGGCCGGGGTATCGATCGCCCGCTCCAGGCGCCGCGCGCGATGCAAGGGCGTGGGCCGCCATTGGCGATAGACCTCGCGCACCGGTCCCGGTATCTCGATCTCGCGCTCGGTGCTGACCTCTTGGCCGATGAGCGCCATCGGGAACAGCGGCGACAGGTCGTCGGGTCCGACCGGCTGTTTGGTGCCCGGGTGCAAGACCGGCGGTGGGGGCCCGGGTAGATCGGCCATGATGTTGTACCAGGCCGTAGGCACGCGGTCTTCGCCAAGCTGGTATTTGATCGTCTCGCCCATATCGCCCTCCCACTGTATTCGTGCGATCAAGGCTATCACGGGCGGCATCTCCAATCGACTCGCTGCCGCATCGAGGGGATAACGCTCGACGGCGTGGGGACCGCCGCATAAAGTGTGCGCATGCATACGGTCCTCACCTTCGCCGCGCCCATCGAGGCGCAAGTCCAGTTCGTCGAGGAAACCGCGCCCGAGGAAATCGTCGGCGCGACGGTAGCCCGCATTCGCGAAGGGGCGACCGCGTAAGAGTTGGTGCGATCCGCGGTGCTTGCGGTCAGCCGCTCGACCGAGTTACCGCGCGATCATCACGGGGGCCCCGTTCACCCGGTATCCGGCGCCTATTCGATCCTCGACGCGGCGGCGCGCCTGGAAGGCGATTGGGCGCTCATGCCCACCGTGCACGCGGTAGCGCTTGCCAACAAGCACGTGCATTCGCCAAGCATGGGGCCATACATCATGCCCGAGATCGGGCTGGCCGAGGCCAATGGCGGCGACGAGGCGCTGGCACGAGAGTTCGAGGTTGCGATCCGCGAGTTGCGTCCCAGCCTGGCCGAACGCATGTTGCAGCGGCTCTTGCAGACGCAGTCGCCGGCGGCGGTTCTCGATCTCTTACTGCCGGTGGCGATCCGGCGCAATCCCTTCGACGATCACTATCTGTTGTATCCGATCTTCGCGGCGCGCACGCTCGACGCCATCGGCTGGGAATGGGCGCCGGTCGTGCTCCGCCCGGTGGTCCGCTATCTGGCCAGCAACGTCCGCGCGCTCACCCATCCCGATTCAGACGGCTACACCACCGAAGAAATCGTCGAGGGCGTGAGCGCGTACGAGGAATTCGACGCCGGAAGCGGCCTGATGGCGGCACACGGGCTCGACGATGCCGAGATTGCGCCGGCCGGCGAGGTGGACGGCGAGCGGGCGAGCGCGCTCGGCGAGCGCATCGGGGCAACTGATAGGTTCGCCGAGATTCCGAACATGCTGGGCGAGGCGCTGGCCCAGGGTATGTCGCTTGAGGCTGCGGGCGAGGCCCTTTCGATCGGCGCAATGCTTCTCTACCTCAGAAGCGACTACGGCAATCCCTTCGACGTTCATCTCGTGACCGGGGCTAGTGCGCGCCGCTACCTGATCTCGCTCGAAGGGGTCAGCACGCGCAACAAGATTTGCGCGCTCCTCAGCTGGGCCACGGGGCACGAGGTCCGCGGCAGCGAAGCCAGGCTGGCCTGGCTGGCGCGCCAATCCACGGCGGATTTGCCGCGCCAGGGCGCCGCCGAGACGCTGGATGCGCTTTCCGACCTCATCGCGGTGCGGCCCGGCGCACGGCTCTTCGAGGAAGCGCACCAGGAAGTCACCGATGTCGTGGCCGGTGACCAGATTCGCGAGATTCAGACGCTGGCGCAGGCCTACGTCGAGGCGGGCTACGATTCAGCGGCGCTGCAACGTCGGATGTCGGAAATCGTTTGCCGCGACGACTTTACCGAAATGCACGCGTTCAAGTTCCAGGCCGCGGCGGCCGAGGAACGGATGCGGGTACCCGAGCCCTACCGTTGGGCCTACCTCGTTGCCGCCGCGCGCGAGGCGGCGATAAGTCACGGCTTGAGCGAAGTAGTCTATACCGAAGCCAAGCGACACCTGGCCATCTAGGTCGGGGGTGATCTAGCCAGCGCCGCCTGCACGCGCCGCTCTAGCCGAGCGCGATTCCCCCCGGCATCCCGAAATAGTGGCGCGCGATAAAATCGCAGTGCTTGAAGCGGTCGATATCAAGGCGCTCGATGTCGGGTGCCTCGCCTCGCTTGTCGAGGTAGTCGTAGGCGGAAAACAGGGCGCTTTGATCGACCATCCAGGTCAGCGCATCGCCCTGGATGAATGCCGCGACATAGCGGGCCACCAGCGACAGATAGTCCTTTGCGCCGGGGCTCGGGTTGAAGGCGATGTAGGCGGCGTGGAAGTCGCGAAACGGTCCGCGCCGGCCCATGACATTGAGAATCCCGGCGTCGCGACCCTGGAGCCGGTGGAAGAGCTCGTGGAAGTCGCGGCGCACCACCGAATCGACGTCGATCTGCATGATCGGTCGCTGGTATGCCTCGAGCAGCTCGTACAGGCGGAGAAAGCGAATGCAGGCGTAGTAGGTCTTGGCGAACTGCTTGTCCGCACAGTCCGGACCCGGCCCCCCCCGCGGTGCTGATGTCGACCGGCAAGCTCGCATCGCCTTGCGATCGGGCAAGCTCGATGTCGCCCTCTCCAGGATCACACAGATGCACGTGCAGGTGCGCGCCGCTGCAGGTCTCGCGGATCGAGCGCACGACGTCGGCGCCGAATCGCCGCCAGTAAACGCCGTCGCACGGGAGGCAGATCAGATAGTCGCCAACGGGCTCGTGGCGCTCGACCCACTTGAGCGGAGGGAACCCGTCAAGGCTCTCGGCGATCGTGGGTAGGCCAGCGAAGAACGCATCCCCCGCGCGCACCGTCGTCCAGGCCTCGAATAGGAACTTCTGCTCCACCGTTTGAAACGGCGTTGTGGCGTCGAGGCGGCGCGCGCGGAAGCGATCGAACAGCCGGCAGGCGAGCTCGAGCCGGCCGCGGCGATAGGCGTGGAACCACATAAGGCTAGCCGCGGCCGCGTCGCCGGGCTCCGCTCGCCGCGCCTGCGCAATTGCCTCGCGAAGCGTCGCCTCAGTTAGCACGCCCCACTCCAGCATCTTCAGGGCGACGATGACCGCGTGCTCGGGATTGGCCGCGAGTGCGGCCGTGAACAGCCGCTTGGCCTCTTTGAAATCGCCTTGTTTGGCCCGGACCTCGGCCAGGTTGCACGACGCTTCCATGAGCCCCGGCTTGATCGCCAGTGCCTCCCCGTAGGCCTCGGCGGCCTCACCCAACCTGCCAAGCAACTGCAGCGCGTTGCCGAGATAAAGGCGCGCCCGCAGGTCACCGGGTTCGAGCGCTGCGGCGGTTCGATACGAGGCGGTGGCCGAATCGGTCTCGCCCAGCGTCTTAAGCACCGTGCCCAACAAGAAGTGCGCCTCGGCGTGATCGGGCGCGATGGCGACCGTGTTTCGGTAGGCCGCCAAGGCGCTCTTCCCGTCACGCAAGCGCTGGTGCGCGAGACCGAGGTTGAATTGCGCCATGAAATGGTCGGGCGCGACGGCCACCACCGCCTCGAAGGCGGCCTTGGCGTCGTCGATCCTGCCTTGGCGCTCGCGGGCGACGCCAAGCGAGAAGCGGGCATCGGCGAGATCGGGTTTCGCCGCGAGCGCCCGGGTCAATAGATCGGCGGCGCCGTCGGGATCGCCGCCGTCATTGCAGATCACCCCAAGGTGAAACAGGCTCATGGGGTGGGCCGGCTCGCTTTCCAGGATTTGCGCATAGAGGCCCGCCGCCTCGCCGAGGCGTCCCGCACGCTGATGCTCGACGGCAAGCCCGAACAGCTCTTGGGATGTCATATGGCGGCGTTCGTCGCGATCGTGGACTCCGCCGCCACTTCACACCAACACGGTTAACAATCGGTGAATCGCGCCGTCGTACTCAGTCGTTGCAGTCGCCGTAGCGGCGGACCCGAAGGTCGGCCTGTGCCTGATGCCCGGCGAAACCTTCGAGCGCACAAAGCCGCGAGCAGACCGCGCCCACGGTGGCGCTCGCTTCCGGGCTCACCCGTTGGTAGGTGCAGGTCTTGATGAACTTGCCGACCCACAGGCCGCCGGTGTAGCGCGCCGCGCGCTTGGTTGGCAGCGTGTGATTGGTGCCGATCACCTTGTCGCCAAAGGCGACATTGGTCTCGGGGCCCAGGAACAACGCGCCGTAATTGACCAGCTTGTCCAGGAAGAACTGGGGCTCGCGGGTCATGACCTGCACATGCTCGGCGGCGATCCGATTCGCTTCGGCGGCCATCTCCTCCTCGTCGGCGCAGACGATGACCCGCCCGAAATCGCGCCACGCCTGACCGGCGACCGCTGCGGTCGGCAGCGTCTCGAGCTGACGCTCGATCTCGGCCAGGGTCTCCCGAGCGAGTGTCTCCGAGGTGGTGATCAGAGTGGCCGGAGAGGTGACGCCATGCTCGGCTTGGCCCAAGAGATCGACGGCGGCCATTTCCGGATCGCAGCTCTCGTCGGTGATCAACAGCGTCTCGGTGGGCCCGGCCAGCAGGTCGATGCCGACCCCACGATCATGTCCACCGCCTCGATGGTCTCGGTGCCGAGCGCCATCGCCGCCACCGCCTGAACCCCGCCCAAGCAGTAGATGTCGTCGGCCCCGCCCAGGCTCAGCGCGGTGACGATGCCCGCGCTCGGCCGGCCCTCGTAGGGCGGCGCGCAGGCGGCGATGCGCCCGACGCCCGCGACCCGCGCGGTGACCACGCTCATGTGCGCCGAGGCGACCATCGGGTAGCGCCCGCCCGGGACGTAGCAGCCGACGGCGCTGACCGGGATGTTCTTGTGGCCAAGCGTGACGCCGGGCATGGTCTCGATTTCGATATCGGTCAGCGCCTTTCTCTGGGCGGCGGCGAAGTTGCGCACCTGGGTCTGGGCGTATCGGATGTCCTCGATGTCCTGGTTGGACACCTCGGCCACGCAGGCCTCGATCTCGGAGGCCTCGAGTTTGAAGCTTGCCGGCGACCAATCGTCGAATTTTTTCGAGAGCGTGCGCACCGCCGCGTCGCCTCCCGCCGCTACCTCGTCGAGTATGCTTTCGACGGCCGCGCGCACCTCGGCTTCCTCGGCCGCCGCCGCTTCCGCCGCCATGCCGGTCTTTAGATGTCGTGCCATCCGTCGTCCCCCTGGATGCCGCCCGTGGCTTGATCGCCGTGGCTGGCCCGCTAAGCTGCGCCCAGCCATAGGACGGCGGTCCGAATAGGTCAACGGCGCACGCCTGCGCGGGAGGTCGCGATGAGCGATGACGAGATCGAGACTCTGAAGACGCCCAGCATGCGTCTCGACGGGCTGACCGCGTTGGTTACCGGCGCCGGGCGTGGGATTGGCGCCGGGCTTGCCATCGCGCTCGCCGAGGCCGGCGCCGACGTGATCGCCGTAAGCCGCACCGGCGAGGAACTCGAGCGCGTGGCCGAGCGCATTCGCGGGCTCGGACGGCAGGCAACTCCCGAGGTATGCGATGTCACCGACGATGCGCAACTCGCCGGCCTGTTCGCGGGGCTCTCGCGCCTCGACATTCTCGTCAACAACGCCGGCATCAATATCCCCCAACCCTTCCTCGAGGTCACGGCCGAGAACCTGGATTACGTGCTGGGGTTGAACGTCCGCGCCGCGTTCCGCGTCGCCCAGGCGGCGGCGGCAAAAATGAACGAAGGCGGCCGGGGCGGCGCGATCGTCAACATCTCCTCGCAGCTCGGCCACGTCGGCTCGGCCAAGCGCACCGTCTACTGCATGACCAAGCACGGCATCGAGGGCCTGACCAAGGCGATGGCGATCGATCTCGCCGAGGCGCGGATTCGCGTCAACGCCATCGGCCCGACCTTCATCGAAACGCCGATGACGCGGCCGATGCTGGCCGACGAAGACTTCCGCCAGGACGTCTTGAGCAGGATTCCCTGGGGCGAAATCGGCCGCGTCGACGACTTGATGGGCGCGACGGTGTTCCTGTGCTCGCCGGCGGCTCGCCTGATCACCGGCGCCAGCCTCGTCATCGACGGCGGCTGGACCGCGCGCTAGCGGCCGGCCGCTGCTTTTGGCAGGCCGCACCGAGGTAGCGCGGGGCCTTGCCAAAAGGTACCTTATGTGTTACCTTCTGTAATCGAGATCAGAGAATACGTCGACCCCCTGGGGCGCAGTCCCTACGCCAGGTGGTTCGACAGGCTCGATGCCCGCGCCGCGGCCAAGGTGGCGGCGGCCCTGGTGCGGATGGAGCAAGGCAACTTATCTAACACCAAAGGGGTCGGGGCCGGTGTCTTGGAGTACCGGATAGATTTAGGGCCTGGCTACCGGGTCTATTTCGGCAAGGACGGGGATACACTCGTTATCCTGCTCGGCGGCGGCACGAAGAGGCGACAGCACACAGATATCAGTGCCGCGCAAGTCCTGTGGCGAGAGTACAAACAGCGCAAGCGACGGGAGACTTAGCGATGGTCCTGACCCGAGACTTCAAGGAAACGATCCAGGCCCGCGCCAAGCGCGACCCGGCGTTCCGCGAGGAACTGCTCCGGGAAGGCACTGAGTGCCTCCTCGCCGGCGATGTGGACACCGGCAAGGCCGTGCTGCGCGACTACATCAACGCGACGATCGGATTCGCGGCGCTTGGCGCCCTCACCGCCCGCCCGCCGAAAAGCCTGATGCGGATGTTCGGGCCCAGGGGCAACCCCCAAGCCCGCAACCTGTTCGAGATCATCGGCGTCCTTCAGGAGCGCGAGGGCCTTCACCTCGAGGTCCGCGCCGCGCGGTGACTAGGTCCGGGGACCGCTTTAGTCCTCAATAGCGCGCGCGGTCTCCTGTATCCGCGCCCACGCCGCGTCAACGTGGCGGGGCTCGGGGGGCGATGGGGTCGGGTCTTGCATTGCCGCATCGGTTGGATCCGCTCCGGCAGCCGCGAAGGGGATGGGGTCAGGTCTTGCATTGCCACATCGGTCGGATCCGCTCGGGCAGCCGCGGCCGTTCCCCGCTCGAGTTTGTTGAGGCTCATCCGCCTCGCCCAAGTTCGCCCCAACCGCCTCAATGAGGCCCTCCTCACGCTTCCGCCCGCGCGGTTTCTTGGATACGGGCCCATGCCGCCTCGACGTGGCGAGGCTCGGTGGCGGTCTGGCCGATCGCGAAGCGGATCGCCAAGTCGCCATTGATTCGCGTCTGCGTGAGGTAAAGCGCGCCGGAATCGTTGAGCGCGTTCAACAGGCGCTGGTTGAGCGTCTTGAGCGCGGCGTCCGCGGCGCCGGCCGGGCGATAGCGGAAGCAGAGAAGGCTCAGGACCGGCGGCACCAGCAGCTCGAAGTCGGGCGCGGCGTCGATCTGGCGGGCGAGCGCGTGGGCCATGTCGATATGCGCCTGGATGGCCGCGCGCAGCCCCTCGACGCCGTAGCTTCGCAGCACGAACCAGAGCTTGAGCGCGCGGAAGCGTCGGCCCAGCGGAATGCCCCAGTCGCGGTAGTCGGTGACGCGGCCGGCCTCGGGCGTCTTGAGGTACTCCGGCAGGATCTCGAAGGTGCGCACCAGCGCGGCCGCATCGCGCACGAAGTAGGCCGAGCAATCGAAGTTGGTGAACAACCACTTGTGGGGGTTGAAGACGAAGCTCTCGGCGTGCTCGACGCCCTCGATCATCCAGCGGTGCTCGGGCAGCACCAGCGCCGAGCCGGCCCACGCCGCATCGACGTGCAGCCAGATTCCTTGCCCGGCGCAGACCTCGCCGATGCGTTGAAGCGGATCGAAGCCCGAGCTTCCCGTGGTGCCCAGGGTGGCGACGGCGAAAAGCGGCGTACGTCCGGCCTCGAGGTCGGCGTGGATCGCCGCCTCGAGCGCATCCGCGCGCATGGCGAATCGCTCGTCGACGGCAATCTTGCGGAGGTTCGCAGCGCCCAGCCCGGCGATCCTTGCCGCCTTCTCCACCGAGGAGTGGGCCTCGGCCGAGCAATACGCAGTGAACACCTCACCGCCCGCAAGGCCGGTCTCGTTGGACCGCCAATTCGTGTGGCGCTCGCGTGCGGTCAATAGTGCGCAAAGGGTGGCTGCCGAGGCGGTGTCCTGGATGACGCCGGCAAACCCCACCGGCAGGCCAATCATCTGCCGCAACCAGTCCAGGACGCGGGTCTCCATCTCGGTCGCCGCGGGCGAGGTCTGCCACAGCATGCACTGCGCGCCCAAGCTTGCGGTCAGCATCTCGGCCAGAACCGAGGGCGGGCTTGCGTTCGCGGGAAAGTAGGCGAAGAAGCTCGGGTGCTGCCAATGCGTGATGCCGGGCATGACCACGCGCTCGAAGTCGGCGAAGATCGCCTCCATCGACTCCCCCGTCTCCGGCGCCGCATCGGCCAGGCGCGCGGCGATGGCGCCCGGTTCGACTTGGGCACGCACCGGATAGGACCCGACGTTCGCCGAATAATCCGCCATCCAGTCCACGAACGCGTGCGCGTGGCTCCTGAACTCTTCGCTGTCCACGGCGGCCCCCTTTCTTGCCAAACCTCGGGTCACAATGTCACAGTGGATGGACCTGCGCGAAACCTGAACGTGGGGGCCGAAAATGGGTCGATTGGCGGCGATCGCCCGCAAGCGCAACAGCGGCGCACCGATGGAGGAGCTGACCGAGGGACGGATCAGTGAG
The DNA here is from genome assembly GCA_964446055.1 of uncultured Alphaproteobacteria bacterium. Lineage (GTDB taxonomy): Bacteria > Pseudomonadota > Alphaproteobacteria > VGEJ01 > VGEJ01 > CAYUNL01. Next base: position 21,602 of record CAYUNL010000005.1, on the reverse strand, counting down.
GCCGCCGGTTTGGCGGGGGACTCGCGGGGCCAGCCGGGCCCGCGCCAGGTCACCGTGGTGGCCGCCGGGGACTGGGCCGCCGCCTGTGCCGATCTCGGTGCCGAGGTCCCTTGGACACTGCGGCGCGCAAACCTTTTGGTCGAGGGCATCGAGCTGCCGCGGACTCCGGGGACGCGGCTTAACATCGGCGACGTGGTGCTCGAAGTGACCGGCGAAACGGCGCCCTGCGAACGCATGGACCACGAACACGCGGGTCTGCGCGCCGCGCTTGCACCCGACTGGCGTGCCGGGCGCAGCTGCCGCGTGCTCTCGGGCGGTGACGTTTCGGTAGGCGACGCCGCCGCGGTTCTCAAGGGTTAGACGCCGGGCCGATGGGCTTAGCGCTCGCGCCGCGCGACGGCGATGTTCTCCTGATCGTTGACGTGCAGAATGATTTCTGTCCCGGCGGCAGCCTGGCGGTCAACGACGGCGATGCGGTCGCGCCGGTGATCAACCGCCTCGCCGGCGGTTTCGCCGCCGTCGTCGCGACCCAGGACTGGCATCCACCGGGGCATCTCTCGTTTGCTTCCTCGCACCCGGGCAAACAGCCCTTCGAGACGGTACAGGTCGCCTATGGCGCCCAGACGCTGTGGCCCGACCACTGCGTACAGCACACGCCGGGCGCCGCCTTTCACGACGGGCTCGACGTGCCGCAAACGGAACTCATCCTGCGCAAGGGCTACCAGAGCGAGATCGACTCGTACTCCGCCTTCTACGAGAACGACCGAACGACCCCGACCGGGCTTGCCGGTTACCTGCGCGAGCGTGGGCTCAAGCGCGCGTTCATCGCCGGCCTCGCGCTCGATTTCTGCGTGCGTTACTCGGCCGAGGATGCCGTCAAGGCCGGCTTCGAGGCCTTCGTTATCGAGGACGCCTGCCGCGCCATCGACACCGCCGGCAGCCTTGAAGCGGCACACCGAGGTTTCGCCGATTCCGGAATCCGGGTGACCCGGTCCGAGGAGGTCTCGGCCGCCGCCTAGTCACCTCGCGTGGTCGCCTGGAGCGCCCGATCCGCGACCTTCTGGGTGAGCCGTGGAAGTGCATGACGGTGCAGCTCGGACGGCTCGATCCATATCCCCGCGCCGTCGCTTGGGCCGTTGTCCGTTGTGGCTGTGGCGATGCGGAAGGCGACCTTGAGGTGGGTAAAACCGTGGTCGACGGTACCCGGAAGCGTCCGCCAGACCGCCCGCAGCGGCGCGTGGCGCCGCGCCTCGGCGAGGCTCCAAGGGCGCGCGCGCCAGGGCGTCGACGGCACTTCCATCATTCCGCCCAGCAGCCCCTGCGGCGGGCGGCGGCGCAGCAGCACCGTACCCTCGGCGCAAGCGATCCAAAACGCGACGGCGTGGCGCAAAGGCCGATCGGCCCGCGGGGTCCGGTGCGGCAGTTCTTCGGCAGTTCCCTTGGCGGCGGCGGTACAGGCGTAGGCCAAGGGACAGCGATCGCAGGCGGGCGCGCGTGGCGTGCACACCAGCGCTCCCAGTTCCATTAGCGATTGCGCCCAGTCGCCGGGATGTACGCCGGGCGACCCGCCGGCCGGAGTCAGCCGGCTCGCCGCCGCGCGGATCTCGGGCAGCGCTTGCGGCAGTGCGGTCTCGATGCCGAAGAGCCGGGCGAGCACCCGCTCCACGTTACCCTCGACAACGATCGCCGGGCGGCCGTAGGCGATGGCAGCGATGGCGGCGGCGGTATAGGCGCCGATGCCGGGGAGCGCACGCAACTCGCGCTCGGTTTCGGGGAGCGCGGCCCCGTGCTCCGCCACCAGCCGTTTGGCGCAGGCATGGAGGTTGCGCGCCCGCGCGTAGTAGCCGAGACCGGCCCAGGCGTGCAGGACCTCATCCAGATTCGCCGCTGCCAGCGCGTCGATATCCGGCCAGCGGGCGACGAATCGGCGGAAGTAGGGCTCAACCGTCGCGACCCGTGTTTGCTGAAGCATGATCTCGCTCAGCCACACGTGGTAGGGCTCGGCCGCAGCGCCCGGCGGCGCCCGCCAGGGAAGCCGGCGGCGGTTGTCCGCGTACCATGCCAGCAGCCTCCGTGCCAGGGTGCGGCGGTCCCCAACCCCCGCACCCTTTCGTTTCGATCCCTCGGCTTTCCGCACGGCCCCACGCTACCATATGGGCGTGACGCAGCGACCGACATGGCCCATGATGGGGCATGGCGGCACAGACGCGAGGCAAGGGCAGGCGGGCGCTGGGTGCGCTGGTGCGCCGGGGGCTTGGTCCCAGCTTCGGACGCCGCGGGTTCTCCCGCGCCGAGATCATCACCCGCTGGCCGGCAATCGTCGGCGAGGGGCTCGCGCGCCGTGCCTTCCCCGAGCGGCTGATCGCACCGCGCGGGGCCGCCGGCGGCACCCTGCGCGTGCGTGTCGAGGGCGGTTTCGCGACCGAGCTCCAGCACCTTGAAACCGAAGTGATCGAGCGCATCAATACCTACTTTGGCTATCGCGCGGTCGCCCGTCTCGCCTTGGTGCAGGGCCCGGTTCCCGCACCCGCCGCGATCCCCCCTCGCCGCGAGCGAGCGCTGGATGCGGGTGAGGTGGCGCAGCTCGACCGCGCACTCGAGGCCACCGAGGACGATCGGCTTCGCGACTCGCTGGCCGCGCTGGGCCGTGGCGTCATCTCAAGGGCGCGGGCCGCCGAGGAGAAACCTGACCCAGGTTCATGACACGGGCGGCCGGTGGCTGGTGCGATGGGCGCTTGAGATCAATGCCGGAGCTGCCTATAATCCCACAAGATATGGTGTGTGGAGCTTCACGTGACCCCAACTAGAGCGATCGCGCGGGCGGTCGCCGTCGCTGCGTTGGTGTTCGCCGCAACGGTTGCGGGGGCCCAGCCGGCGCCCGTCGAAGCCGCCACCGACATGGTGATCGGCGAGGTTGGCGCTCCCATCACCATTATCGAGTTCGCCTCGATGACCTGTCCGCACTGCGCGCGCTTTCACTCCGACACCCTACCCGCCCTGACCCGCGATTATCTCGATACCGGAAAGGCGCGCCTGGTGTTCCGCGACTTCCCGCTCGACGGATTGGCCCTGGCGGCCGCTCAACTCGCCCGTTGCGCCGGTGAATCGCGCTACTTCGCCTTCATCGACGTTCTCTTTCGCGAGCAGCAGACCTGGGCCAGCGCAACCGATCCGGTCGCCGCACTTGGCCGTATCGCGCGTCTCGGCGGCCTGAGCGCCGAACGCTTCAGCGCCTGTCTCGAGGATGATGAGCTTACGCGGGGCATACTCGAGCAACGCTCCGCGGCGCTCAGCGAATACGATATCCAGTCGACGCCCTCGTTCATTATCAACGGCGAAAAGCACGTCGGGGCGCTGTCGGCTGAAAATTTGGACGCCGTCCTGCAACCACTTCTTCGCTGAGCCGGCTTTGCATTTCACCCGCATTCGAATCTCGGGCTTCAAGTCCTTCATCGAGCCCACCGAGTTCCTCATAGAGCCCGGCATGACGGGCGTGGTCGGGCCCAACGGCTGCGGCAAATCGAATCTCGTCGAGGCCTTGCGATGGGTCATGGGCGAAGCCTCG
>CAYUNL010000005.1:0-18027 GCA_964446055.1 uncultured Alphaproteobacteria bacterium | reverse complement strand
TGCGCGGCGGTGAAATGGACGACGTGATCTTCAGCGGCTCGACATCTCGTCCCGCCCGAAACCTGGCCGAGGTCGCGCTCACCGCGGACAACAGCGATCGATCCGCGCCGGCTGCGTTCAACGACGCCGACGAGCTCGTCGTCGTCCGCCGCATCGAACGTGGTGCGGGATCGAGCTATCGCATCAACGGGCGCGAGGTCCGGGCCCAGGACGTGAAACTATTGTTCGCCGATTCGGCCAGTGGCGCACACTCCACGGCCATGGTCGGGCAAGGTGAGGTTGGCGCCGTGATCGCCGCCAAGCCGGTGGCTCGCCGTTCGTTGTTGGAGGAAGCGGCCGGGATCACCGGCCTTCACGCTCGGCGTCACGAAGCCGAGCTCCGATTGCGCGGCGCCGAAGCCAATATGGAGCGCCTCGACGATGCCCTGGCGATGCTCGAAAACCAGCTTCGCGGGCTCAAGCGTCAGGCCCGTCAAGCGGCCCGGTACCGCAATATCTCCGGTCATATTCGGCGTGCCGAGGCGGTCGTGCTGTACCATCAGCTGAGCGAGGCGAATTCGGCCGAGGCGGCTGCCCGTACGCAACTCGACGGCGCCGAAGCCGCGGCAGCCGAGCAAGCCGGAGCCGCCGCCCGGGCCTCCACGGCCCAGGTCGGTGCCGCCGAGACGATCCCCGGTCTACGCGAGGCCGAGGCCGCCGAGGCTGCGCGATTCCACCGGCTGACCCTGGCTCGCGAGGAGTTGGATGCCGAGGAGCGACGCATCGAGGATGCCCGCGTCGAAACCATCGGTCGCCTCGAGCAGGTTGCCGCGGATGCCGCGCGCGAGGCCGCGCAGGCCGTCGACGCCGCCGACGCGCTGGCCCGCCTTGACGAGGAGATCGGCCTTCTCGATGCAAATGAGGTCGAGGAATCGGGGGTTGAGCAGCACGCCCTCGCGCTTGCCGAGGCAGCCGATGCGCTGGGGTGTCAAGAGACGGTGGTCGACGATCTCACAAGGCGGGTCGCCGCGGGCGAGGTGCTGCGGACGGCGCTAAAGCAGCGAATCGAGGATCAGCGCGCCCGCATCGGGCGGCTTGACGCGGACGCGGCGGTGCTCGGCCAAGAGCGTGAGCGGCTTGCCGCGGAGGCGAGCGGGGAAGACTCCGTTGGCCTCGATCCGTCAGCGGCTGCGCGCAGCGGCGTCGAAGCCAAGCGAAAAGCGGCGCATGCGGCGGCGCAAGCGCGCACCGCCGCCCACGCCTCGCGCTCAAAGCTCCGCGACTCCCTGGCCGAGCTGGAATCGAAGGCCGCGGCGCTCCGGGCCGAGATCGACACCCATGCGGCGCTCTCTCCCGCGCACGAGGAATCGCCCTGGCCGCCGCTCATCGATTCGATAAGCGTGCGGCCGGGTTACGAGGCGGCGCTGGCCGCGGCGCTCGGCGATGACTTGGCCGCGGCGGCCGACACCAAGGCGCCGGCCCACTGGCGCCCGGTCGAGACGCCCGCAACCTCGCCGCCACTGCCGCCGGGAGCGGAGCCCCTCAGTGCGGTGGTCGATGGACCGGCGCTGCTCGGGCGGCGGCTGGGGCAGGTGGGGTTGGTCAGCGCCGCCGAGGGCGCCCGCCTTCAGGCCTCGCTCGCCCAGGGTCAGCGGCTCGTCAGCATCGAGGGCGACCTCTGGCGCTGGGACGGCTACACCGTCGCCGCGACCGCTTCGACGGCCCAGTCCAAACGACTTGCGCGGCGCGAGCGCATGCGCTCGTTGCGTGGCGAACTCGAGACCGCCGCGGCCGCGCTCGAGGAACTGCGGGCCAAACTTCGGGCGGCTGACTCGACCGTGTCGCGCGCCGCTTCGCGGGACGAAACGGCGGCCGAGGCCGCGCGCGCGGCCGAGGTGACGCTCACCGACGCCCTCGACGCCCGGGCCCAGGCCGCCGAGAGGGTTGCGCTCCGCGCGAGCCGGCTGACGGTGCTCGACGAGACCATCGCCCGGCTGACAGCGGACACCGCCGAGGCGGGCGAACGACTTGTCGCGGCTGAAACCGACCTTCGCGGGTCGGCGGATTCACAGGACGACCGGTCCGCCGTCGAGGCTGCGAGGCAAGAACTCTTGGAGCTGCGCCGCGCGCTCGCCGCAGAGGAAGCGTGGGAAACCCGACGGCGGCGCGAGGAAGAGGCTCGCTCGGTACGGCGGGCGGCAATCGCCGAGGACCGAGACTCCTGGCGGCGGCGGGCAGCCGAGGCGGCACGACAGACCGAGACGCTCGCTCGCCGGCGCGCCCAGGCGGAAGCGGCGCTCGCGATTCTCGACCAGCGTCCCGCTGGGATCGCCGCCGAGCGGACCGCGGTCCTCGCTGAGATCGATGTCGCCGAGGGCGCGCGCAGCGCCGCCGCCGATCGTCTGGTCGAGGCTGAGGAAACGCTTCGCGCCCGAGAGCGCGAATTGAAGGCGGCGGAATCGGTCCTTGCGGCGGCGCGCGAAGACCGCATCCGCGCCGAGGCGGCGCTGACCCACGCGGACGCGGCGACACGGGACGTTGTGCGCCGCATCGCCGAGACTTTGGAATGTGCACCCGACGAGACTTTGGAGATCGCTGGAATCTCCGATGACTCTGCCATCCCGGATGCCGAAACGGCGACCAAGCGGATCGAGCGACTGAGGCGCGAGCGCGACAACATGGGTCCGGTGAACCTCCGTGCCGAGGCCGAGGCGGCGTCGGTCAACGAGCAGTTCGAAACCTTGGGTGTCGAGCGCGCCGATCTCGAGGCGGCGATCGCCCGCTTGCGTCACGGGATCGCCAGCCTGAATCGCGAGGGTCGTCAGCGCCTGCTGTCCGCCTTTGAGAAGGTCAACGAGCACTTCGGCGAGGTGTTCGTGCGCTTGTTCGGCGGGGGCAGGGCGCATCTAACGCTGGTCGATTCGGACGATCCCCTGGAAGCCGGGCTCGAGATCATGGCGAGCCCGCCTGGAAAGCGTCTGCAGGTGCTGTCGCTTCTCTCGGGCGGCGAGCAGACCCTGACCGCGCTCTCGCTTCTCTTCGCCGTGTTCTCGACCAACCCGGCGCCGATATGCGTCCTCGACGAAGTTGACGCCCCGCTCGACGATGCCAACGTCGAGCGCTTCTGCGCGCTCGTCGAGGACTTCGCCAAGGAGGCCGCCACCCGTTTTGTCGTCGTCACCCACAACGCCTACACCATGGCCCGCATGAACCGGCTGTTCGGCGTGACCATGCGCGAGCGCGGGGTCAGTCAGATCGTCTCGGTCGATCTTTCTCTCGACCGCGTCATGCGGGCTGCGGAGTAGACCGCGACGGCGTCAGGACTATCGCTTGATTACACATAATTAACCAGCGTTTTCAATAACTTAGGACGCATCTCCCGAAGCTTGACAGGATTCAGGCGAGCCCCTATGGTTCCGCCCGCTTTGCGTGCCGGAGCGGGGCGCGGTAGGGTGCGGGATGGGTCAAGATCGACGACAGCCCGCTCTCGATGAGCTGGGGAGTCGCCTGCGCCAAGCCGGGCGCGGATCCCGACGGGAACCCGACGACGGTGCCGACGGGGCGCCGCAGCGCGGTCTCAGCCAAGCGATCCGCGTGGCCGCAGAAATGGTGGCGGCGCTGCTGTTGGGCGGCATCGCCGGTTGGTGGCTTGATTCCTGGCTCGGTACCCGACCATGGCTCCTGATCGTATTTCTCTTCCTCGGGATCGCATCGGGGACTCTCAACGCCTTCCGTGCGGCACGGCGGCTGGGAGCCGGCCGGGGTTCCGACAGCGGCTGAAAACTCGGCCGCTACACCTGAACGGCGGCTAACCGATGGCCGAGGCCCATAGTCCCCTCGAACAGTTCGAGGTCCATCGTCTGGTTGAGATGCACGTTGGCGACGCGGATGTGTCGTTCACCAATGCCTCGGCGATGATGGTGCTGGTCGTCCTCATGGTCACCGCGTTCCTGACGCTTAGCATGCGCGGCCGCGCCATGGTGCCGGGGCGCTGGCAATCGATCGCCGAGCTCGCCTATGGACTTGTCGCAAGCGCTTTGCGCGACAACGTCGGTGTCGATGGACGCCGCTACTTCCCGTTCGTATTCACCCTCTTCATGTTCATCCTGCTTTCCAATCTCCTCGGTCTTATCCCCTTCAGCTTTACCGTCACGAGCCACATCGTGGTCACCTTCGCGCTGGCGGCGGTGGTGTTCATCGGCGTCACGGTTATCGCGATCGCCCGCCACGGGCTGAAGTTCTTCACCTATTTCGTGCCCCCCGGGGTGCCGATTCTCCTGGCCCCGCTGATGGTGCCGATCGAGATATTCTCGTACTTCGTGCGCCCGGTCAGCCTCTCGGTGCGGCTTGCCGCAAACATGATCGCGGGCCACACCATGATCGCGGTGTTCGCCGGCTTTGTGATCGCGCTCGGTTTTCTGGGATTCGCGCCACTCGTGTTCATCGTCGCCTTGTACGGTCTCGAGGTCCTGGTGGCGTTCCTCCAAGCCTATGTCTTCGCCGTCTTGACCTGTCTTTACCTCAACGACGCGCTGCACCTTCATCATTGAGCAACCAACGGAGCGACAACCATGGACATTGAAGCCGCAAAGCTAATCGGCGCCGGTCTCGCGACCATCGGCGTGGCTGGCGCTGGAGTCGGTATCGGTACGGTGTTCGGCCATTTCGTCTCGGCCGGAATCCGCAACCCGGCGGCGGCGCCAAAGATGTTCGGCAACGTGTTGTTAGGTTTTGCCTTGGTTGAGGCGCAAGCGCTGTACGCCTTGGTCTTGGCCTTCCTCATCCTGTTCGGCTAGTCGGCCGGCCGAGGGCCCGCCGATGCCGCAGCTCGACTTCGCCACCTATCTGCCGCAGATGGTGTGGCTGGTGATCGCTTTCGTGGGCCTTTACGTTCTCATGGCTCGGGTCGCGCTGCCGCGTATCGCCGAGGTCTTGGAAGAGCGGGAAGACCGCGTCGCCGACGACCTCGAACGTGCGCACGCCAGCAAGGAAGAAGCCGAGCAGGTACTCGAGGCCTACGAGCGCGAGCTCCTCGAGGCGCGCTCCAAGGCCCATGCCGTGGCCCAGGAGAGCCGCCGGCGCCTCGCGGCTGAGGTTGCCGAGAAGAAGGCGGAGGTCGAGCGCGCGCTGGAGGCCGAAGCCGTCAAAGCGACCGAGCGCATCGGCGCGACCCGGAACCAGGCCATGGCCAACCTTCGCGAGCTCGCCCAAGAGGTGACCCGCGCGGCGGTGGCGCGGCTGATCGGCCGCGGGCCTGATGATGACGCCACGCTCGTGGCCGCGGTCGACGCCGAGATCGAGGGGAAGGCTTGAGCGTGCGCAAGCTCGCCTCTATCCCCGAATTGTGGATCGCGCTCGTGATCGTCGTCGTCGCCATGGTCGCGCAGCTCGAAAATCCGGAGATTCTGGTTACCATCGCCTTTGTGATCTTTCTCGTTCTGGTCGCGCGCGTTGGCTACAAGGCGGTCGTCCAGCGCCTCGATGCACGGGCCGAGAAGATCAAGGCCGAGCTCGACGAGGCGGTGCGGCTGCGCGAGGAAGCGCAGGCACTGTTGGCCGGCTATCAACGCAAGCAGCGCGACGCCGCCAAGGGAGCCGAAGCGATCCTCACCCAGGCCCGCGCCGAAGCCGAGCAGATGGCGGGTCAGACCGAGGCCGACCTGAAGGCATCGTTGGAGCGCCGCACGCGGCTGGCCGAGGCCAAGATCGCCCAGGCCGAGGCCGAGGCCCTGCAGGGTGTGCGCGAGGCAGCGGTCGAGGTCGCGACCGCCGCGACCCGCCACCTGATCCGCGAAAGCCTCGACCCCAAGAGCGCCGAGGCGCTAATCGATCAAGCGATCGACGATCTCGGCAAGAAACTGCACTAGCGCACCGCCACTTACTGCGCCGCTTCGCGTTCGGCTTGCGCGCGCCAGCGCAGCACCGGGTTGCGGGCGGCGCGGGTCTCGTCAAGGCGACGACGCGGGGCCAGGCGGGGCGCCTCGGTAAAGCGCTCGGCATCGCCTGACTTTGCGGCCGCGGCCAGCGCCCGCATGGCGGCGATGAATCCGTCCAGGCTTCGCCTGCTTTCGGTCTCGGTGGGCTCGACCAGCATTGCGCCGTGGACGATCAGGGGAAAGTAGATCGTCATCGGGTGCAGGCCCTCGTCGATCATCGCCTTGGCGAAGTCCAGCGTCGTGACCCCGGTGCCGTCGAGGAAGGTGTCGTCGAACAATACCTCGTGCATGCAAGGGCCGGGGTACGGCGCGCTCATCACGTCACCAAGTTCCGCCAGCAGGTAGTTGGCGTTGAGGACCGCGTCCTCGGCGACCTGGCGTAATCCGTCGGCGCCGTGGCTCAAAAGGTAGGCATAGGCGCGCGTGAACATGCCCATCTGCCCGTGAAAAGCCTTGATGCGGCCCACCGGTTTGGCGCCGGCCGGCGCATCGCCGGCGTGCTCGATCAGCCGCAGCCCGCCCGCCTCGTGCACGATCAGGGGAAGCGGTGCGTAGGGCGCAAGCGCTTCCGAGAACGCCACCGGCCCGGCGCCGGGTCCGCCGCCGCCGTGCGGCGTCGAGAACGTCTTGTGCAGGTTGATGTGCATGGCGTCGATGCCGAGGTCGCCGGGCCGCACCCGGCCCACGAGCGCGTTGAAATTCGCCCCGTCGCAGTAGAAGAACCCGCCAGCCTCGTGCACCATCTCGGCGACCTCGAGGATCTGGTCTTCGAACAGGCCGCAGGTGTTGGGATTGGTGAGCATGATCGCGGCCACGTCCGGACCTAGCTTCCGCTCCAGGGCGCCGACGTCGATACGCCCGCGGGAATCGCTCGGCACCGCGTCTACCGCATAACCGCAGAGCACCGCCGAAGCGGGGTTGGTGCCATGCGCGGAGTCGGGAACCAGCACCCGTGACCGTGCATCGCCCCGGTCCCCAAGCGCCGCCCGGATCGCCATCAGCCCGCAAAACTCGCCGTGGGCGCCGGCGGCGGGCGGCATGGCGATGGCCGGCAGTCCGGTCAGCGTCTCGAGCCAGCGTGAGACCTCGGCGATCAGGGCAAGCGCACCCTGGACGGTCGAGATCGGCTGCAAGGGATGCAGGTCCGCGAATCCGGGAAGCCGGGCAAGCCGCTCGTTGAGCCTGGGGTTGTGCTTCATCGTGCACGAGCCGAGCGTGTAGATACCCCCATCGATCGCATAGTTGGCGCGGCTCAGGCGGACGAAATGGCGCACCACCTCGGGTTCGGAAAGACCGGGAAGCCCGATCGCGCCGACCCGCCCGTGCCCGCCGAGCCGATCCTCGAACGGCGCCGGCTCGGCCAGGTCGACGCCCGAGCATCGCGGCGTGTCCTGGTCGAAAATCGAGAGCTCCTCGATGTCGAGCCCGCGGTTGCCGGTCAAGCTCGCGGGCGTGCTCATGGCGCGACCTCGCGCATCCCGGCACAAAACGCCTCCATGTCGGCCTCGCTTGCCGTCTCGGTGACGGCGACGAGCAACAGGTTCGCGAGCACCGGCGGTTCGGGGTAGAGCCGGGAAACCGGCACTCCGCCGAGGATCCCGCGCGCTGCCAGCGCCTCGATGACCGGTGCGGCCGGACCCTCGAGCCTCAGCGTGAACTCGTTGAAGAAGGTGTCGTTGATCACCTCCACCCCCGGCAACTCGCCGAGCATCGCGCTCAGGGTCACGGCCTGCGCATGGTTGAGGCGTGAAAGCCGGGTCATGCCCGCCTCTCCCAGCAAGCTCACGTGTATGCAGAAGGCCAGCGCACACAGGCCTGAAGAGGTGCAAATGTTGCTGGTCGCCTTCTCCCGCCGAATGTGCTGCTCGCGGGTGGCAAGCGTCAGCACGTAGCCCGGCCGTCCGTCCTCGTCGACGGTCTGCCCGCACAGGCGCCCGGGAAGCTGACGCACGAAACGCTCGGCGGTTGCCAACAGCCCGACGTAGGGTCCGCCGAACTGCAGGCCGACGCCCAGCGACTGGCCTTCGGCGACGACGATGTCGGCGCCCATCGCTCCGGGCGGCGTAACCGCGCCCAACGAGACGACCTCGGTCACCACCACGACCAAGAGCGCGCCCGCTTCATGGCATACCCGGGCAAGTGGGCTGAGATCGCGGACCTGGCCGAAAAAGCCGGGGTTCTGCACGACCACGCAGGCCGTCGCCTTGTCGATCTCGGCGGTCAGCTCCTCGGCGGCTTCAACGTCGGCTGGCGCGAGTACGAGTTCGAGCCCACTGAAGGCGGTGCTGGTTCGTACGGTTTCCCGGTAGTGGGGATGAAGCCCGCCCGAGACGACCGCCTTTCGACGTTTGGTCACTCGGCACGCCATCAGCACCGCCTCGGCGCAGGCCGTAGAGCCGTCATACATGCCGGCGTTGGCGACCTCCATCCCGGTCAGCATCGCGACCTGGGTCTGGAATTCGAACAGGCTCTGCAGCGTCCCCTGGGAGATCTCGGGCTGGTAGGGCGTGTACGAGGTCAGGTACTCGCTGCGCTGAATGATGTGATCGACGCTTGCCGGAATGTGGTGGCGATAGGCGCCGGCGCCCAGGAAGCTGGGCACGGAGCCGGCTGCGACGTTCCTCGCGGCAAGCGCACTCAGCGCGCGCTCGACCTCCATTTCCCCCTGATGCGCCGGCAGTCCGCGGATCTCCGTCGTTCGCGCCACCTCCGGTACGTCACGGTACAACTCGTCAACGCTCGCCACCCCGATGGCATCGAGCATCGCCGCGCGATCGGTATCGCCAAGCGGCAGATAGCGCATCAAGGACCGCCCTCGCCGATGTGGTCCTGGTAGGCGGCCTCATCCATCAGTGCCTCGGCTTCGCTCGGATCGGCCAGTCGGATCACCACGAACCAGCCCTCACCCATGGCATCCTCGTTCACCATCGCCGGCTTCGAGGCGATCGCCTCGTTGATCTCGACAACCTCGCCGCTCACCGGTGCGTACATCTCGTTCGCCGCCTTCACCGATTCGACCACGGCGAGCTCGGCCCCCTTTTCGACCTCGGTCCCGATCTCGGGCAGCTCGACATAGACGATGTCGCCAAGCTCCCCCTGGGCGTAGGTGGTTATGCCGACGGTGCCCAGCTCGCCCTCGACGCGAAGCCATTCGTGCTCTTCGGTAAACCGCGTCACATTGGCCATGGGGCCACTCCTCGTCCTAGTTTCTGACGTATCGGTGGGGCACGAAAGGCAGCGGGACCACGCTCGCCGGGCGGGCGCGCCCGCGGACGACAAGTGCGATCTCGGTCCCGGTTTGGGCCAGGGCGGGGGGCACGTATCCCATGGCGATCGGAGCCCCGACGGAGGGGCCATAGCCGCCGCTGGTAACCTCACCTGCCGGGGCTCCCGAGGTGTCTTGGATAGCGGTGTGTGCGCGTGTCGGCGCATCTTCGAATGGGCGGATGCCGACGCGTCGCCGTTCCGGACCCTCGGCTAGCTGGCGGGCGATGATCGCGGCGCCGGGAAAGCCGCCGCCCCCGCGCCGCGCCTTGCCGATGGTCCAGGCGAGACCCGCCTCGACAGGGTTGGTATCGGCATCGATGTCGTTGCCGTGAAGGCACAAGCCGGCCTCGAGCCGGAGCGAATCGCGCGCGCCGAGGCCGACCGGCGCGACCTCGGGCTCGTTCAACAGCAACCGCGCGAGGGCTTCGGCTTCGCGCTCCTCCGCCGAGATCTCGAAGCCGTCCTCGCCGGTATAGCCTGAGCGGCTTACCACACACGCGGTCCCACCCACCTTCATCGCCGCGCTTTCCATGAAACCAAGCCGCGCCGCGTCCGGCACCAAGCGCTCCATGACCGCCGCGCTCGCCGGCCCCTGCAGGGCCACCAGCCCCAGCTCCTCGCGGTGTTCGACCGTGCACTCGGCGAGTTCCGCCCGAAGGTGGACGAGGTCCGCGTCCTTGCAGCTCGCATTGACCACGACCGCCAGGGAATCGGCCTCACGCGTAACGATGATATCGTCGCGGATGCCACCGCCCTCGTTGGTAAGCATCGTGTAGCGCATGCGCCCCGGTGCGAGTCCCTGGAGGTCGGCGGGGACAAGCCGCTCAAGTGCCGACGCAGGATCGTCGCCGGTGATTCGCACCTGGCCCATGTGCGATACATCGAACAGGCCGGCCGCGGTCCGCGTGTGTTTGTGCTCGGCGAGCACGCCGCTCGGATACTGGACCGGCATATCGTAGCCGGCGAAGGGCACCATCTTGGCGCCGAGTTCGCGGTGCAGCGAATCGAGCGGCGTTTGTTTGAGGGGGCTGTCCACTGGCCTCACCTGGTCCTCCTACACGGTTCGCCGCGGCCGAGAACAACGCTACTCGGCTTCGGCCCCCTCTGTCTGAGAACCTGAGAGAGTCACCGGAAACTCGTGCCCGGCTTACCCCTTCGGTGAGGCGTCACCGACTTCAGTGGCCGCCTGCTTTCCAGAGACCCATCCCCCTGCGGTCCTTGGGCCTGAGAGTTTCCGGGGCGGTTGCTCCTTCGGCGCCGAGGGGGTCCATGTCCCCCCGAACTCTCCCGCAGAGATCATCTGTATGGTCAGGCCTTCTCGCCTGATGCCGCCGATGATAGCGGGCCGGGGCGGCTCGTCAACCATCAACCCCCGAGCGGACCTGGACTTACTGCACGCCTCGCGCGCGGTTGTAGTCGAGTTGTTCGCGGGTCAGCTGAAACCCGATCAAGATCTCGAAGTCATCGCCGCTCTGGTCGGGCCTGAGCGGAATAAGCTGCTCGATTTCCTCGACCAGGCTACCGGTCCCGTTGTCGGAGCTGAGCGCGATGCGGCTCGCGAATGTCTCCTTCGCGATCAAGCCGCCGTCTCGCGCCGCCAACGCAACGAAGTATCGAAAGTCCGCCGTCGGCGCGTTCGAAGTAGGTCCGGCCGCGGCCTCCACGACCAGTGTCAGCTCGACCTCGAGGGTCGAGCCGTCGAGATCGCACGACCATTCGATGTCGCTGAACTCTGCGACGTAACGCACGTCGGTCACGTCGCGCCCGCCCTCGGCGGTGAACTGGGTCAGGTTGACCGCCTCGGCGACCACGCCCACGTTCGGGCAGATAACCGGTGGCTGCGGCAGGATAATCCCGCAACCCCCAAGCGCCACCGCGGCGATCCCCGACCACAGCCAACGCCGGCCGCGCCCAGCGCGCATCCAGGCGCGCCGCTTTCGGGTGGTCGGATCAGAGCCCTTGATGGGTCCCGTCGCAGAAGGGTTTGTTGCCAGAATTCTTGCACCCACAGAAATAGACCGTCTCATTCTTTTCCGGGGTATAGGGGATCGGCTCGAGCGCGGTCACCTTGTGTGAGCCATCGCAGAAGGGTTGATTCGCGCTGCGACCGCAGCGGCACCAGTAAACCGTCTTGCCCTCCTGGAGCTCGGATTCGAAGGGCCCCTTCTGCGCGATCACCGGCTCGGTCGTGGGTTCAGTGTCCATTCTTCCTCCTTTTCATGCTGGCCGGGGGGCCACGGGGCGCTGCCACCTTTTGCCGTCACTGCAAAGTACGTAGTATTTCGCGATGTGCAAGCTCTGCCGCGCCCAGTCCCTGATCGGCGAGCACCGACCTTGGCCGTGCGCCGGCAGGGGTGGCTCGGTTGGCTGACGCGCTCGTCGAGATCTTCACCGATGGTGCGTGCTCGGGCAATCCTGGGCCGGGGGGATGGGGTGCGCTCCTGATCTGCCAAGGGGTTGAGCGCGAGCTCTACGGGGGCGAGGCCGAGACCACCAATAACCGGATGGAACTGCGGGCGGCGATCGAGGCGATCTTGGCGCTCAAGCGCCCGAGCAAGGTAAGGCTCAGCACCGATTCGACTTACCTCAAGGACGGCATCACGAAATGGATATCCAAGTGGAAACGCAACGGCTGGCGTACCGCGGCCCGCAAGCCGGTCAAGAACATCGATCTTTGGCGGCGGCTCGACGAAGCCATTGGCGGGCACGAGGTCGAATGGGCCTGGGTCCGAGGTCATACCGGGCATCCTGAGAACGAGCGCGCCGACCAGCTCGCCCGACGCGGGCAGGCGGCATATCTTGCCCCGTGAGACCGGCGTCGCCGCCACGGCACTTTCTTGATCAGGCTTGGCTGATCAAGGTGTCGGCATCGCTGATTTCGAGCCCCCCGCCCTCGTCGATGTTGAGTGCGGTGACCGAGCCGTTTTCGACGATCATCGAGAACCGCGCCGAGCGTAACCCCAGCCCGTGACCCGTTAGGTCGAGCTCCAGCCCCAGCGCCCGGGTGTACTCGCCGTTGCCGTCGGCAAGCATCATCACTTTGTCACCGACGTTCTGGTCCTCGCCCCACGCCCCCATCACGAAGGCGTCGTTGACCGCCATGCAGGCGATCGTATCGATGCCCTTCGACTTCAGCGCGTCGGCGTTGGCGACAAATCCGGGTAGGTGCTGTTGCGAGCATGTGGGTGTAAACGCCCCTGGCACGGTGAACAACGCCACTCGTTTGCCGCGAAAGAGTTCGGCGGTATTCACCGGAGCCGCTCCGTCCGCGGTCATCTGCGTCAAAGTGCCCTCGGGCATTGCATCACCAATCCTGATCGACATGTTCACCTCCCCAACCGGTCCATCTTTGGCGCAATTAAGACGCCTTTGCGGCCGGTTGCAAGCTCCATCAAGGCGACCGCGCGCCTAGGGCACCGAGCTGGCGACGAGCGCTCGCTCGATCGCCCGCGTTCGGTCGACCAGCGTCACCGTCAGTGGCTCATCCTCCAGCCAGCCCGCGGTGCCTTGGTCGAATGCCACAGTGACTTCGAATCTTCCATCGCCCGCCGAGGTCGCTTCGCGGGCGCCCAGGATGGTTCCCGGCCGCCCCTCGATGAACAAATCGGGGGCGTCGAATGGCGGGTCGGCGCGCGCGCCGATCTCGATCGCCGCGCCGGACCCGCGGCTCACCATTCGTACCGACTCGATGGCAAAGCCCGACAGATCGTGGCGTGTCGGGACCCTGGCCGCATAGCGCTCCAGAAGCCCTGCGTAGGCCGTGTCGGACGCCGCCCCGGCGGGCACGTCGAGCGCCAGGGACGCCTCGAACGGGATGCAGATGTCCCGACAGACCGCGATCATGGTGTCGAGCCGCAGGTTGAGTGGCGCGCCGGCCCGCGCCAGGGTGACACGCATCGGGAAGACGACCTCGTTCTCGTAGCCGATCGCCTCATATCCGTAGGTGAAGATGCGGTGCGGCGCCGGCCACTTCACCTCGAGGCGGGCGAGATTTGCCGAGCCGGACCAATCGATCTGCGGAGGAAACCCGACCCCGCCGGCGGCTCGCCAATAGGTGTGCCAGCCGGGATCGAGCCGCACATGGAGCGCCACGTCGATTTCAAGATCCCCGCCCACATTGTCCTGCGCGGCGATCAGCCGTACCTGCGCGTACTCGATGGACTGCCATGGCGATGCCCCCGGCGCCGGCGATTGCCCGTGGCCGAGGCTCGGCACGAGAATTGCTGTTCCAATACACAGCACAGACGCGAGCGCAAGGCGGGCGGCATGCCAGATCGGCGCCAGATGCATCGTGGGGCACTCCCTCGATGTCACAATCGACCTCGACCGCCTTATTTAGTTGGTTTCGCAGAGGTGGGCAGGTCATAATATTGTGAGTTTGGCAGACGCAACGTCTAAATCTGGCCTATGGTGAGGCGCTCATGAATGACGAGGCGAACTACCTTGAGGGACAGCTTCTGATCGCCATGCCCAGCATGGCCGACCCTCGATTCGAGCGCACGGTAATCTATATGTGCGCGCACTCCGCGGCCGGCGCCATGGGCCTGGTCATCAACCGGCTGGTCGAGCACATCAGCTTTGCCGAGCTCCTCACCCAGCTTGGCATCGACCCCTCGCCGGGTGGCAACGAGATACGCGTTCATTTCGGTGGACCGGTGGAGATGAGTCGCGGGCTGGTGCTGCACTCGGCAGACTATTCCCAGGACGTCACCATGGTGGTGGACGAGTCCATGGCGCTGACCGCGTCGATGGACGTTCTCCGCGCGATCGCCTCGGGCGACGGCCCCTCCCACAGCCTGCTCGCGCTCGGCTACGCCGGCTGGGCGCCTGGCCAGCTCGAGACCGAGATTCAGGCGAACGGCTGGCTGCATGGTCCGGCTGACCTCGAGTTCGTGTTCGGTGGCGACCTGGACGGCAAATGGCAGGGCGCCATGCAAAAGATCGGCTTCGACGTCGGACGCCTTGCCGGCGAAGCCGGCCATGCCTAGCGCTCGCGCCGGCCATACGGAAAACCGATGACCAAGCGGGTTTGCGCCGTTGTCGGCGTCGGCCCGGGGAATGGCGCCGCGTTCGCCCGCCGCTTTTCCGCCGAAGGCTACGCAGTCGCGCTTTTGGCGCGCGGAACGGCGCTCACCGGCGAACTTGTCTCGACGCTTCCCAATGCCCGTGGCTACGCCTGCGATGTCAGCGACGGTGCGGCCATTGCCGGGGCCTTCGAGTCCATCCGCGGCGACCTCGGCGAGGTCGATGTCCTGATCTACAACGCCGGGTCAGGCATGTGGGGGTCGGTCGAGGAGGTCGGCGGAGACGATCTCGAAACCGCGTGGCGCATCAATACGCTCGGCTCGTTTCTGGCCGCGCAACAGGTAATTCCGGCGATGAAGAAAGCGGGCCGCGGCACCATCGTTTTCGTTGGCGCAACGGCCTCGCTCCGCGGTGGGGCGAAGTTCGCGGCCTTTGCCTCGGCCAAGGCGGCGCAACGCAGCCTGGCCCAATCGATGGCGCGCCACTTGTGGCCCGAGGGCATTCACGTCGCGCTGCTGATCATCGACGGCGCGATCGATCTGCCGCGCACCCGCGAAATGATGCCCGATCGGCCCGAATCCTTTTTCCTCAAGCCCGACGCCATCGCCGAATCGGTCTTCAACGTTTCGCGCCAAGAGCCCTCGGCCTGGTCCTTCGAGTTCGAGGTCCGCCCCTTCGCCGAGAAGTGGTGATTGGCTGGCCGCCTCAGCCGTCGAAACGCCTGAGCGCCAGCACCGCGTTCAGGCCGCCGAACGCGAATGAGTTAGAGATCGCCGCCCGCACCGTTGCCTCGCGGGCCTGGTTGGGCACGTAGTCGAGATCGCAGGCGGGGTCGGGCTCGACGAAGTTCGCGGTCGGGGCGATGATTCCTTCTTCGAGCGCCATGATCGTGGCGGCCAGCTCCAAGGCGCCCGCCGCGCCCATGGCGTGGCCGTGCATCGATTTCGTCGACGAGATGGCAAGCCGCGCGGCGTGCTCGCCGAAGGCTCGGTGCAGCGCCGCCGTCTCGGTCCGGTCATTGGCCGCGGTTCCGGTCCCGTGGGCGTTCACATAGTCGATGGCGGCAGGTTCCAGCCCGCCGTCGTCGAGTGCGGCGACGATCGCCGCCGCGGCGCCCTCGGCCGAGGGCTGGACGATGTCGCCGGCATCGGCGCTCATGCCGAAGCCCGCCATCTCGGCGTGAATCGTGGCGCCGCGCCGGGCCGCGTCCTCCAGCGGCTCGAGCACTACCATCGCCGCGCCCTCGCCCAGTACCA
The DNA here is from genome assembly GCA_964446055.1 of uncultured Alphaproteobacteria bacterium. Classification (GTDB taxonomy): domain Bacteria; phylum Pseudomonadota; class Alphaproteobacteria; order VGEJ01; family VGEJ01; genus CAYUNL01. Next base: position 2,564 of record CAYUNL010000005.1, on the reverse strand, counting down.
TGCCCGAGCGCGTCTTGCAGAACGGCCGGCAGGTGTCCGTGCTCATCACCCGCATCGCCTCCCAACCCTTCATCGTGCCGAAGGTGATGCACGCCTCGGTGCCGCCCGCCAACGCCGCGTCGGCGTTGCCGGCGCGCACCATGTGGAAGGCTTGCCCGATGGCGTGGGTGGCCGAGGCGCAGGCGCTGGCGACGGCGAAAGCCGGACCCGTGAGCCCAAGCTCCATCGTGATCGCGCTCGCCGCGGCATTGACCATCAGCCGCGGAATGGTGAAGGGATGAAGCCGTCGCGCCTTGCGCGCGTAGAGCCGGTGGTAGTTGTCGTCCTGGGTAGTCTGGCCGCCCACGCCGGTGCCGACGATGGTCGCGGTGCGCGCCGCGAGGCCGCCCTCGAAGGCGATTCCGGCGTCGGTAACGGCCTCTCGCGCGGCGATCAGCCCGAACTGGGCGAAGCGGTCCAAGAGCGCGACCCGGCTCTCGTCGAAGTGGGCCGCGGGATCGTACTCGGCGACCTCGGCGCCGATCTTCACCGCCAAGTCGTCGGTGGGAATCAGGCTCAGCTGGCCGATGCCGGGGCGCCCGGCGCGGAGCGCCCGACGGAACTCCCCGTCGCAGTGCCCCAGGGCCGAGATCGACCCGATTCCGGTGATCACGACCCGACGCACGGTCAATCCCCGTCGTGCCAGCTCAGGCTCGCGCGCTCAGGTGAGTGTTTCCTTCGCGGCGATCAGCTTCTCCACGGCGCCGACGATACTCCCCACGGTTTCGAACTCCGGCCGCTGCGGTTGGCGTCGTAGGGGATGGTGATGTCGAAATGCTCCTCGATCTCGAACACCGCCTCGATGACGTCGAAGGAATTGACTTCCAGGTCGTCCAGCCGCGACTCCGCGGTGACGTTCGCGGCGTCGAACCGGCAGGTTTTGGCCAGAATCTCGATAATCTCGCGTTCGACGTCCGCCATTCACAAGTCTAGCACAGCAACGCACCGACGCTGCCGCCTCACGCGGCCGCGGCCTTCATCGCGGCAACCAGCAGCTCAGGCTCCAAGGCATGAGCGGTGACGCCGTTTTGCCCAGTCATTGTCTCGGCGGCCAGGAGCGCGTTGACGATCGCCTCTTGGGTGGCATCGACCACGGCATCGAACAGCGCGGTCATCGCCGCGCCGGTGCACATGCGGACTCCGACCTCGAGGGGCGCGGTGGGTTGGTCGGCCGGGATACCTCGGTTGCCGGTGGCGAAGGCGAGGAAGAGATCGCCCGAATAGTGCTCGCCCACGCCGCCACCGACGGCGATCCCCAGCCCTGCCCGCTGGGCGAGCCGGGTGCACTGGCCCGGCAGCAGCGGTGCATCGGTCGCCACGATGACGATGATGGAGCCCTCGCCGGCGGCGCTCGCCGGCAATGGGACCGCTTCGGCCGGGATGCGCACACCCACGTCAACCCCGTTCACACGCAGCCGCTCGCGCCGGCCGTGGTTGGCCTGGACCAATACGCCCACCGTGTAGCCGCCACTTTCCGAACGAAGCACCCGCGAGGCGGTGCCGATGCCGCCCTTGAAGCCGTGGCAGATCATGCCGGTGCCGCCGCCGACGTTGCCTTCGACGACCGCGCCCGCGCTGGTGGCCTCGATCGCCTGGCCCACGTGGTGGGGTTTCACGTGCTGCCCGTTCACGTCATTCAGTCGGCCATCCCACGTCTCGCCGACCACGGGCAGGCTCCAGAAACGGGTTTCGGTTGGCAACGCCTCGATGTCGAGCGCCACCAGCGCGTCGCGCACCACGCCGACGCTGTGGGTGTTGGTGAGTCCGATCGGCGACATCAATAAACCCGATTCGCGCACCCACTCGAGCCCCGTAAGCTCGCCATTGCCGTTCAGCCGATGGGCGCCGGCGAACACCGGCTCGCCCCAGGCGTGGCCCTCGTGAGGGAAGATCACCGTGACGCCGGTGCGCACCGGTCCCTGGCCGACCACCAGCAGCCCCTCGCCCTCGACAATGGTCGCGTGGCCGACCCGTACGCCGGCCACGTCGGTGATCGCATTGTCGGCCCCCGGCGTCCCCGGACCGATCGCGATCCCAAGATCGCGTGCTCGCATGGCCCGGCTCCGGACTAGGCTCCGGCGAAGCGCCGCAGCACGTTCTCGGTGATGCGCGAGACGTTGTTGTCATAGCCGTTGTGCGGGAGCGAGGGGCACCAGCACATCGACCCCGTCGCGAACACCGCGCCGCCGCCGCCCGGCTCGTAGTAGCTGATGTCGGCTCGCACGCTGGCCTTCTGGCGCTCGATCGGCTCGTAGGGCATGGAGAAGTTCAGGCACAACTCCGAGTGATCGGACGAGGACGCGAGCTTCAGGGTATTCGGTGGCGAGTTGGTGTGCAGGCAGTCGAACTCGTCGCCCGCCGCGCCACCCATCGCGAGCCCGAAGTCGCCGATCGTCTCGTCCTCGCCGAGGCCCTCGAAGATGAAGGCGACCCGGGGGTCGGTGCTTTCGGGCTGACGGCGGTAGGGTTCCGCTTCGCAAAACCCCTGTGAGGTGTAGCCCGACCCGAACAATCGCTCCGGTCCC
>CAYUNL010000004.1:41094-42276 GCA_964446055.1 uncultured Alphaproteobacteria bacterium | reverse complement strand
CACGTTTCGTCATCGTCGGCGCCGGGGTCCACGGCCTGTCGACCGCGTGGCACCTGGCGATGGAGCTTGAGGCCCGCGGCACCGGCAGCGGCAAGGACATCGTGCTTTTGGACAAGTCCGGACCCGGGGCCGGCGCCACCGGCATCGCCTGCGGCTGCGTGCGCAACTTCTATATGACCGAGGCGCTGCACGCCATCGTCCGCCATTCGATCGACGTGTGGACCTACGATCCCATCAACTTCGGCTTCCAACAGGTGGGCTACGTCTCGTGCGGCGAGGCCAACCAAGCCGAGGACTACCACCGCATCCAGCGCAGCCAAGCCGCCGTCGACTATCGCTCCGAGGTGTACGCCGGCAAGGACGCGCAACGCCATCTCAAGCGCATCTGGCCCGACTTCAAGACCGACGGCATCGGCGCCGTCTTGCACGAGCGGATGAGCGGCTACGCCGGCACCATGCACGTGGCCCGGGGCCTGGCCGAGAAGTGCGCACAAGCCGGGGTGCGCTGCCGCTACGGGGTCGAGGTTACAGGATACGAGACCACCGGCGATCGGGTCGTGGGTGTGCGCACGAGCGAAGGTGACATCGCCGCCGACGCGGTGATCCTGGGCCTTGGCGCATGGATGCCCAAGCACTGGGAGATGCTGGGCAAGCCAGGGCTGCTCGATGTCCGCTACCCCGACGGCGAGGTCGAGGCCGATCGCGACATGTGGACCTACTGGCGATTGCGCGAGGGCGAGGTCTACGCCGCCGAGTACCGCGATGCCGAGGGGCTCGATCCGCCGGTGCTGCACGTCGAGCTGATGAACACCCGGGTGATCGACGAGGCCACCGGGCAGGAGCTCGACGAGCCGGTCTACGTCTACTGGAAGAACGCCGCCGAGCGCATGCCGCGGCCCGGCATCCAGGGCGGCATGATACCGATCGAGCTCGGAGCCGAGGCGGCGGTCGAGCCCTATGGTCACGCCTCCGATGCCTACCAGGCCGAGGCCACCTTCGGCGGCGCCTTCACCTCGGCGCTGGCCCAGCTGATGGGCCGGTTCGAGGGCTGCCGCGGCGAGTTTCGCGAGCGCCGCAACGGCGGCATCGGCGCGTTCACGCCCGACAACGTTCCGATCTTCGACTGGATCTTGCCCAACGTCTACATGATCGCGGACTCCGGCCACGGCTTCAAAATGACCG
>CAYUNL010000004.1:10341-41084 GCA_964446055.1 uncultured Alphaproteobacteria bacterium | reverse complement strand
CGGCGTCGGCAAGCTGGTGGCAAAGATGCTGGCGAGCGGCGACGAGGTCGCCGAGCTCACCCCCTTCGGCTTCGATCGATTCGCCGCGGGGCGCACCTTCGGCGAGCGCAACTCCAACAGTCCGTGGATCTGATCTAGCGGGCTACCGGCGCGCCGTCCTTGACCGTGCCGACGCAGGCGTTGGCACCGATCCAATAGGCGAGCTCGGCGGGATGGCCGATGTCCCAAAGCGCAAAGTCCGCGCGCTTGCCCACGCTCAATGTTCCACGGTCGGCGGCCAAGCCGAGCGCGGCGGCGGCGTTTCGCGTGATGCCGGCAAGCGCCTCCTCCGGCGTCAGGCGGAAGAGCGTGCAGGCCATGTTGAGCATCAGCAACAGCGATAGCGCGGGCGAGGAGCCGGGATTGCAGTCGCTGGCCACCGCGATCGTCACGCCGTGGGCGCGCAACGCCTCGACCGGCGGCGCCCTGCCTCCGCCCAAGGTGTAGTAGGCGCCGGGCAACAGCACGGCCACGGTGCCGGCGGCGGCCAGCGCCGCGACCCCGTCGTCCGAGGCGTATTCGAGATGATCGGCCGAGAGCGCGCCGAAGCGCGCCGCAAGTGCGGCGCCGCCGCTGTCCGAAAGCTGATCGGCGTGCAGCTTTACCGGCAGCCCCTGCGCTCGCGCCGTCTCGAACACCGCGGCGGTTTCGGCCGCCGTAAAGGCGATCCCCTCGCAGAAGGCGTCGACGGCGTCGGCGAGCCCGGCAGTGGCCACCGCCGGCAACACCTCCTCGCACACCAGTGCCAGGTACCCTTCCCGCCCGCTCGGAAACTCCGGGGCACCGTGTGGGCGCCGAGATAGCTGGTAACCACCGAGAGCGGGCATCGCTCGCCAAGGGCGCGTGCGGCGCGCAGCATCTTGTGCTCGGTCTCGGAATCGAGTCCGTAGCCCGATTTTATCTCGATGGTCGTCACACCCTCGGCCGAGAGGCCGGACAAGCGCTTCGCGGCAGCCTCGACAAGATCCGACTCGGGCGCGCTCCGGGTCGCCGCGACGGTCGACAGGATGCCGCCGCCCGCGGCGGCGATGTCTTGGTAGCTCGCGCCGCCGAGCCGCATCTCGAACTCGGCCGCTCGGTCACCGCCGAATACGGCGTGGGTGTGGCAATCGATGAGTCCGGGCGTGATCCACAGCCCGCCGGCGTCGACTACGCGGGCCGCACATCGCTCCGCGTCGCCCGGCAGGTCGGCCACCCGGCCGAGCCAGGAGATGCGGCCGTCGCGGACACCGAGCGCGCCCTCGGCGATGGCGCCGTAGGGCTCGCCGCCCGGCGTCATCGTAGCCAAATCGGCGCCAATCCACAGGCCGTCCCACGCCGGCATCGTCACCGCGATCGCACCCCGCTTTACTGCGCCTCACCGGCTTTGTAGCCTAGCCCAAATGCCTCCGGCCACGATACCAAGGGATGGGGCCGCCGCGCGCCTCGGCAACGCGCACCGGGTTCGTGCGCCGCGCGGCCGGCGACTCACCGCGCGGAGCTGGCAGACCGAAGCGCCGCTGCGCCTGCTGATGAACAACCTCGACGCCGAGGTCGCCGAAGACCCCGAAGCGCTGGTCGTCTACGGCGGTACCGGGCGCGCCGCGCGCAACTGGGAATGCTACGAGCGCATCGTCGCCGCGCTTACCCGGCTGGGCGACGAGGAAACGCTGTTGGTCCAGTCGGGCAAGCCGGTCGGAATATTCCATACCCGGCTCGACGCGCCCCGGGTACTGATCGCCAACAGCAATCTGGTGGGCCGCTGGGCCACCCTCGAGCACTTCGACGAACTCGACCGCCGCGGCCTGATGATGTACGGCCAGATGACCGCGGGCTCGTGGATCTATATCGGCAGCCAGGGCATCGTGCAGGGTACCTACGAGACCTTCGCCGAAGCCGGCCGCAAGCACTACGGCGGCGACCTCGGCGGCCGTTGGATTCTGACCGCCGGGCTCGGCGGCATGGGCGGCGCCCAGCCGCTCGCCGCGACTCTGGCCGGGGCCTCGATGCTGGCGGTCGAGTGCCGAGCGGGCCGCATCGAGCGACGCATCGCCGAGGGCTACCTCGAGTGCATGAGCCGCGACCTCGACGAGGCGATTGGGTTGGTGCGCGATGCCTGCGCGGCGGGACGGGCGCGCTCGGTCGGCCTCCTCGGCAACGCCGCCGAGGTCTACCCCGAGCTCCTGCGCCGCGGCGTCCGCCCCGATCTCGTCACCGACCAGACCTCGGCCCACGACCCGGTGCACGGCTACCTGCCCGCGGGTTGGACGGTCGCCCGCTGGGAGGACATGCAACAAGTTGATCCCGCCGCGGTCGCGCAGGCGGCCAAGCAATCGATCGCCGCCGAGGTGCGCGCCATCCTCGCCTTCCATCGCGCCGACGTCCCGGCCGTCGATTACGGCAACAACATCCGCCAAATGGCCAAGGACGCAGGGGTCGACGATGCCTTCGATTACCCCGGCTTTGTGCCGGCCTATATCCGGCCTATGTTCTGCCGCGGCAAGGGACCCTTCCGCTGGGTCGCGCTTTCGGGCGAGGCCGAGGACATCCGACGCAGCGACGCCAAGCTCGCCGAGCTGATGGCCGAGGACCGCGACCTCGTCCACTGGCTTGACATGGCGGGAGCCCACATTCCCTTCCAGGGCCTGCCCGCGCGAATCTGCTGGCTGGGCCTCGGTGCGCGCGCCAAGGCGGGACTCGCGTTCAACGACATGGTCGCCTCGGGGGAGCTCTCCGCCCCGGTGGTGATCGGTCGCGATCACCTCGATTCGGGCTCGGTGGCCAGCCCCCACCGCGAAACCGAGGATATGCGCGACGGCTCCGACGCGGTCGCCGACTGGCCGCTCCTCAACGCACTCCTCAACTGCGCCAGCGGCGCGACCTGGGTCAGCATTCACCACGGCGGCGGGGTCGGCATCGGGTATTCGCAGCACGCTGGAATGGCGATCGTGTGCGATGGTACCGAGGCCGCGGCGCGCCGCATCCGCGACGTGCTGACGAACGATCCGGCGAGCGGGGTGATGCGCCACGCCGACGCCGGCTACGAAGACGCGATCGCCTGCGCGGCCGAGCACGGATTGGATCTGCCGATGCTCCAGCCGATGGACCGATCCGGGTCATGAGCCGTAGCGCGCGCCCCGGCGATTTGCTGCCGCTCGTGATCCCTGGCGCCACTCGGGCCGAGAATCGCTTGCCGCCGCCGGCGCGCGACTTTGGTCCCGAGATCGCCGCGGCGGTGGTCCGCCTCGCCGCCGAGATTCCCTCCGAGGCGCGTACCGCCGAGGCGCTGGGGACGCGGCGCGAGGGCAACGGCATCTTGATCGACGGCGACGGCCTCGTGCTGACCATCGGCTACCTGATCGTCGAGGCGCGTGCGGTACGCGTACGGACCGGCGACGGCCGCGCGATTCCGGCGCGCGTCATCGGCTATGACCACGAATCCGGGTTCGGGCTGGTGCGCGCCGAGGACCAGCTCCCCGGCCCGCCGCTCGTGCTCGGCGTGTCCGCCGGTATCGGGCCGCGCGAACCGGTTGCGCTGATCTCCAGCGGCCCCGAGCCCGGGGCGATCACCGGTGCGTGCGTGGTCTCTCGCCGCACCTTCGCCGGCTACTGGGAGTACCTGCTGGACGAGGCGATCTTCACCACGCCGCCGCACGACAACTGGGCCGGGGCCGCGCTTGTCGGCCGCGACGGCCGGCTGGCAGGCGTCGGATCGCTGATGGTCAACAATGCCGCTGCGGATGACCGGGCGTTGCCCGGCAATATGTTCGTGCCGATCGACGCGCTCGCGAGCGTATTCGACGATCTTTTGAGCCACGGCCGGTCACGCCGCCCGCAGCGTCCTTGGCTGGGCATGTTCGTGGCCGAGAATCTTGGACGACTGATCGTCAGCCACCTCGCCCCGGAAGGCCCCGCCGGGAGCGCCGGCGTGGTCGTCGGCGACATTATTCTAAGTGTCGGCGGTCAGCCCGTGGTCTCGCTTGCGGACTTCCTGCGCAACGTCTTCGCTCTTGGCGAGGCCGGTGTGCCGGTACCGCTCATGCTGCTTTCGGGTACCACGGTGCGCGAGCTGCCGGTGCGCTCGGTAGGCCGGCTCGACTACCTGCTAATTCCCTAAGCCACGTCTTTCCGTCGACGGCGATTAAGCCCTTATTCACACAAGGGCAATAGAACCGGATGACGACCATGCGAACCGAATCTTTCAAGATACTCGTGGCGACCTCCGATGAGACCGTGCGCTCGACGCTGGGACCGGCGCTCGAACGGTCGCCGCTCGACGTCTCGCCTTCCTACGTGGCCGATGCCGAGGCCGCAGTGGCCTCACTGGTCACCGGCAAATGGGGCTGCGCCATCGTCGATGCCGCGCTCTTGGATGCCGACGCGATCGACGTCGTCCGCGAGCTCCGCGCCAATCGAGTCAAGACGCCCATCGTCGTGCTCACCGCGGAGATCGACGAGGCCGCCGTCAGCGCATTGATCGAGGCTGGGGCCTTGGAGTGTTTCGAGGTCAGTCAGCTTTCGTCGCACCGCGTCGCACGAGCCCTCGCCGGGGCCGTTCGGGTGTGCTGGGCCGAACATCAAACCGACCTCTTGGCGCGCAATGTGATCCGGCACGACGTCTACGACCAACTGACCGGGCTGGCCGGGCGGGCACTGTTCTTGGATCGCGTCAAGCAGATGATCGCGATGGCGCGCCGCGAAGGGCGTCCACTTGCGCTGCTGAGCATGGACCTCAACCGCTTCGGCAGCGTCAATAAGGCGCTCGGGCACCGCATCGGCGACCGCCTACTGCAGGAAGTGGCGGCGCGGCTACGCGCCGTCGCTCGCGAATCGGACGCGCTCGCGCGAATGGGCGGCGACGAATTCGCCGGCCTCCTGTCCGCCGGCACCATGCCCGCGGGCGCAGTGATCACGGCCGAGCGCATCGTCAACGCGATGGCGCGTCCGTTTGTCATCCAGGGCCATCGGCTGGCACTCGGAATAAGCATCGGCATCTCGCTCTATCCGGCCCACGGCGAGGACGCTGCAGCGATGATGCGGCATGCCGAGGCGGCGGTCATCCTGGCCAAGCGCGACAACAGCGGGTTCGCCATCTTCTCCGGCGAGGACGACCGCGAGGGCATCGATCGCATCGCGCTAACCGGCGATCTGAGGGCCGCCATCGAGCAAAACGAGATGGCCATCCATTACCAGCCCAAGGTCAATTTCGAGAGCGGATCGCTGTGCGGCGCGGAAGCGCTGCTGCGCTGGCAGAGCAGCCGGCACGGCATGGTCCCGCCCGACAAATTCATACCCTTAGCCGAGGAAACCGGCCTCATGATTCCGCTTACCCATTGGGTGCTCGAGGGCGCGCTGGCGCAGCAGAGCAAATGGCGCGCCGAGGGGCTGGTCGTGCCGGTCGCAGTGAACCTCTCGCCGACGACCCTGCACAACACCGATTTTCCCGATCAGGTGGACGAATTGCTGCGGAAATGGGGAATATCGGCGGATCACCTCGTATTCGAGATCACCGAGAGCTCGATCATGTCGGATGTCGTGCGGGCGACCGAGACGGTCCATCGCCTGGACCGGATGGGCGTACGAATCTCGATCGACGACTTCGGCACCGGCTACACCTCACTCGCCTACATCCGCAAGCTGCCGGTGAGCGAGATCAAGGTCGACAAGTCCTTCGTGCTCAGCATGCAGGAAAGCAATGATGACGCCGTGATCGTGCGCTCGGTCGTCGATCTCGGCCACAATCTCGGTCTCGACGTGGTCGCCGAGGGGGTCGAAGACCGAGAGACCTGGGACATGCTGTTGCAGCTCCGCTGCACCACCGCCCAGGGTTACTACATATGCCGGCCGGTCGATCCCGTCGCCCTGGCCGGATGGGTACACCGCCAAGCGCTCGAGCCGCACGAGCCGCCGCAGCTACGCGCCGGCGCCGGTTAGACTAGCCTAACCGAGCGCGAACGGCGGGTCCCACGCGCAAGCGAAAAAAGGGGCGCCAGGTACGCGGGCCAGAACGGCCCCAGCATCGCATTGCGCCTGCTTCGCGTACCTGGCGCCCTATTCAAGCACCCTGGCACGAAGCCGTGTCACCGACGGCCCCCGCGTTCGCGATCCCAAGGATCGACCTTGGCGCGAAGCGGCGGACTCAACTCTTCGCGCTACACAACCGGGGTGCCATCAGGGAGAGGACGGCAACCTCACCGGTGGCGCGAGCCGAGCCGGCAGTCCGGCCCGGCATCGCGGCTACCGCCGTGGCGGAGCACGCGAAGCCCAACCGATACCACCTCGTGCCGAGCCCAGCAGACCGCAGGCATTTAGCCCGGCCCTGCTTGAGATCCATAGCTCGTCACGCGGTCCTAAGACCGTCGGCCTCCATCGGCCGCACACAGCGCGGCGAAGAAGGGCCTTGCCGTCCCACGCCGGGGTTTCCGGCGGTGTGCCCGCCATGTAAGGACGGACGGGCAAGACAATGACAGTTTCGTACCGCAAGAATATTGACTAGTCGGACCAAAAACCGCAATAATAAAACATCTAATTCTAGAAAAAAGTTGTGCAAAAGTAACAAAAATCCCCACAATTCACCAACATATTTTCCACAGTTTTGTTCACAGCTACGCCGGGCATCGAATGATCACCGCGCTTTCCTTCGCCGTTGCACGAAACGCTGGGAAATGAAAACATGCCGGCGTCCATACGACGGCGGCGCGAAGAGTTGAAGCAAATGGCGATTGCCCGACTGTTCATCTTGGTGACGGCATTCACCCTCGCCGCGCACGGGGCGTCCTCCGCGACTGGGTCAGCCTCGGAGTTCGTGGCCCAGCTGGGCGATCAGGCGATCAACGTCCTGCGCACCACCGATACCGACCTCGGTGACCGCGAGGCCCGTTTCCGCGGCCTCCTGCGGCAGGGCTTCGACTTGGGTTTCATCGGCCGCTTCGCGTTGGGGCCGCACTGGCGGCGGGCTACGGCCGAGCAGCGAAGCGACTACCTCGAGGTGTTCGGCGATTACGTGTTGCAGACCTATTCTTCGCGGCTCGGCGGCTATGCCGGCGAGACCATGACGATCGTCGCCGAGCGCCGGGCGGGCGAGAAGGATTCACTGGTGCAGACCGAGATCGCGCGCCCGAGCGGGCCCGCGATCAGCGCCGAGTGGCGGGTCCGGAACATCGACGGCCGGCAGCGCATCATTGATATCACCATCGAGGGGGTCAGCATGGCGGTGACCAAGCGTTCCGAGTTCTCCGCGGTGATCCAGAGCAGGGGCGTCGACGGCCTGATCGCCGCGCTCCGGGCTCATACGAACAAGGTATCGGCCACCGCGTCGCGGAACTGAGATGGAACGGGCAAACCTGCTGAGCGCGGCGAATCCGGTGAGAGCGCTGCGCGCCTCGTTCCTAGCGCTCCTCGTCCTCACGCTCGCGGAGGCGGCGGTGGCGGCCGACTTCGACACGGGGTGGCAGGCCTATCAGCGCGGTGATTTTGTCGCCGCCCAGGAGCAATGGTGGCCGCTGGCCGAGCAGGGAGACGCCCGCGCGCAATACAACCTCGGAATCCTGTTCGATCAGGGCAAGGGCGTTCGCCAGGACGCCGCGCGCGCCGTCGAATTGTGGCGCGAGGCGGCCGAGCTAGGCTACTCCGCGGCCCAGCACAATCTGGCGTCCAGCTTGATCGCGGGCGAAGGCTCGCCGCAGGATTTCGTGGCGGCGATCGCATGGCTCAAGAAGGCCGCCAACCAGGGACTCGCGCGCTCGCAGTACACGCTCGGCAAGATGTATGACGCCGGACTGGGCGTCGAGGCTGACGCCGAGGAGGCTTTCTTCTGGGTCCGCAAGGCGGCGCAGCAGGGCTTCGACCGGGCGCAATATAGCCTTGGCAAGATGTACCGCGACGGCGCTGGCACCAGAGCGAATCTGGAGACGTCGTTCCGTTGGTTCCTGCGCGCCGCGAAGCAGGGTTACGCCAAGGCCCAGGACAAGGTTGGCGCCCGTTACGCCCGCGGCGAGGGGGTCGCCAAGGACGAGGCCCGGGCGCTGGCGTGGACCACACTTGCGGCGGACCAAGGGTTCGCCGCGGCCCTCGAGCGGCGCAAGGAGTTCCTCGCGCACCTGAACGCCGAGGCGGTCCGCGAAGCCGAGCGGCTCGTCCGCGAGTGGCAACGCTAGCCCAATGCAGGGCCTTCGCCGCGTGCGGGAGTGGAGCTGTGGGATCGCGCTGGTCAGCGCCCTGGCGCTCGGGCTTCCGTCGCTGGCGGAAGCCGCGGTGCCGGCGCCGCTCGCCGCGAGCATCGAACGGGCGGCGCAGACCCTGCGCGTACTCTCCGATCGGGAGACGACGATTGCGCTCCAACTCAACAACCGGGACCTCGCGGTAACCCTGGCGCGTCAGGCGCGCGAGCGCGCCGCGTCGACGTTGAGCGCGATCGTCATCGCCGGCATCGCGGCCCATCCGACGATGACCGGGGACATCGTCGCCGCGGCGGTACGGGTCGCGCCTGAGCATAGGAATTCGATCGTCACCGAGGCGATGGCGGCGTATCCGGGATTCGCCGCGGCGATCATCGCCGGCGGAGGGGGACGCCCCGCGCCTCGGTTCGACGACCTGGTCGAGCTGGCACCGGCGCGGCCGGCGGCGCCCCAACAGCGCGTCGAATTGGTTTCCCTCGGCGGCGGTGCCGAGACGATCAGCGATCCCATCGAGGGCTTCAACCGTGTTGTTTTCGCGTTCAACGACGGCGTCGACCTGTTCATCCTGCGGCCTACCGCGACGGTCTACGGGTTTATCACGCCGCGGGTCGCCAAAGAGGCGGTGCAACGCTTCTTCCTTAATCTCAAGGGGCCGGTGATCCTCGTCAACGACCTGTTGCAGCTCGAGGTCAACGGCGCCACGATTACCGCGGGACGTTTCATCATCAACACGACGATCGGCGTCCTTGGACTGTTCGATGTCGCCGGTTTCTTCGGCCTCGAGCATCACCCGGCCGATTTCGGACAGACGCTGCACGCCTACGGCCTGGGTCCGGGACCGTACCTCGTGTTGCCCCTGTTGGGGCCGAGCACGGCACGGGATGCCGTGGGCTGGAGCGTCGATCTCTTCTTCGATCCTTTGACCTACGTCCTCGATACCGGCGCCAAGATCGCCGTCTCGGCAAGCAGCGCTATGGTCGAGCGGGAAAGGCTGCTGGTGCCGCTCGAAGAGCTGCGGGACACCGCGGTCGATTACTACGCGGCGTTGCGCAGCGCCTACTACCAGGACCGGGCGATCGAGCTCAACCGCGGAGCACCCCCATCGACCTCGGAACGCGACGCCCTGTTCGACGCTGCCGAATAGGATGGGCGGCGCCCGCGATTTCGGCCCCGACGTCGTCCTCGACAACCCCGCCTACGTTCACCCCAGCGCCACACTCCACGGCCGTATACGGCTGGCCGAGGGCGCCTCGGTATGGGCCAACACGGTGATCCGGGCCGAGGTCCACGACGTCGACATCGGCGCCTTCACCAACCTTCAGGACTTCGTGATGGTCCACGTCGATTTCGGGTCCGGCGTCCGCATCGGCCCCTATTGCTCGATCACCCACCACGCCGTGGTTCACGGATCGACCATCGGCGCGAACTGTCTGATTGGGCTCAACGCGACAATCATGGATGGCTGCGTTATCGGCGACAACTGCATCGTCGGCGCCGGCGCGCTGTTGCGCGAGGGCACCGAGGTTCCCGCCAACTCGATCGCGGTGGGTGTACCGGCGCGGATCATCGGACCGCGCGAGAACTTCGTGGCCAACCGGGTGAATGCCTTCGCGTATTACCGTAACGCGCTCGCCTATGCGGCCGGCGATCACCGCGTCTGGGCGAGCGCCGAGTACGCCGCCGCGGAAGCCGCCGAGCGCGCGCGCCTCGAGGCCGAACATGGGAGCCGCGTGGGCCCGGACGTTCGAGCGGCGCCACGGTGATGGTGGAGCCTCCCTACCTGCTGTTCCTGGGCGACGCCCGCGACCAGCTGGCGGCCAAGACCGCGAGCGGCGTCGCAACCTGGCGGCCCGAGTGGTGCCTTGGCCAGCTTCGCCTTGATGGCTGCAACGCCGATGCCGGCCTCGCCGAGCTGACGCCGGCCGAGGCCGCACAGCGTGGTGCGCGGACGCTGGTCCTGGGCGTCGCCAACCAAGGCGGCTTCGTCCAGGAGAACTGGACAGCGACCATTCTCGACGCCCTCGAGCACGGCCTCGACGTCGCCAGCGGTATGCACGCCAGGCTCGCCGACATCCCCGGCGTGGGCGCCGCCGCCGAGCGCGCCGGGGGCCGATTGTTCGACCTTCGCCAGCCACCCCAGGAATTCAAGACCGGCACCGGGGCCAAGCGCGGCGGCAAACGCCTGCTGACCGTCGGGACCGATTGCTCGAGCGGCAAGATGTACACGGCGCTGGCGATCGAACGCGAGATGCGCCGTCGCGACATCGCGGCCGATTTCCGGGCGACCGGTCAGACCGGCATCCTGATCGCCGGCCAAGGGGTCGCGGTAGACGCCGTGGTGGCGGACTTCATTTCGGGCGCCATCGAGTGGTTGGCCCCGGACGCGGCCGAGGACCACTGGGACCTGATCGAAGGCCAGGGTTCGCTGTTCCACCCCGCGTACGCCGGCGTAAGCCTCGGCTTGCTGCACGGCGCGCAGGCGGACGCACTGGTGATGTGCCACGAGCCGACGCGGCGCCACGCGCGTGGTTTGCCTGACTACGCGCTGCCCGACATCGGGACCTGCATCGAGGCCAATCTTGCCGCGGCGCGGCTCACCAACCCCGCGGCCCGCTTCGTCGGCATCGCACTCAACGCCGGCGAGCTCGAAGCCAACGCGGGCGCGGCGCTGGCTCACGAGCTCCAAGGGGCGCACGGAGTGCCTTGCGTCGATCCGATGACGATGGGCGTGGCTCCCATTGTCGACCAGCTCGCGTGAGTGCGCGCGCGCTTTCGGTTCGCCAGGAATCGTGGCCGATTCGCGGCGCCTTTACCATCTCGCGCGGCACCAAGACGAGCGCCGAGGTCGTCGTCGTCGAGATCGCCGAGGACGGTGCGTTGGGGCGTGGCGAATGCGTTCCCTACCCGCGCTACGGCGAGAGCCCTGAGAGCGCGGTGCGCCAGATCGCCGAGGTCAGGGGCGAGATCGAAGGCGGGCTCTCGCGGACCGGACTGCAGGGCCGTCTGGCCGCCGGCGCCGCCCGCAACGCGATCGACGCCGCGCTTTGGGACCTCGAGGCGAAAACAACCGGAACGCCGGCGTGGCGGCTTGCCGGCGTGCCCGAACCGGGGCCGCTTATCACCGCCTACACGCTCTCGCTCGACACGCCCGAGCGCATGGCCGCCGCCGCGGCCGCGGCACAGCGGCCGCTTCTCAAGCTCAAGCTCGGCGGCCACGGCGACGTCGAACGCGTACACGCAGTGCGCGAAAGTGCTCCGGGTTCGCGGCTGATCGTGGACGCCAACGAAGCCTGGACGCCGGAGGTCTTTGCGCGCTCGGCACCGGCCCTGGCGGCTCTGGGCGTCGAATTGATCGAACAGCCGCTGGCCGCGGGCCAAGACGACGCGCTGAGCGGGCTGGACCGCGCGGTCCCCGTGTGCGCCGATGAATCGTGCCGCGGCGATGGCGAACTCGAGAGTCTCGACGGGCGCTACGAGTTCGTGAACCTCAAGCTCGACAAGACCGGTGGCCTGACCGCGGCGCTGGAACTGGCGCACCAGGCGCAGGCGCGCGGCTTTGGGATCATGCTCGGCTGTATGCTCGGCACTTCGCTCGGCATGGCCCCGGCAGCGCTCCTGGGCGCCGCCGCGGCCTACGTCGACCTCGACGGCCCGCTGCTGCTCGACGCCGATCGCTCCCCGGGCATCCGCTACGAAGGCAGTGTCATGCACCCGGCCCGGCCGGCGCTGTGGGGCTAGACAGGAGGGCGGCGGTGGCCCGATTGCGGACGCTCGATAACCTCAAAGCCGGCGGCCGTGTGGTATTGGTCCGCGCCGACCTCAATGTGCCCATGCGCGATGGTACGCCGACCGATTGGACCCGCATCACGCGGTTGGCGCCGACGATTGCGGAGCTTCGCGCCGCGGGTGCGCGCATCGCGCTGATATCTCACTTCGGGCGCCCCGAGGGCGCGGACCCGGCGTTCTCTCTGCAACCGCTGATCGGACCGCTCGGCGAGGCATTCGGCGGCGCTGCGCCCGCTTTCGCGCCCGATTGCATTGGCGAGAGAGCGGCGGCGGTCGTCGGCGAGCTCGGCGGGGGTGGCGAGGTCGCGCTGCTGGAGAACCTGCGCTTCCACGCCGGCGAGGAAGCCAACGACGCCGGATTCGCGGCGGCCCTGGCGGCGCTCGGCGATCTATACGTCGGCGACGCATTTTCCTGCGCCCACCGCGCGCACGCCTCGGTGGTCGGCCTGCCGAGGCTATTGCCGGCGGTTGCCGGGCGGGCGATGCAAGCCGAGATCGAGGCGCTCGAGAGTGTCCTCGAGGTACCCCAGCGGCCGCTCATGGCCGTCGTCGGCGGCGCCAAGGTCTCGACCAAACTCGGCCTCCTCCACAGCCTCGTCGGTCACGTGGATACGCTGGCCGTCGGCGGCGCCATGGCCAACACTTTTCTCAGAGCCCGCGGTCACAGTATCGGCCGCAGCCTGTGGGAGGCCGACCTCGCCGCCGAGGCGGGCGCGGTCGAAACCGCCGCCGCGGCCGCTGGCTGCGCACTCCTCCTCCCCGAAGACGTCGTGGTCGCGGCCGAACTTGCGCCTGGCGCCGCCGTTCGCACGGTTGCCGCCACGGCGGTGCCCGAGGATACGATGAGCCTCGACGTCGGACCGGCCACGGTCCGTGCGCTCGAGCGGGCGCTGGAGCGAAGCCGGACGCTGGTATGGAATGGACCCTTGGGCGCGTTCGAGACGCCCCCGTTCGACGCCGGCACCAACGCCGCCGCCAACGCCGCCGCGTCGCTCACCGCCAGCGGGGATCTCTTGAGCGTCGCTGGCGGAGGCGACACCGTCGCAGCGCTTGAACATGCCGGCGCCGCCGCGCGATTCACCTACGTCTCGGCCGCGGGTGGCGCGTTCCTCGAGTGGTTGGAGGGCAGGGAGCTTCCCGGCATCGCCGCGCTCGCCGGGTGAAGACCCCAGACAACCGCTAGCCCTGGATCCCCGCCGTCTTGAGGTTTTGTTGGAGTTCCCGGAGCCGCGCCTTGCGCTGCCTATCGCCCTCGGCGCCATCAAGATAGCCTTCGAGGAATCCGGGCTCTCGAATATAGCCGCGCAAGAGGTTTCGCGCCGCCTCGAGGTTGGCGCCGCCGAGGAAGCCGCCCTCGGCGAACAGCGTCATCAGTCGCCGGGCCTTCTCCGGGGCCGGGGACGCTTCCGAATCGAGACGCCCAAAGAAATCGATCCGCTCGAGGTAACTCTCGTGGAGATCGCCGAGGACTCGGGTGTACTTGTCCTTGGCGATGTCGCGCAGCGAAGAGCGGAGGAACGCGGCGCGGAGCGAGGCCACGCCGACGAGACGCCGCTCGTCGCTGTCTTGCTCGGCCAGAATCCGCTCGCCGATCTTCGGGTCTCCGAAGATGTAGTCGATGTAGTTTTCCACCATGGTCTGGTTGTGCTTGCCGACCACGATCGATTCGAGATCGAGAAGGAGGGATATCTGCTGCGACTTGCTGGGAAACTCGTATAGCCGCTCGGTAATGTTTTCAATCGACAGCGTGCGGCTCAATCGTCGCTCGATGAGCTCGATCGTACGCGCGCCGCCGATCACCCGGGTACCCTCGCCAACCCGGCGGTAGATGATGCCGATCGCCCGCAGTTCGTGCATGAAATCGCTCGAAACCAGCGGCGTCCAGGTTGCCAGAATGCCGTGCAAGTTGGCGCCCAGCGCCGCCTGGACGGTCGGCCATTCACCCTCCCGCATGACCTCGTTCAGCCGTGCCAGAACCGGTTTCGCTTCGGGTTGCAGGGCATAGCGAGCGTCGTGCAGATCGACCACCTGATCGAGCCGGTCCTGCAGGAGCTCATACCCTCCGAATAGGGTATCGACGGCTACCTTGCTGCGCAGGCACTCGCCGACGATGACGTCGATGTAGCGCTGCTCATCGGCAGCCAAGCCATCGCTGACCAGCGCCAGCAGCCGTTCGATTTTCGCCGCCCACGAATCGCAGCCTTCCATATGAAGGCTAAGCAGATAGAAGACGCGCGCGTCGCGGTCCGGCACCGCGCTCTTGTCGATCACCGCGCGCACCGTCTCGACGTAGGTCTCTTCTGTGATCTCAAGCTCGCCCGCGCCGCGCGCCGCCTTGCGCAGCAGCCCCGGGAAATCGTCGAGCAGCACGTGCAGCTCCTTGATCCTGTCCGTCACGCTGCGCGGGGTGTCGCGAACTTGGGCGAGCGCGGCTTTCTGGACCGCGGTCTCGAGCGCGTTGCCGGCCAGCGAGAACCGCTTTTGGTACTCGCGGTGGTGGAGAAGCTCGGTCGGGGTGATAAACAGGTGGTCGAGGAAGGAACGGCAAATGCGGCTGATCACCTCGCGCGCGCGGCGCGTAGAAGTCCTTGACCGTCTTGCAATCTGCGGACTTTGCGAAATCTCCGTCCAGGGCATCGGACATCGCGGCGACCTTCGAATCTTACGCACGCAACAGACCGGAACGGCGGCCCGTGGGCGCCGCGCGGCCGCCGATTCATACCACAAACCACAAGAAAATGGCGCGAATCGCTAGTCTAGACCGTTCTGGTGTCGAGGGTGGCGCTGCTAGCCGGCGGCGGATACCTGCGCTCGAGCGGACAAAACTCCTGAATCCTCGATCGCGCGCGGAACCTCGGCCTCGTTGCGCGGCGCCATCAGGTGGACCCCGGCGACTCCGGGGACATCCTGGAGTTCCTGCATGAGCTCGACGCAGATCCGGCGGCCCTCGCGTTTGGTATCGCTAGCACCTTCCATGCGCCGGACCACGGCGTCGGGGACCACTGTACCGGGTAGATTTTCTCGCATCCAGCGCGGCGCACCTGCCGAGCCCAGAGGGCCGATGCCCACCAGCATCGGTACCCCTCGGCCGATGCCTACCTCTTCGAGTCGGGCGGTGTAGCGCCGCACCACGTCGACATCGAAACACAACTGGGTCTGGATGAAATCGGCGCCGGCTTTCACTTTGGCCTCGAGTCGGTCAGGTTTCCAGCCAGTTGGCGGATCGATGGGCGTGTCGGTAGTGCCGACGAACAGACGCGGTGCCGTGGTGATCTCGCGCCCCGAGGGGATCGTGCCTTGGTCGCGCATGGCGGTCGCGGTGGCGATCAGCTCGGGGCTCGTCAGGTCGAATACCGGTTTGGCCATCGGCTGATCGCCGGCGGCAGGGGGATCGCCGGCCAAGCACAGAATGTTGCGAATTCCGAGCGCCGCCGCGCCCAACAGCAGCCCCTGAAGCGCGATGCGGTTGCGATCGCGAGTGATAAGCTGAAGCACCGGTTCGATGCCGGCCGCGGCCAAGGTGGCGGCGGACGCCAAACTGGCCATGTGGGCGCGGGCCCTGACCCCGTCGGTGACGTTTACCGCATCGGCGAGATCCTTTAGCGGGCTGGCACGATCCAGCAGTTCTCGGGGGTCGCTCGAAAGCGGCGGCGTCACCTCGGCGGTGACGGCGAAGATGCCGGCGTCAAGGATGCGCTCGAGCTGGCCGCGCCCTTCCGGATACAATCGCGGGTTCATCGCCCTGCAGGGGGTGCGCCAGCCACGCTGGCCGGGCGAATTCGGGTCTTGGACATCTCGGCTACCAACGGAAGCGCCACGGCGGAAAAAGCGGGCGCGAACCTAAGCATAGAACGGACGTATTTGACAGCACCGCTGGCGGGCGCCGAACCGGGCCTCCCCGGTAGCGACATTTTTGCAACAGGCGCGGCGACGATGACGGAGGGGGTGTCGCGTACCTAGCCTTTGCAACCTTGTTGTGGTACCCAATTCACGGCTCGGCTGAGGCCGGCGCGCCGTGGTGTGCGCTGTCCGCTGGCCAGTAGCGTTGGTTTTGAATTGGCCGCATTTTGCCCCCTATGGATTTAGCCCCGCGCCCCCTCTGGTCTGCTCGGCTCGCCGGAACCGCGGCGGTGCTGGTTGTGCTCGCCGCATGCGCGAGCCCGGGCCAGGGCCCGGACGCCGTGGCCGTGTCCGCCGAAATCAACGATCCGCTCGAACCGCTGAACCGAGCGATCTTCGGTTTCAATCTCGCCCTCGACAAGGCGCTGCTGCGGCCCGTGGCCATCGCCTACCGCGACGTGATCCCAAAGCCCGGCCGCGACGGCGTGCGCAACTTCCTCGACAACCTTGAGACACCGGTGGTGCTCGCCAACGATGTTCTACAGGGGAGCGCGGAGCGCGCCGGCACTACCGCCGCACGTTTCGCCATCAACTCGACGATCGGCATCGCCGGGTTGCTGGAAGTTGCCGCCGGCATGGGTTTGAAGCGCCACGACGAGGACTTCGGCCAGACCCTGGGCGTTTGGGGGTTCCCCGAAGGTCCTTTCCTCGTGCTTCCGATCCTCGGTCCCTCGCCACCGCGCGATTCGGTCGGACTGGTGGTCGATTACTTCATCGACCCTCTGACCTATGTGTTCGACAACAACGATGTCGAATGGCTGTCGATCGTGCGCTACGGCGTTCGCGCCGTCGATTCGCGCTCGCGCAGCGTCGAGACGCTCGACGAGATCGAACGCACCTCCATCGATTTCTACGCCACCGTTCGCAGTCTCTATCGCCAGCAGCGCGCCGACGAGATCCGGAACGGCGAACCCTCGCCCATGGTTCCGGTGCCGGAGATCACCTTGGAGTTCGACGAGGACGGGGCGGACGAGGTTTCGCTCGTCGCCGACTAGCTGTCGCGCCGCGCATGCCGTCACGACGGATCGTCTTGTCGCTTGCCACCGCTGCGTGGCTTGTCACTTCCGTGGCCATCGCGGGCGCCACCGCCGCGCCTGACACGGCGGATGAGTTCATTCGAACCCTCGCCGACGAGGCGATCCAAACGCTGGCCGACGAAACGCTGAGCGAGGCCCAACGCGAGAGCGAGTTCCGCGACTTTCTGGTGCGCGCCTTCGACGTCCGCGTCATCGGACGCTTCGTCCTCGGCCGCTACTGGAGGGTGGCGACGCCTGCCGAGCGCAACGAGTTCGAGACCCTGTTTCTCGAGTTCGTGGTTCGAACCTACGCCAGGCGTCTTGGTCAGTACGGAGGCGAGACCTTGCGCATCGTCGATACGCTGAGCCGCGGCGGCGAGGACACGGTGGTGCGGAGCGAGATCATCGCTTCGGGCTTTCCCGAGGTGCGTGTTGACTGGCGGGTCAGGCGCACCGGCAAGGACTATCGGATCGTCGATGTCACCGTTGAGGGCGTCAGTCTGGCGATCACCCAGCGTGACGAATTCGCGGCCGTGATCCGCAGCAACGGCGGCCAGGTCGAGGGACTGCTGGGCGCGCTGCGCGAGCGGACGGTCGAGACGGAATAGCGGCCGGCGGACCGGTCTCGCGTCCCGCCGCTAGTAGGTATTCTCGGTGAACATCGGGTCGACGCTACGGCCCCAGCGACCCTCGAACGCGATCAAGTGCTCCTCTGCGGGGGTGCGCCCGGCCTCCAGGATGACATGAAGCGAATCGAGGAAATGCACCTCGGTTTCGCCGTAGCGGTCCTCGCGCCCGCGCCCGCGCAGGCCGGCGGTGGCGATCTCCACCGCCTCGCGCGCGATATCGCCCACGGTGCGGTTGCGGAACGGCGTGCCCAGGCCCAGGCGCGGCACCTCGCGGCGCATCTGCTCGCGCTCTTCCGCGGTCCACGTCTTGACCGCGTCCCACGCCGCATCGAGCGCCGCGCCGTCATACAGCAGCCCGACCCAGAACGCGGGCAGCGCGCAAAGCCGCCGCCACGGCCCGCCGTCGGCGCCCCGCATCTCCAGGAACCGCTTGAGCCGCACCTCGGGAAACAGCGTGGTGAGATGGTCCTCCCAGTCGCGCAGACGGGGGAGCTCACCGGGCAGCGCCGCCAGACGGCCTGCCATGAAATCGCGAAACGACTGCCCCGAGGCATCGACGTAGGTCCCGTCGCGATAGGCGAAATACATCGGCACGTCGAGCGCATGTTCGGCGTAGCGCTCGAATCCCATGCCGTCCTCGAAGACGAAGGGAAGCGTGCCGCAGCGATCGGCGTCGGTGTCGGTCCACACGTGGCTGCGGTAGCTCAGATACCCATTGGGCTTGCCGTCGGTGAAGGGTGAGTTCGCGTAGAGCGCCGTGGCAATCGGCTGTAGTGCGAGAGCGACGCGGAACTTCCGCACCATGTCAGCCTCGGATTCGAAGTCGAGGTTGGTCTGCACCGTACATGTGCGGAACATCATCTCGAGGCCGAGCTTGCCGCGCGTGGGCATGTAGGCGCGCATGATCCGGTAGCGCCCCTTGGGCATTACCGGGATCTCGTCGAGCCCCCACTTGGGTTGAAAGCCGATACCGAAAAAGCCGATACCGAGCTCCTCGGCCACGGTGCGTACTTGTTCGAGGTGGACGTTCACCTCGTCACAGGTTTGGTGCACGGTCTCGAGCTGGGCGCCCGAGAGCTCGAGCTGGCCGCCTGGCTCGAGGGTGATGGCCTGGCCATCGAGGGTGAGTGCGATAGTCTTTCCGGCCTCGCGAACCGGGGTCCATCCGAATCGCTCGAGCCCATGCAGGATCGCCCCGATCCCGTTCTCGCCCTCATATTCGAGCGGTCGCAAGTCGGATCTTCGGTAGCCGAATTTTTCGTGCTCGGTGCCGATACGCCAGCGCTCCCGCGGCTTGCATCCCGCCTCGAGATACCTGACGAGCTGCGCGACATCGCTAATCGGCGCGGCCAAGTCCTGAGATTCCGACATCTTCAACTCGCGCCGTTCCACCCGGGCGGCGAGCGCCCCGCCGCTCAACTACAGAAAGAACCGCTCCAGGGCAAGCGCTGGGCCGCCGCGGTCAGAAGCGCGCATGAGCCTCCAGGGCCTGGCGCAGCACCACTATGGATTGCCGCCGATCATCGGCGGGCGCAAGCGCCACCGGACAGGTGTCGCCGGTGAACGTCCATGACGAGTTGTTGAGTACCTGGTCGCAGCAGGCCATGCGGGCGCCCTCCGGGGTGACCAGGCATACGCAAGTCTCGAGCGCGAAGGACTGGCCCGCGTAGCGGCAGGTGCACTGGGGCTCGCCGCGAAGCTCGCCCGAGCCCACGATCGAGAGCCCGACGAGAGCAAGCGCGGTGGCGATCGCGGCCTGTGGTATCCCGCATCGCATGTCGATTATGGTAGCGCGATCCGGGCGCGCCGTCACGCCGAAGTCTGGCGCCCACGGCGCGGTCGCGGTATTGCTTGGGGATGGGCACACCGCCGCCCGATCTTTCGGTCGCCGACGCCGAGCCCGTGGCCGGCCACTGGACGGCGCGATATGTGCCGCGCTGGGCCCGGCCCTATGTTCGACTGGCACGGCTCGACCGACCCATCGGCGCGTGGCTCTTATTGTGGCCGTGCTGGTGGTCGCTCGCGCTCGCCGCCACGGCGGCGCTGCCCGAAGGCTCGGCCTGGTCCGGGCTCGGGCTCCCCGATCCCGCGCTGCTGGCGCTATTCGCGCTCGGCGCGGTAGCGATGCGCGGCACCGGATGCGTCTACAACGACATCGTCGACCGCGACCTCGATGCGCGCGTCGCCCGCACCCGTTCGCGGCCGATCCCCTCGGGCCAGGTGAGCGTGACCGAGGCGGCGGTATTCATGACCGTTCTCGGACTGGTCGGCCTCGGCGTGCTGCTGAGCTTCAACGGCTTCGCCGTGTGGCTGGGCCTGGCGGCGCTGCCACTGGTCGCGGTCTATCCCTTCGCCAAGCGCGTCACGGACTGGCCGCAGGCGCTGCTCGGCCTCGCCTTCAACTGGGGTGCACTGTTGGGCTGGGCAGCGGCGACCGGGGGACTGGGCTGGACGCCGCTTGTCCTCTACGGGGCCGGGGTTACCTGGACACTCGGCTATGACACCATCTACGCGCTGCAGGACAAGGAAGACGACGCGCTGATCGGGGTGCGTTCGACCGCGCTCCTCCTGGGTGCCCGGGCGCGCTTGGGCGTCGCCGGATTCTATGCGGTGGCGCTCGTGATGCTGGCGCTGGCCGGCGCGCTGGCCGGGCTGGGGTGGCCCTTCTATGCGGTCTTGCTCGCCGCCACCGCACAGCTCGGCTGGCAGACCGCGACCCTCGACAGCGACGATGCCGCCAACTGCCTCCACCGGTTCCGCTCCAACAAGCATTTTGGCTGGCTCGTCTTCGCCGGCATCGTCCTCGGCCAGGTCTGGCCCTAGCCGGGTGACCAATCAAACGGCTGCGTCGAAATCGGCGTGGGGTAAGGGAACCGCGAGGGCGCGCAGTGCGGCGCTAAAGCGTTCCCGGGAATCACGGTCCTCGATTGCGGTGGTGAGGAAGGAATCCAGCGCCTGGCCCGGCGCCAGCTGGTCACGTGCGAGTTCCAGCACCCCCTCCTGCCCCATCGCCGGGAAGCGCCGCCCCTCCGCGGTGACCTCGGCGAGCGCGAGCGGGCCGCCATCGTGCGCGACGCCTCCGTGGCGCGAGAGATAGACACCCGGTGGCGGCGGCGGCACTGTCGTGTCCCGCATGGTCAGGCGCGCATCGCCCAGCGCCCCGAACTGGTAATTTAACAATTCGGTCTCGTGGACGCACTCGAGCTCGGCGGCGCCGAGGTAGAGGACCGACAAATCTACCGTGGTGCCCGGCGAGACGGCCAGCGTCGCGGCGATCGACCCGTAGCGTGCGAAGTGCGCCGAGTAGACCACGTCGTGATCGGCAAGCCGCGCCCGCAGCACCGGGATCGCGGTCTCACCGAGCCTGTCCTGAAATTTTCGCGCAAGCTGCTCGGGCGCAGCGTTGGAGCCGTAGCCGAGCACCGCGGTCCGCTCGCAGCCCGGCCTCGGGGCGGAAACGCCAAGCTCGGCCAAGGCCTCGGCCGCCGGCATCACCCGGCCATCGAGGCGCAATTTGGCCTCGCTGAGCGGGTCGGGCCCGGCCTCGACGATCTCGATGGCGCGGCCCGCGGCGAACACGAAGGAGTACTCGGGTCGGGCGAAGGGATAGCGCTTCGCCTGCATCAACGCATTGGTCATGGCGTCCCCGGCTACGATTTGGCCTAATATCGCGGAATCTCCGCTTCGCGCCAATCCGCCGCCACGCCATGCCGTATTCCTCGCTGCGCGACTTCATGACCCGGTTGGAATCCGCCGGAAGACTGGTCCGCGTCGCCGAGCCGGTCTCGACCGCGCTGGAGATGACCGAAATCCAGACTCGGCTGCTGGCCGAGGAGGGCCCGGCGGTGCTGTTCGAGACACCGCTCGGGGCCGACGGCCAAGCCTTTGACATCCCGGTGCTGGTGAACCTCTTCGGCACCGTCGAGCGCGTCGCTTGGGGCATGGACCGCGAGCCCGAAAGCCTACGGGAGCTGGGCGAAACCTTGGCCTTCTTGCGCCAGCCCGAGCCGCCGGGCGGCTGGCGCGAGGCCTTCGAGATGCTGCCGCTCCTCAAGACGGTGATGGCGATGAAGCCGCGCACGGTGACATCGGCGCCGTGCCAGGAGGTGGTGCTGGAGGGCGAGGCCGCCGACCTTGGCCGGCTGCCGGTGCAGACCTGCTGGCCCGGCGAGCCCGCACCCCTGATCACCTGGCCGCTGGTGGTCACCCAAGGGCCGAGCACGGCGCCCGAGGACAGTCCCAACCTCGGCATCTACCGCATGCAGCTGACCGGACCGCGCACCACCTACATGCGCTGGCTCAAACACCGCGGCGGCGCCCAGCACCACCGCCGCTGGGGCCTCGAAACGCGCGCGCCGCTGCCCGCGGCAGCCGTTATCGGCGCCGATCCGGGCACGATCATCGCCGCCGTCGCGCCGGTGCCGGAGACGGTATCGGAATACCAGTTCGCGGGCCTGCTGCGCGGCGCCAAAGTCGCGCTGGTCGACTGCAAGACGGTGCCCCTGAAAGTCCCCGCCGAGGCCGAGATCGTGATCGAGGGCCACGTCTCGCTCGACGAGGTCGGCGACGAGGGCCCCTACGGCGATCACACCGGCTACTACAACGCGGTCGAGCCCTTTCCCGTGTTCACCGTCAGCGCGATCACCATGCGGCGTTCGCCGGTCTACCTCTCGACGTTCACCGCCCGCCCGCCCGACGAGCCCTCGATCCTGGGCCAGGCGCTGAACGAGGTGTTCGTGCCGCTCTTGATCCAGCAGTTCCCCGAGATCGTCGATTTCTGGTTGCCGCCGGAGGGCTGCTCGTACCGCATCGCCGTGGTGGCGATGAAGAAGGCCTATCCCGGCCACGCCAAGCGCGTGATGATGGGCGTGTGGTCCTACCTGACCCAGTTCATGTACACCAAGTGGGTGATCGTGGTGGACGACGATATCGACGCGCGCGATTGGGCCGAGGTGATGTGGGCGATCTCGACCCGCATGGACCCGGCGCGCGACATCACGCTGATCGAGCAGACCCCGATCGATTACCTCGACTTCGCCTCGCCCGAAGAGGGGCTGGGCAGCAAGATCGGCCTCGACGCCACGACCAAGCTTCCGCCCGAGACCAAACGCCAATGGGGCCGCAAGATTCGCATGAGCGACGAGGTCATCCAAACCGTAACCGAGAAGTGGCCCAAGCTCGGCCTCCCTGGCTCAGGTACCCCGATCTGGAAATAGCTCGGGTGCGACCACACCTTAGGGGAAACGACACGGAGGGGTGGCCAGGAAACTAGGAGGTCGTGCAAGGGCTGGAGGAACGCCGGGAGTCGTCCGTTCGCGGTCGGGAGCACCCGGTTTGCGTCTGGACCCTAACGGCGGTCTGCGCTGGCTCCCCGGAACAGGGCGGCGAACTAGTAAACACCTTCGCGCGATGCTACCCCTTGGCTTGGCGCGAGCCCACCATCCGAGGCACAACCGAATGACCGAGATCATTTCGACGCTCGCCGGGCGCCGCGAAAGCAGGCTGCGCGGCGCATTTCTCGCTGAGGAGCATGAGAGCCAGGACCGCGCGGCGTGGGTGCGCCTGGCCGCGCTCTCGGTCATCGCAGCGTGGTTGCTCGTCGAAGAGGAATTCCCCGCCAACCTCTACTACGAGGCTTTGCTGGCCATTTTCATGGTCTTGGGCTTCGCCCCGGTGTGGCTGCGGCGCGCCGGTCTGGATGCGCCTTGGCAGCGTTATGTGTTCCCGCTGCTGGACGCGGGACTGCTGAGCTACACGCTGCTGGTTCCCAATCCGATCTGCGATCAATGCCACTTCATGCCCGCGCCGTTGCTGCTGCGGTTCGACAATCCGACCTTCTTCTTCATTCTGATCGGCGGCTCGGTGTTCAGCTATTCGCCGCGAATCGTAATGTGGACCGGCGCCGCCGCGGTCATCGCCTGGAGCGTCGGCGCGCTGTGGATCGCTGGACAGCCCGAGACCTACCTCTCGGGCGAGCCGGCGGGACTTTCGGGCATGACGGATCAGGAGAAGATCGCCTTCGTGATCGACCCCAACCGGGTCGATATCGGGGCGGTGGTCAAGGTCGATCTGGTATTTCTGATCGTCGCCGGCGTCCTCGCCGCGGCGGTGCACCGAACCCGCCGGCTAGCGCTGCGTCAGGCCCAGGCCGAGCGTGACCGGGCCAACCTCGCGCGCCATTTCTCGCCCAACATGGTCGATGAGATCTCCGGCCACGATCAGCCGATGGGCGCCGTGCGTCGCGAGGACGTCGCGGTATTGTTCGTCGACATCGTCGGCTTCACCCACACCAGCGAGAACGAGGACCCCGAGCGGGTGATCGCGCTTCTGCGCGACTTCTTCCGCCGCATGGCGGACCGCGTCTTCGCCCACGGCGGCACCCTCGACAAGTTCCTCGGCGATGGATTGATGGCGACTTTCGGTACCCCGCATCCGCTCCCCGACGACGCCGAGCGCGCGCTCGCCTGCGCCCGCGACATGGCGGCCGAGATCGCGAGTTGGAACGAGCAGCGCGAGAAACTCGGCGAGCCGCCGCTACGGGCCGGAATCGGCCTCCATTTCGGCCCCGTCGTCTTGGGCGACATCGGCGATGAGCGGCGACTGGAGTTCGCCGTGATTGGCGACACGGTGAATGTCGCGAGCCGGCTCGAGGCGATGACCCGGGAGCTCGACGTCGACGTCATCGCATCGAACGACGTCGTCGCCCAGGCCCGTCAAGGCGGAGCCGGGGCCATCTTCGAGGGCCTGGTGGAGGGCGCGGAAGCGGTGGTGCCGGGTCGCAACGATCCGATCGCGATCTGGACCCTGCGGGCGGCCTAGGGGCGAAATCACGGCGCCGTGAAATCTCGCCGCTGGCGCCCGCGCGCCCGAGCCTATAGATAAAGCCCCCGGACCGCATCCCGCCAAGGACCCCATGTTCGACCACAAAGAAGCCGAAAATGCCGCGATCGAGACGGTGAGCGACCTCATCGAGCGGGCCCGCAAGGCGGGCGCCGATGCCGCCGATGCCGTGCTCTTCCGTGCCGCGGCGCTCTCGGTGTCGCAGCGCCTCGGTGCGCGCGAGGACCTCGAGCGCGCTGAGTCGGACGATCTCGGACTGCGCGTCTTTCTCGGCAAACGTCAGGCGTTCGTCTCATCCTCGAACCTCGGCGCGGCGGCGCTCGACGAGCTGGTGGCGCGGGCGCTCGACATGGCCGGTACGGCGCTCGAGGATCCCCATTGCGGGCTGGCCGAGGCCGGGGCGCTGGCGGCCGAACTGCCCGAACTCGACCTTTTCGACGAGGCCGAGCCGCCGGCCGAGGGTCTTTTCGGGCGCGCCGCCGCGGCCGAGGATGCGGCGCGCGCCGTCACCGGCGTCACCAACTCCGAGGGCGCCGGCGCCTCGTGGAGTCGCGGCACGGTCGCGCTTGCCGCCTCGAACGGCTTCGCCGGCGCCTATACCACCTCGCACCACAGCGTCAGCGCCTCGGTCCTGGCCGGCGAGGGCACGGCTATGGAGCGCGATTACGACTACGCCGTCAGCCGCTTCGCCGCCGATCTCGAAGATGCCGAAGCGGTTGGCCAGCGCGCCGGGGAGCGCGCGGTGCGTCGGCTGGGGCCGCGTAAGGTCGCCACCACCGAGGCCCCGGTGGTGTTCGATCCGCGTGTCGCCGACAGCCTGTTGCGTCACCTCGCCGGGGCCGTGAACGGGGCCGCGGTGGCCCGCGGCACGAGTTTTCTTCGCGACCGCCTGCAACGGCCGGTCTTCGCCGAAACGATCAGCATCATCGACGACCCCCATCGCCGGCGCGGACTGAAGTCGCGGCCCTGCGACGGCGAAGGTGTCGTGACGCAGCGCCGCGCCCTGGTCGGCAACGGCGTGCTGCAGACCTGGCTCCTCGATTCGAGCAGTGCTCGACAGCTCGGCCTCAAGACCACGGGGCACGCAAGCCGCGGCGTCGGCGCCCCGCCTTCGCCCTCGCCCTCGAACCTCTATCTCGAGCCCGGCGCGCTCACCCCGGCAGAGCTAATCGCCGACATCGACAATGGCTTCCACGTGACCGAACTCATCGGTTTCGGCGTCAATACGATCACCGGCGATTACAGCCGCGGCGCCGCCGGCTTCTGGATCGAGAACGGCGCTATCGCTTATCCGGTCAGCGAGCTCACCATCGCCGGCAATCTCAAGGACATGTTCCGCTCCCTCACGCCGGCTGATGACCTGGTGTTCCGCGCCGGCACCGACTCTCCGACGGTGCGCATCGAGGGGATGACGGTGGCCGGCGCATGAGCGCGGCGATACCCGCCCCGCTGGTGTCCGATCCCGATCTGGCCCGCGATCACCGCGCCATCGTCGAGGCGGTGCGCGAGGCGGGTGCGGTCGCGTCCCGATATTTCGGCCGCAACCCCAAGCAATGGGACAAGCGGCCGGGCGATCCGGTGAGCGAGGCGGACGTCGCCGTCAACGTATGCCTGCGCCAGCGGCTGCGCGATGCCAGGCCCGGCTACGCTTGGCTGTCCGAGGAATCAGATGACGATCCGGCGCGGCTCGGCGGCCCTCCGGTATGGGTCGTCGATCCCATCGACGGCACCAAATCGTTTCTCAGGGGCTCCCCCGACTATGCCGTCTCGGTCGCTCTGGTCGTCGATGGCCAGCCGCGTGCCGCCGCGGTTTTCAATCCGGCCAAGGAGGAATTCTTCGACGCCATCGAAGCGGGCGGCGCTCGCCTCAACGACGAACCGATCGTGGCCACGGCGCGAGACGCTGTCGACGGCGCCCGCCTGTTGGCCAGCGCGCGCGAACTCCGTTCGGGGCGCTGGCCCGAGGCCTTCGCCGCCGCCGAGGTATCGGACCGCGGCTCGATCGCCTACAAGCTCTCACTGGTGGCGTGCGGGCGCTACGACGGCGCGGTGTCGATGACCGCGAAGAGCGACTGGGACATCGCCGCCGCCGATCTCATCGTCCGCGAAGCGGGCGGCCGCGCGACCACCGCCGCGGGCACCGCGTTTCGCTACAACCGCGCCTCGATTCGCCATCCCTCGGTGATCGCGGCCGGCGCCAGCCTGCATTCGGTCCTCCTCGACCTGCTCGAAGGCGGGGCCGGCGGCGGCGGCGCGTAACAAGCCGTCGTTAACCGAGGTTCGGAGCGATGCGTTAATCCCTCATTGGATATGCTCGGCCGGTATCAACCCTGGCCCGGAGACGGTTCATGACCCCCCAAGAGATTACCCTGGTGCAGCAAAGCTTCAAGAAGGTGCTGCCGATCAAGGCGGCAGCGGCCGAGATGTTCTACAACCGGCTTTTCGTGCTCGACCCCAGTCTGCGCGAGTTGTTCCCGACCGACATGGTGGAACAGGGCCGCAAGCTCATGGCGATGCTCGCCACCGCGGTCGGCGGCCTTCACCGGCTCGACGAGATCGTGCCGGCGGTGCAGGCGCTCGGCGTCCGTCATCGGGACTATTCGGTCCGGCCCGAGCATTACAAGACGGTGGGCGAGGCCCTGATTTGGACGCTCGCACAAGGCTTGGGCAAGGACTTCAGCGATGAGGTCAAGGCAGCCTGGGTTGCGGCCTACACCCTTCTTTCCTCGACCATGATTCAGGCGGCGACCGACAAGGCTGCCTGAGCCCTACGCCGAGAGGAGGGCGCAGCCCTCGGGAACGATCAGGCGCATCGCAGGGCCGTCCATCCCGACCTCGAGCGGTGTCTGCCCCCAGATGTCGCCGTCGAGCTGCACCGGCTTCCCGGCGGGCTCGAGCACGCGGATCCGGCGCGCCGTGACGGTGCGGATATCGGGCACCTCGGGCAGCCGCCCGCGGACGTAGGCCCAGGCGTAGCGCAAGTGGTCGCGGCGCCCGCGGCCAAGGGCGATCAGCGCCGTGAGGTGGGGATCGATCAGCCGCGCTTGCGGCGCCGCGACGTGCGGCGCGCCATAGCGGCTGGCGTGGGTAATCGTGAGCGATGAGGTAACCAGCCGCTCGCCGTCGACCTCGACCTCGAACACCGTCCCGCCTTCGGCCGCCAGCGCCCGCGCCGCGGCGACGGTATAGGCGGCCTGCCCGACCGCGCGCTTCGCCGCCGCGCTCAATCGTTGAACCGCGGCCGCGTCGATACCGACCCCCGCGGTCAGTACGAATCGCCGGCCGTTGGCGAGGCCTGCGGTCATTGGGACATACGGCCCAGCTGCGATCATGCGCGCGATCGCATCGGCGCGCTGGGTCAGCCCGATCTCGAGCGCCAAGACATTGACGGTACCGAGCGGGACGGTGGCGAGCGCCGGCGCCGCGTCGGGGTTGCCCTCGGCGCCACGGCAAAGGCCGTTGGCGACCTCGTTCAGGGTGCCGTCGCCGCCGGCGGCGGCGATCACATCGAATTCCGCGGCCGCCGCGCCGGCAGCGGCGAATTCCTCGGCATCGCCGGGACCGGTCGTGGTTCGCACGGTTACGACAGAGCCCTGCGCCGCCAAGCCCTCGATCACGGCGCCAAACAACCGCCGCCGCCGCCGTCCCGCTACCGGGTTGCGGACGACCAGTACCCGCCGGGGTACTGCGCTCACCTGACTCGCTCCAATGCGCCCGCCACCGGTTCAGGCTAGGCGCGCTGTCGCCGCGCCGCAAGCCGGGGGTGGCATTGGTGGAAGCGGCGGCCGCATGATACCTTTTGATTGACGATCCCGGAGAACGATGTCCGTGACAACCCTTCCCGAGGAGCCAGTCGCCGACCAATCGAGTCGCGTCCTGGTCGCGCGGCTCATCCGCGACCACGTGCGCCGGCATGCGTGGCGAATCGTCTTCGCCGTGTGTTGCATGGGAATCGTCGCCGCGGCTACCGCCGCGAACGCTTGGATCATGGAACCGGTCCTCGACGAGGTATTCTTCAACCAAGACCCACGGATGCTGTGGCTGGTGCCGCTCGGTATCATCGTCATCGCGATCTTGAAGGGCTTCGCGACCTACGGCCAAGCCTATCTGATGAACGTCGTCGGCCAGCGCATCATCGCCGAGGTGCAGCTTGGTTTGTTTGGCCACCTCATGCGTGCCGATCTCGCCCAGTTGCACGCCCTGACGACGGGCCGGCTGATCTCAAGTTTTCTGAACGATGTCAATCTCTTACGCGAGGCGGTCGCGAAATCGATCACCGGCATCGCCAAGGATACTCTGATGCTGGCCTTCCTCGCCGGGGTCATGGCCTATCAGGAATGGCGGCTCGCCCTGGTCACGTTCGTCGTCTTTCCCCTGGCCATCCTGCCGGTGCGAAACATCGGCCGGCGCATGCGCAAGGCGTCGAAGTCGATGCAGGTGCGAACCGGACTGCTAAGCGGGCTCCTGACCGAATCGCTTCGCGGTGCGCGCCATGTCAAGGCCTATGGCATGGAAGCCTATGAAACCGGACGTGCCGACGCCGCCATCGAGAGCCGGCTCGCAGCCATCTTCAAGATCGTCCGTGCCCGCGCCGCGGCGACGCCCTTGATGGAGAGCCTGGGCGGACTGGCGATCGCACTGGCCATCCTCTACTGGGGCTTTCGCGTCACCGATGGCGAGACGACCCCGGGCACGTTTGCCTCGTTCGTGACCGCGCTCATCATGGCCTACCAGCCCTTGAAGAGCCTGGCCAACCTGAATGCGGCCCTGCAAGAGGGCCTGGCGGCGGCGCAACGCATCTTCGCGCTTCTTGACAGCGAGCCGGCGATCCAAGACGCCGCGGGCACCGAGCCCCTTGCGGTCAGCGAAGGCGCGATCGAGTTCGACGATGTGACCTTCGCCTATACCGACGGCGCCCCGGCGCTTCACCACGTCAGCCTCAAGGTCCCGGCCGGCAAGACGGTGGCGCTCGTCGGTCCCTCGGGCGCCGGAAAGTCGACCGCGCTCAACTTGATCCCCCGTTTCTATGACGCCAGCACCGGGCAGGTGCGTATCGACGGTGTCGACGTTCGCGACGTCACGCTCGCAAGCCTGCGCGGCGCCATCGGACTCGTGAGCCAAGAAACCGGCCTTTTCAATGATACCGTGCGCGCCAACATCGCTTACGGCCGCGCCGGCGCC
The DNA here is from genome assembly GCA_964446055.1 of uncultured Alphaproteobacteria bacterium. Taxonomy (GTDB): domain Bacteria; phylum Pseudomonadota; class Alphaproteobacteria; order VGEJ01; family VGEJ01; genus CAYUNL01. The sequence goes on along the minus strand of CAYUNL010000004.1, from coordinate 11,537 downwards.
AGCGGCGCCGAGATCGAGGCGGCGGCACGCGCGGCCGCGGCGCACGGCTTCATCTCACAACTTCCCGAGGGCTATGACACCGTGGTTGGCGAGGACGGCGTCAAGCTCTCCGGCGGGCAACGCCAACGCGTCGCCATTGCCCGCGCCATGCTGAAGAACGCGCCGATCCTGTTGCTGGACGAGGCGACCTCGGCGCTCGATCTCGAGGCCGAGCGCAAAGTCCAGTCGGCGCTGACCAAGCTGATGCGCGGGCGAACGACGCTGGTGGTCGCGCATCGCCTGTCCACGATCGTCGAGGCCGACGTGATCTACGTCATCGATGGCGGCCGTATCGCCGAGAGCGGTCGCCACGCCGAACTCATGGCACGCGGCGGCATATACGCGCGGCTCTACGCACTCGAAGGCACCGAGGCGGACGGCGAGGAACCGGCGGTCCGCGCGCGGGCCTGAGCCGTGGCAATGCTCAAACGGCTCGGCGAGAACACGGCGGTCCGCCGCGCCGTGGCTTGGCTTGTTGCGGGCTATGTCCGCCTCATCTACCGCTTCGGCAACTGGACCACGCGCGGCGGCGAGCATCCAGCAGCGTTTTGGGACCGCGGCGCGCCCTTCATCCTCGCCTTCTGGCACGGCCGCTTGATGATGATCCCCCGGATCTGGCCGCGTAGCGCACCCATGAACATCCTGACGTCGGAGCACCGTGACGGCGATCTCAGCGCCCGCGCGATCGCCCACTTCGGGATCGACAGGATACTCGGCTCCTCTCGCAGGGGCGGTAGCGGGGCCTTGCGGGAGATGGTCAGGGCCATCGCCAGCGGCCAGTGCGCGGGCATCGCACCGGACGGTCCGCGCGGGCCGGCGATGCGCGCGAGCGACGGCATCATCGCGCTCGCCCGGCTGAGCGGCGCCTCGATCGTCCCGATTAGCTGTAGCGCGAGCCGCCGGCGCATCCTCAAAACCTGGGACCGGTTTCTCGTCCCGCTCCCCTTCGCCTCCGGCGTCTTCGTGTGGGGTGAGGCCCTGGTCGTCCCGCGAGATGCCGATGCCGCGGACTGCGAGGCGGCGCGCGCGGAACTCGAAGCCCGGCTCAACGCGCTCACCACCGAGGCGGACCGGCTGTGCGGTCACGTCCGCGCGAACCCTGAAGTGGCGCCGGCCGCCAAGGCGGCGGGCCCAATGAGCCTGAGCCTCTATCGCCT
>CAYUNL010000004.1:0-10331 GCA_964446055.1 uncultured Alphaproteobacteria bacterium | reverse complement strand
GGTGCGGGGCAAAGAAGACCCGCAACGACTCGGCGAGCGGATGGGGCGCGCCGGCCAGCCGCGGCCCGCTGGCCCGCTCGTCTGGGTGCACGCGGCGAGCGTCGGCGAATCGTTGTCGGTTCTCCCCCTGATCGAGCGAATCGGAAGCGCGCTCCCGGCCGCCCACGTGCTGGTGTCGACGGCGACCGTGACCTCGGCCCGCCTTATGGAAGAACGATTGTCGGCGGCCGCGCTCCACCAATACGCGCCCGCCGATACCCCGGTTGCAGTGCGCCGGTTCCTCGACCATTGGCGGCCCGATCTGGCGCTCTGGGTCGAGTCCGAGCTGTGGCCCAACATGATCGCCGGGACTGCGGCGCGGCGCGTACCGATGGTCCTCGTCAACGGACGAGTCTCGAAGACCTCGGCGGCTCGCTGGAACCGCTTTCCACGCACCGCCCGGCGCCTTCTCGACGCCTTCTCCCTGTGCCTCGCCCAGGACGAGTCACAGGCCGCGCGCCTTACCGCGCTGGGCGCTCCGAATGTCAAATGCGTCGGTAACCTAAAGTGGGCGGCGCCGCCGCTGCCGGCGAGCGAAGCGGACCTCGCGGCCTTGGAAAAGGCGTGCTCGGGACGGCCCATGTGGCTCGCGGCCAGCACCCACCCGAGGGAGGAAGAAATAGCCGCCGCGACTCATGAGCGATTGGGCGCTGCCTGTCCGGGCCTCCTCACGGTGATCGTGCCCCGTCACCCCGAGCGCGGACCCGAGATCGCCCGAATGCTCCGGGCCCGCGGTCTGACGGTCGCCCGGCGGCACGCCGGCGAGACACCGACGCCCGAAACCGAGGTCTACCTCGCCGATACCCTTGGCGAGCTTGGCCTGTTCTACCGGCTCGCCGGGATCGTCCTGGTGGGCGGCTCGCTGGTGCCCCACGGTGGACACAACCCGCTAGAGCCCGCGCGCCTCGGCTGCGCGCTCGTGTTTGGCTGCCACATGGAGAACTTTGCCGAGATCGCCGGCGCGATTGCGACCGCCGGCGGCGGCGAAGCGGTAGCCGACGAAAGCGCACTTGGCGATAGCCTGGCAGCGCTTCTCTCCGACGAAACCGAGCGCTCGCGACGGGCCGAGGCGGCGGCGCGGGTTGCCGCGGCGCACGCGGGTATTCTGGACGACGTGTTCACCGAGATCGCACCGTACTTGCCCGCTGACGAGGGACTCACCCTTGCGCGCGCCTGAGTTCTGGAACTCCGGCCATCGCGTGATGCCGACACTGTTGAGCCCGCTCGGCTTCGCCTACACCGGCGCCGGCGCGCTGCGCCGAAAGCTGGTCCGGCCGTGGCACGCCGCGGTGCCGGTGGTGTGCGTTGGTAATCTGACCGCCGGCGGCGCCGGTAAGACGCCGACGGCACTCGCGCTCGGCGAGTGGCTCCGGGCGCGGCGCCGGGCGGTGCACTACATCTCTCGCGGCTACGGCGGGACCGTCAAGCGGCCCACGCGCGTGGATCCCGCGCGACACGATGCCCACGCGGTCGGCGACGAGGCGCTTTTGCTGGCGGCCAGCGCGCCGACCTGGGTCGGCCGCCATCGCCCGAGCGTCGCCCGAGCGGCCACGGGCGCGGGTGCCGATATCGTCGTAATGGACGATGGCCACCAGAATCCGGCACTTCACAAGGACCTTTCGCTGGTGGTCGTCGACGCCGGCTGCCCGTTGGGCAACGGGCACTTGATTCCGGCCGGTCCGTTGCGCGAACCGCCGCGCACGGGGCTCGCGCGCGCCGACGCGGTCGTGGTCATCGACGATCCCACGGGCCGGACCCGCGGCCCCGGCCTGGCCGCCGTCTCCGGGCTCCCGGTGTTGCGTGCGCGTTTGATCCCCGGGCCGGAGACCGCGTGGCTCGCCGATAGCGACGTGGTCGCTTTCGCGGGCATCGGTCGGCCGAGCAAGTTCTTCGACACCTTGCGCGCCAGCGGCTGCCGGCTGGTCGCCGCGCACGGTTTCGTCGATCACCACGAGTTCGACCCCGATGAGATCATGCTGATGGCCGAGCAGGCGAACGCCGCCGGCGCTCGCCTGGTGACCACCGCAAAGGACGCGGTGCGGCTGCCGTTCGGGGCGCGGGCGATGGTCGAGGTGGTGACGATCAAGCTCGAGTTCGAGCGGGCCGACGCGCTCGATCACTTGCTCGGCCCCGTGATCGAACAATGATCAAAGCCCTGCGCCGGCTCGTGGAGACGGCGCTGGTGTGGAGCGCATTCGCGGCGTTCGGCTGGCTCTCCATCGACCGCGCCTCGCGCCTCGGCGGATTCGTGGCCCGCAATCTGGGCCCGCGCCTGCCGGTTTCGCGGCGGGCGCGAGACAACCTTCGCCGCGCCTTCCCCGACAAGGACAGGTTCGAGATCGAGCGCATCGTTCGTGGCATGTGGGACAACCTTGGTCGGGTCGCCGCGGAATACCCCCACCTCGGCAGCATCGATTGCTACGCCGAAGGCGGGCGCGTCGAGGTGGTGGGGACGGAGATCCTCGAACGCCTGAACGATGCCGGCGCCGGCTGCATCTTCTTTGGCGGCCATCTCGCCAATTGGGAGATCGCCCCCCTCGGCGCGGCGCAGCGCGGTCTGGTGGTGAACTACATCTACCGACGCGCCAACAACGCGGGCGTCGAGCGCATCGTAACCGCGGCGCGCGCGCCGACCGGTGGGGCGCACGCCCCGAAAGGACAGCGTGGGGCGCGCCAGATCACCAACGCGCTTCGCGACGGCGGCCACCTCGGCATTCTCGTCGATCAGAAGTTCAACGAGGGGATCGCGGTGCCGTTCTTCGGCCACGACGCCATGACCGCACCGGCGCTCGCCACTCTCGCCCGTTTGCACGGCTGCGCGGTGGTACCGGTCCGCGTCGAACGTCTTGGGGGCGCGCGCTTCCGCTTGACCGTGTACCCGCCGCTCGAGTTGCCGGCACGCGGCGCCGAGGGGGACGACGCCCACTCGATCATGTGCCGCGTCAACGCGGTTCTCGAGGGCTGGGTCCGCGAACGCCCCGAACAGTGGCTATGGCTACACCGGCGGTGGCGCGACTGAGTTGGCTCAGGTCTCCGCCGGCGCGCCCGCCGGGCGCAACGCCGCGTGGAGACCGGTGGCCACCCAGATCAGCGCCACCCCAACAACCAGCACGACAATCACCTCCGTTATCGGCATCGCACCCTCCGGGCCGCCGATCAGGATCGCGCGCCAGCCCACGAGGATCTCGGGCAGCGGCACCACGTCGTTGATCCACGACACCCACGACCGGGCCGCCGCCGCCAGCGCCCCTGCCGCCAAGCCCTGATAGAAGACCAGCGGCAGGCCGACGATCACCCCAAAGAAACCGAGCAGCGAGAACAATCCGACCAGACCCACCATGAACATGCCCGCGACCAGCCAGCCATAGAGCCAGAGCGTGACGAAATCGGCCCAGACCTCGGTGGCGAGCCCGACCATGACCACACCGAGCAAGCTCGAGAGCCCGGTCGCCACCACGGGGAGCGCGGTGCGCACCAGCGCCACGCCGGCAAAAGCGCCGCGCGGGATCCGGCCGCGCGTCGCCATGTGAAGCAAGATCGTGCCGATCAGGCCGCCCAGGCCACCGGCGAACATGAGGATGACCGGCGCGATACGCATGCGGGCATTGGCGGCCACATGAAGCGGCTCGGTGGTGACGGTGACCGGGGGCGGGCCCGGCGGCCCTTGGATACGTGCGGCCACGGCGAGACGCGCCATCGTCACGGCGGTGCCGAGATTGGCCTCGATCGTCGCCGGCAGCGAAGCGCCGAGCTGCACCTCGGCCGCACTGAGATGCTCGGAGATGAGAATCCGGGCCGCCACCGGCGCGCCGCCCAGCGCGGCACGGGTGAAGTCCTCGGGAACGACGAGAACGGCGAAGACCTGGCCCGCGTCCAAGGCGCCGCTGGCGGCGGCTTCGGCCTCGAACGGCATCACCGCAAACGGCGCGCGGCCGCCCAGACCTTGGAGGATCTGCTCGGAGAGTCGAATCTCACCCGCCGGGCCGGTCGCGCCCTGATCGAGATTGACGACGCCCAGCCGCATGGCGCCGACCGCGGTCTGCGGGTCGACCGCGCCGGTAAGATTGAAGAGAACGAAGATCGTCGCGATTAGCGCCGGCGCCACGATGGCGCCGCGAAGGGTCGGGTTGGCGCGCATCCGCGCCAGGGTTTCGCTCGCCATGTCCGACAATTCCTTTCGTCAAAAGCGCCGGATGAGGAAGACCCCGGCGATCAGGAAGGCCACGCCGAGGGCCCGCCATAGGTTCACCGGGTGCTCGGCATAGCCCAGAATCCCATAGTGGTCGAGCGCCACCGAGGCGATCATCTGCCCGGTCAGGAAGCTCGCGATCAGGACGCTGGCGCCCAGCTTGGGGGCCAGCGTAAGCATGGTGAAGACCGCGAAGGCGCCAATCAGGCCACCCGAGTAGACGAGGTACCAGGGCGCCGTGACGAACTTGGCGAGTGCCGGCGCCGGCGCCCGCGCGCCGAGGTAGAGGACCGCGTAGATGATCGCGAGCGCGACGGTGCCGACGAAGAACGAAACGAACGCCGCGCCGATCGGGTGGCCGACCTCGCGATGCAGCTGGGCGTTGATGCCTGCCTGCACCGGCATCAGGAAGCCGGCCACGGCGGACTGCAGAACGTACAGAATGTGCATGTTTGGGTGCTTCCGAGCGCGCTGCGCTCGCGCTCAGGCGCCGCTGCGGCCGGGCTCGCCCGGGTCCCCGGCTTCTTCGGCGGCGACCTGCTTCTCCATGCCGACGAGATGCCCGATGTGGCGCAGGATGCCGCCATGGTTCAGGACATCGCCGTTGATCTGTCCGACCACCGAGGCGACGGCGCCGGGCTCGATGGTCAGGTCGCCGCCGATCTGGCCCAGGAGCCTCAGGCTAACCCCGCGGGCGACTGTTGCATGGCCTCCGATCTGGCCTACCATGCGGGTGTTTTCGGTGACCACCAAATCGCCCTTCACTTCGCCGAGCTTGAACCGGTGCGCGCGGCCGGTGCGGCCGGGTCGCGCCTCGCCAAACGCGCGCAGCGCCGCGAAGGCGAGAACGGTGCCCAAGCCCAACGCCGGCCACACCACCCACAAGTCGCCAGGGTCGGTGATCAGATTGACGATGAACAATGCGCCCAGGATCACCGCGAACTGGGAGGCCAGGCGGCGGAAGGAGCGAACCGCCTTGTCCCTGTCCTTACCCTCGCCCGCGGTGCTGGCTTCGCCGTGCGGCCGCGGCGGCGCGGCTTCGACGCCACCGCTCAGGAGCACACGGTAGGTCGGCACCGGATCGGCGATGTTCTTGACCGCCTGCGCTCCGAGAAAATCGTAGCCGAGCGTGAGCTTGTTCCGTACCTGATCGAAGACCGTCCCCGAGATACAGATTCCGCCGGGCTCGGCCAAGGTCTGGAGCCGTGCCGCTACATTCACGCCCTCGCCGAAAATGTCGTCGTCCTCGACGATGACGTCGCCGAGGTTGATGCCGATCCGAAACGCCATTCGGCGCGCCTCGGCAACCCGCTCATTGCGGACGCCGAGCTCGCGCTGAACCTCGGCGGCGCATTGCACCGCTTCGACGACGCTGTCGAATTCGGCCAGCAGGCCGTCGCCCGCGGTGCTCACAAGGCGGCCCCTGTGACGCTCGACAAAGCCGTCGATTGCTTCGCGGTAGGACCGCAGGGTCTCCACGGTAGCCACTTCATCCTCGTCCATGAGCCGGCTATAGCCAGCCACGTCGGCGGAGAGGATGGTGGTGAGCTTTCGTCGCAGGGCCTGGGCCACGAAACCGGTCTACTGGTCCGCCACAACGGATACATGGCCCTTGCGAGGCTCCGAATCAACGGCCCGCCGGCTGCTGTCTGCGGCCACCGTTCATGCCCGAGCGCGGCAGCGGGGGCCCCGCGTCCCCCGCATTAGCCGAGCCTGCGCCCGAGCGGCGCCGGCCTAGCTCGGTTGCCTACGCCAAAACAGCCAAATAATGATCGCCAAGGCGATCAAACCAACCAAACCGTTGTCTCCAAGACCCTGAATGATCAGCATCAGATTGCCGATGATGTCGCCGGTGATGAAGGATACCGTGCGACCGAACAGAATCTGCAGAACAATACCCAAGGCCACGAGCATCAGGCCAGCCTCGGTGATTTGGCCTATCCAACGTTTCGCCCTATCCCATACTTCCGGCATTGTTTCCCTCGACGGTGCGTTATGCCACCTAAACCGCGCGAGCGCGGATCGGGATCATTACCGCTACATATTGCGGCCGTTGTCAAGAAATATCCGCTATCTGGTAGCGCCCACAGCATGTGGCATACAGCACACATTCCGACACTCCATCTAGACCCACCAAGTGTCGTGCGCGTCAGCGGCGCCGATACCATATATTGGGGGAACGCGCGGAGCTAATCGAGGAGTCGGAAACTGACCGGCACCTCGATGAACGCGGCGGCCTCAAGAGCAACATCGCCGGCCGGCACGAACTTCCAGCGGCGAACCGCGGCAAGCGCGGCCGCGTCCAGTACGGTGTGCCCGGAGCTCGAAATCACCGCGACCGCCCCGCTCTCGCCCGAGGTCAGCACCTCGACGCTCAGCAGGGTCCGGCCTTCCAGCCCGCGCCGCCTCGCCAGCAGCGGGTAGTTTGGCCGGGCGTTGCCGCGACCGGCGGGAACCCACATCGGCCCCGCGTCGCCGGCCACCGCAGTGGTTCCCGAGCCCGCCGCGGAAACCACCACGGCCGCGGTTTGCTGGCGCGATGCCTTTAGCGCTTCGACCGTCGAGGCCGAGGCGGCCACCGCCGCCGCTGGGGTATGTGCGGCTGCGCGTGACGAGGGCGCCGCGGCCGCAAGATACGATGCTCCGCCCGCGGCGGCCGGGGTATGTGCGCTTGCCTGCGGCGAGGCGGTGGCGGCCGGGCCCAGCACTTGCCGGTCAGGTGCCGAAATCTCCGCCGCCGGCCCCGGCGCCAGTGCGGCCTCCTCCCTAGCCCCACGTACAAGGTCGGCCGTGCGCTCGAGCGGTGCCAGCACGGTTTCAGAGACCTCCACGGGCACGGTGACCTCCGCCGAAGCGGTGACGATCGCGGCCTCCGACGCCGTCCTCGGCACCAACGTCGGCCCCGCAGGACGGCTGGCCGCGGCCGCCTCGGGTGCCGCCAGCCACACCACGTCGACGATGACGCTCAGCCCCTCGGCCGCGTCCGCATCGTCGGGGCGCGAGCGATCCCACGCGACCGTCACCGCGGCGGCGGCGCCATGCAAAAAGATCGACGCGGCGACTGCACGAACCAGACCGCGGGCAATCATCGTGAACCGTCCTCTGGCGAGGCATCGGCGCGCGCCCACGGCACGATGAAGGAGGTGCCCTCGTGGCTTCCATAGACCGCGCGGATCGCGTACGCGGCTTCGAGGTTTGCCGGCGCGAGGACGCGCTCAGGGGCCCCGGTCGCGATCGAGCGGCCGGCGCACAAGAGAACCAGCCGGTCGCAAAAGCGGGCGGCCAGGCTCAAATCGTGAAGGACGATGACCACCGCCGCACCGGCGGCAGCGCGCCGGCGGAAGACCTCCATGATCTGCAGCTGGTGGTAGGAATCGAGCTGTGCGACCGGCTCATCGGCGAGCATCGCCGGGGCCTTAACCGCAAGCGCTCGGGCAAGCAGTGCGCGGGCCCGTTCGCCTCCCGACAGGGTATCGAGCGAGCGGCTGCCAAGCGATGAGACGTCGGCCTCGTGCATGGCCTCGGCGACGGCGCGAGCGTCCTCGGCGCGGGGCCGCTGCCAGGGGCCGAGGTGCGGCAGCCGGCCCAGCGCTACGACTCGTTCGACGCTGAGCGGCCAATGGCAATCGGCGCCCTGGGCGAGATAGGCGATGGTCCGGGCCAGCCGGCGCCGATCGAGTTCGCGCGCATCCTGGCCCTCGATCAACACCTCGCCCGCGTCGGGCTGCTGAAGCCGGCACATGATCCGCATCAGCGTCGACTTGCCCGCCCCGTTGGGCCCGATCAAACCCACCACCTCGCCCGCGGCCGCGCTGATCGCCACCCCGTCAAGGATCGCGTGACCGTTCCTCGCCACCGCCACCGCCTCGGCACGGATCAGGCTCACGTGAGGGCCCGCCGGGTGCGCAACAGCAGCGCAAAAAAGAAGGGTGCGCCGATCAGCGCCGTGACGACGCCGAGCCTGAGCTCGGGTCCCGACCACCACAGCCGAACCGCGGAATCGGCGGCCAGCGTCAGCACCGCGCCGCCGAGCGCGCTCGGCAGCAACAGGTGCGAGGGCTGGTGCCCGACCAGCGGCCTGAGCAGATGCGGCACCACCAGGCCGACGAAGCCGACGACCCCGCTGACCGCCACCGCCGCGCCGACCGAAAGTGCGATGCCCGCGATCAGGCGGGCGCGCAGCGCGACGATGTTCACGCCCAGGCTTGCCGCCGTCTCTTCGCCGATACTCAGCGCGTCTAGCGCCCGACCCTGCCCCGCCATCAGTGCCCAACCTATGGCCATCAGGGGCAGCGCCAGCACGACGTGGGTGAAGCTGCGGTCGGCCAGCGAGCCCAAGAGCCAGAAGAATATCTCCAGCGCCGCGTACGGGCTCGGCGCCAGATTGAGCACCAGCGCAATCAGCGCCCCGGCCATCGCGTTGACCGCGATGCCCGCGAGGATCAGCATCAAGACGCTGGAGTTGCGGCCGGCCAGGGTCTGGATCAGCACCGCCGCGGCCAACGCGCCCGCCATCCCCCCAAGCGGCAAGGCGAGCGGGAACAATGCCGCCAGGCCGGTGTAGAACATGACCGCGGCGCCCAGCGCGGCAGTCGAGGAAACTCCGATCAGTCCCGGCTCGGCCAAGGGGTTGCGCAGCAGCCCCTGCAGCACGGCCCCGCCAAGCCCAAGCGTGGCGCCCACCAGCGCCCCGAGAATCGCGCGCGGCAGTCGAATTTCCTGCATCACCAAGCCGAGCGCCGTGGCGTCGTCCGAGAGCAGCGCCGTCATCGCCTGCGCAAGCGGCGCGGCGGCCCGGCCGCTGAAGATCGAGATTGCGATGCCGGCGAGGGTCAGCATCGCAAGCGCGGTGTTGAGCTGCCATTGCCGACTCACGAGCCACCCCGCGCACCGGCCAGCCGCTCCGCCGCGGCGGCGATCGCCGGGGTGGCGCACAGCCATAGAGCGACCGGCATCGCCACGACCGCAATGTCCCTCCGCGTGCGCAGCGCCGGATGGTCGAACAGCTGGACCGCCAACGACGCTTGATCGCTGCGGTAGCCCGAGAGCACCACCATATCGGGGTGGGCCAGCACCAGGGCCTCGAGGCCAAGGTATCCGGCGCCCGCGACCCCCAGCTCGGTGGCGACGTTGTCGAACCCGGCCATCCGGACGACCTCGTCGATCAAGGTGCCCGGGCCCGCGGTGTGGCCCCTGGCTTGAAACACCGCCAACCGCGGCCGCGGCCCAGGTGGCGCCGCGATCGCGGCAAAGCGAGCGTCCATCTCTGCGATCACGACCTCGCCTCGGGCCTCCTCGCCGACCAGCGCCGCAACGCGGCGCACCAGATCGCGCACTCCCTCGATGCTCTCGGCAAGCGCCAATTCGACCACCTCAATGCCAAGTTGACGCAGCATGAATACCGTGGGCTTCGCCGAGGGCGCCGCGGTGAAGACGAGGTCGGCATCGAGCGCCACCACCTCTTCGGCGCGGCCGCGGTTGGGAGTGATCCCCGCAGCGGCGTCCGCCATATACGAGAGCTCGGGATCGGCGGCGTGGTGAGTGACCGAGGCGATGTTCTCGGGCTCGGCCAGTTGCAAGACAAGTTGGTCCGCGCACAGGTTGAGAGAGACGATGCGCTGCGGTTTCGCCGCCGCCGGCGGCATCACCGCCAGCAGCGCAATCGCGGCCGCGAGAAAGGCGCGCGACATGCCGTCACATTCGCCAGCGAAGCCCGGCCAGCACCGAGCGCCCCAGTCCCCGGAAACCGTCCGCGGTCTCGTAATCCTTGTCGAGTACGTTGTCGACACGCCCGAACAAGGTCCAGGCCTCGCTCAACCCGAGTGAGGCGCCGAGCCGCGCGACCTGATAGCTCGGTGTCTTCGTGCGGGCGAAGGTCACCGCGTCGATGTCGGTGCGCCCACCGATGAAGACGGCGCCCGCCGTGAACACCAGCGCTTCGCGCGGGCGCCAGTCGGCGTCGAGGCTCAACTTGTGCTTCGGCCGACGCAATAGATCGCCGCCGGTCCCATCCTCGGACCGGGTGTAGGTGTAGTCCGCCCGCACCGAGAGTCGGGGACCGAGCGCCAGAGCCGCAAAGCCCTCGACGCCGTAAATATCGGCG
>CAYUNL010000003.1:32901-45617 GCA_964446055.1 uncultured Alphaproteobacteria bacterium | reverse complement strand
GCCCCCGAAACTAACCTGCGATGCGCGGGGCCCATCCGCGAGCGAGGTGCAAGTAACGCTGGTAGCGTGCCCCCGATTTGAACCTGCGCTTCTGCTTCAACCCGCAATCAGCCGTTTCCCTGTTTTTTCCCTGTTCCTGGAGGCGATCGGTTCGATGGCAGCGTGCCAAACGGCAGAGAATCCGCTATTCTTGAAGCGATTGGGCCGTCACAGAAACCCATACTTCGCATGTATTCCCTGTATTTTCCCTGAGTATCAGGGAATCCCAGGTGGAGACGAGTTCGCTGATGACTGCCTTCTCCACCACTCGCCGCGCCAAAGTCTCGCCCAGGGAGAAGGTCTAAGTGGCAAAATCAGTAGTACGCCTCGGCGGCGGCGCGGCCGGCGCCGAGGAGCGCATCGACGCCGCGGTCGAGTTGGCCGAGAAGGGCGAGCTCGACTACCTGTGCTTCGATTCGCTCTCCGAGGTCGAGCTCTCCTCGATCGCCATCGCCATGCGCCATGACCCCTCGACGCTGGGCTACGACGTGTTCGCCGAGGCCAAGATGTCGGAGGTTCTGCCGGCGGCGCTCAAGAACGGCGTGCGCATCGTCGCCAATCTCGGGGGCCGCAACCCCGAAGCGGCGCGCGACATGATGCTCGGCATCGCCGGGCGGGCCGGGCACGGCGGCGTCAAGATCGCGGCGGTGCTCGGCGACGACGTGCTCGACCTGGCGCGCGAGTTGAAGATGCGCACCGTCGAGACCGACCAGGATGTCAATGATTTCGGCGACGACTTGGTGTCCGCCCACGCCTACGTCCCCTGCGATTCGATCGTCGATGCGCTCGCCGAGGGTGCCTCGGCCGTGGTCACTGGGCGGGTCGGCGATGCCTCGCTATTCCTCGCTCCGTTGATTCATGAGTTCGGCTGGGCCGGCGACGATTGGGACCGCCGGGCGAGCGGGATCGTCATGGGTCACCTCTTGGAGTGCGCGGCCCAAGTCACTGGCGGATTCTTTGCCGATCCCCCTTACAAGATCGTCCCCGACCTTCACCGGGTCGGTTTCCCCATCGCCGAGGTTTCCGCCAATGGGGACACGGTCATCACCAAGGTTGAGGGAACCGGAGGCCTGGTCAGCGAGGCCACCGTCAAGGAACAGCTCCTCTACGAGGTCCACGACCCGAACAACTACATCGAAGCCGACGTGATCAGCGATTTCGGGCGGATTGCCATCGGCCAGGTCGGTCCCGACCGGGTCTCGGTCTCCGGCGTGCGGGGCAAGCCCCAGCCCGAGCGGCTTAAGGTCTCGCTTGGCGTCCGCGAGGGCTATTTCGGCGGCGGCACCGTCTACTACGGTGGCCCTGGCGCGCTGGGGCGGGCCAAACTGGCCGCGGAATCGATACGCAAGCGCATCGACTATCTGGGGCTGAAGCCCGACAAGCTCGAGATCTACCTCTTGGGCGTGAACGGCCTCTTCGGCTCGGCCCCTGGGGTCCCCGACATCGAGCCCTGGGAGGTCGGCCTGCGCACGGCGGCGATCGTGAAGAGCCAGGCCGACGCCGTAACCATCGCCCGGGAATCGACCACCGCCATGTCGAACAACGGCCCTGCCGCGGTGACCGCCCGGCAGCGCCAATATGAGCTCAAGGAGGTCGTGGGCTACTACCACACCTTCGTCGATCGCGACCGCGTCAGCACCTCGGTGTCCATGGGGACGTCCTAAGATGGCCAAAATTCAGCTTCGCACGATTTGTCATTCGCGCGCCGGCGACAAGGGCGACATCGCCAACATCGCGCTCATCGTCTACGACCCCAAGGACTACGCGCTGGTGTGCGAGGAGGTAACGGCGGAACGGGTCAAGGACTACTTCAAGGGCATCGCCCACGGCGAGGTCCAAAGGTACAAGCTCCCGACCATCGGCGCGCTGAACTTCGTGCTCGACCAAGCGCTCGGCGGCGGTGTCACTCGCTCGCTCGCCGTCGATGGTCATGGCAAGTCCTTGAGCTCCTACATCCTGAGCATGGAGATCGAGGTCGGGCAGTAGGCGTACCGCCGCAGTTGCGAAGCACGATGGCCAACCGGTCGACCCCGCTTGCCGTGATGCTGGCCGCGGTGGTGGCGATCGCCGCCGCTGCGTCCCCGGTGCTGGCCGCCGAATATCGCACCGTCGTCGCCGCGGACGGCACGCGCATCGAGTATGCCGTGGTCTTGCCCGAGGGATTCGATGCGGCGCGCAGCTACCCGGTGATGGTCGCGCTGCCACCCGGCGGGCAGGACCGTGCGATGGTCGAGGCCGGGCTCGGTTTCTGGCAGGACGAGGGTCCGCGCCGCGGCTACGTCGTGGTGAGCCCGGCGGCGCCCGGGGGACGGCTGTTCTTCCAAGACGGGGCCGAGTACCTGACCGAGTTTCTCGACCGCCTGGGCGAGGTCTACGACGTCGCGGGCGGCAAGTTTCATCTCACGGGGATCAGCAACGGCGGGCTTAGCGCGTTCCGCGCCGCCATCGACCGGCCGGAACTCGTCCACACCTTGACGGTGCTGCCCGGATTTCCGCCGGCCGAGGCGGACATGGCGCGGCTCGGCCGACTGGTCGGCATCCATATCACCATGCTGGTAGGCGCGCGCGATACGCCATGGATTGATCGTATGGAGGCTGCGGCGGTCGAACTGGCGCGCCTGGGCGCCGACGTTCAGTACCTGATCGTGCCCGAAGCGGGCCATGTGATTCGTAGCCTCGCCGGCGCCGGCAGCAAAAGGCTCTTCAATTTGATCGAAAAATAGATGCTGGGCTACGCGCTGCCGGGCTTGGCGGCGACGAGCATTACGCTGTCGCCGAAGGGGAAGCGAACGCCGGCGCGGATAAAGGCGCGCTCGACACGTTCGACGCCGTCGAAAACCGCGTTGAGAAGTGGGTGGAGGCGCAGCACCTGCTCGAGGCCGCGGACGTTGCGGTAGGCGAAGCGCGCGAGATAGGCCAGCGGCAGCAACAGCGCGCCGTAGCCGACGACCGCCCGCACCTCGAATCCGGCGGCGCGCACCTTGGCCACGAGATCGCCGGCGCGGTAACGCCGCCGATGGTGAACCAGCCCATCGAGGTGGCTCCACAGGAACGGGTGCCGCGGCACGGTGAGAATCAGGCGCCCACCGGGTGCCAACATCCGCCACGCGCTGGCGAGCGCGGCGGCATCGTCGTCGATGTGCTCGAGCACGTCGAACAGGCCCACCACGTCGTAGGCCGCGACGAAGGGCGCATCGGCCGCGTCCATTTGCATCAAGCGAACCCCGGGAAGATTCGTTGCCGCCAACCGAAGCGCCGCGAGCGACAGATCGGCCCCGTCGAGCACGAGCCCGGGCCGCGCCCGCCGTAGGCTCCGAATCATCGAACCGGCGCCGCACCCCAGGTCAAGCCCGCGCCGGGCGCCGGGTGCGTGGCGCTCGAGCGCCCAGGCGATGAGCCGCGAGCGATGGCAGAGCCAGAAGTGGGTTGCCTCGGCCGCGGCCATCGCGGCGGCGGCGGCGTGATCGAATCCGCCATCGGCTTGCTCGGGCGCGTAGCAGACGATGCCCTCGCGGACCACGGGCAGGCGTTCGCTCTCGAGGCTGGCCTCTACCGCCATCTCCTACCGTGGCCCCCACGAGGCCCGATGCCCGCCGCTGCGGTAGTAGCGGCGGGCCAGTCGTTCGGGCACGATCCCGAGGTAGTAGAGTAGATGAATCCAGAGCCAGCCGGCGACGATCGCTACCGGGTGGCGGCCCCGGAACCGGCGCGCCGAGGTGACCAGTGGGGGATCCTCGATGCACACGGTCGGGCCGCTGCGTTCGAGGCGGCGGACCAGGCTGTAGTCTTCCATGAGTGCAACGGGCTGGATTCCGCCGAGCGATTCGTAGACGGCGCGACGCACGAAGATCCCCGAATCTCCGTAGTAGAACCCGCGGCGGCGGATCCACGCGTAGAAGCCGGTGAGCCAGCGGCCAAAGCCTTCGCCGCCGTCGAAGACGAGGCGGAAATTCCCTCCCGGCGCCTGCGGTGTGGCGGCCAGCGAGCCGGAGATGCGCCGCAGGCCGCCGGCGGGAAAACGCGAATCCGCGTGCAGGAACAAGAGCACCTCGCCCTGAGACGCCTGGGCGCCGGCCGCAAGCTGTCGGCCACGCCCGGCAGCGGTCCGCAACAGCCGTGCCCCGGCGCGCCGTGCGATCTCCGCGGTGTCATCGATGCTTCCGCCATCGACCACGATCACCTCGGCCGCCGCCGCCTCGCGTGCGAGGTCGGCCAACAGAGCGGGAAGCAGCTCGGCCTCGTTGAGCGTCGGGATGATGATCGAGATCATTGCGCCCGTACTCGATCTAGGCGAAGGCAATCAGTCCGATACCGCGGAGCTCGTCTTCGTGGTGGCGCCACACGCGCTCTAACGCGCCGCGGTTGACCCGCGACAAGAGCGTTAGCGGGCCGCGCCGCACGTACACTGCGTCATGCCACAGGCCGCGTACCCAGCGCTGGATACGCTGGCGCTCCGAGGGCGAAAGCTCACCCAGCCGCTGCCTCAGATAAACTCGGCCAAATGCAAGGTGTCGGGCCTCGTCGCGTACCACACGGCGGTTGATGCGGCGCAGCAACGGGCACGAGAACATGTACGGCGAGCGCTGCAACAGGCGCACCGCTTCGGATTCGAGCAGCACGTGGCCTGCCACCACCAATCCCTGCCACGGCCCCTCCCACCCGAGCACTGCCTCGAAGGTCCGTTGCATCACCCTATCGGGGCGGCCGATACCACCGATGCGATCGAGGTAAAGGGCGTACGCCTGGGCATGCCGGGTCTCGTCGGCCGCCTGGGTCGCCAAGAAGCTTCGCGCGCTCGGGTCCGAGATCTCTCGGCCCAGCCGCTCGCACATCGCCAGGGTCGCCCGCTCGCCGTGATAAAGCTGGCTGATCAGCGCCCGGTAGAGCGGCGAGGGCATGAACCGTGGGCGGACCGGTCCGCCCGACCAATCGATGTCGCGCAGGGGATCCCACGCCCCGGTTTCGGCGCGGGAGGTCAAATCGTCGAGCAACGAACGCGGCGTGGCCATAGCCAAACCATAGTGCGCTCGCGGGGGTCGGCGCGAATCACGGGACGGTGACCGCCGTTGGCCGCGGCTCCACCCGCACCGCTCGCGAGGGTGCGCGCGGTGTATGCTGGCCCCTCGAGGGTCGGCCCCGGGGCCGCGGCGGATGAAGATGGTGCGCGAATGACGTTCGAGCAGACCGCGGTCATCGCCATTATCCTCGGAGTGCTGGCCCTGTTCGCGTTCGCGCCGCTGCGCCACGACGTGGTCGCCTTTGTCGCGCTGGCGGCGGCGGTGCTGGTGGGCGTGGTGCCGGCGGACGGCGCCTTCCTCGGCTTCGCCCACCCCGCGACCGTGACGGTCGCCTTCGTCCTCGTCCTCTCGCGGGCGCTCTCGAACGCCGGCGCGGTCGACGCGCTGGTACGGGTGATGACTCCGGCAAGCGATCGACCCTCGCTCCAGGTGGCCGGGTTCGGCATGGTGGCGGCGCCGGTTTCGGCGCTCATGAACAACGTCGGCGCGCTCGCCCTGCTGATGCCGGCGGCGGTGCAGGCCGCGGCCAAGGCCAAGCTCTCGCCGGCAACGCTGCTGATGCCGCTCTCCTTCGCCTCGATCCTTGGCGGCATGGTCACCTTGATCGGCACCCCGCCCAACATTATCGTCGCCAGCTACCGCGGTGAAAGCGTGGGCGCACCGTTCGCGATGTTCGATTACGCGCCGGTGGGCGCGGTGGTCGCGCTGACCGGGGTCGCCTTTATCGCGCTCGTGGGCTGGCGCCTGATTCCCCGCGAACGCCGGGCCGCGGTCTCGCCCGAGGACCTATTTCAGATCGACGACTACGTTGCCGAGGTCACGGTGCCCGAGGGCTCGGAGGCGATCGGAAAAACGGCGCGTCAGGTCGAGAAAGAAGGCGACCACGCGACCACCGTGGTCGCCCTCATCCGCAAGAAACGCCGCATGGTTGCCACCCTGCGCACCGAGCCGCTGCGCGCCGGCGATTTGTTGGTGGTCGAGGCGGGGCCCAAGGACATCGACAAGTTCGTGCATGCCCACGGGCTGGAACTGGCCGAGGCCGGGGGCGCGAAGTCCAGGCTATTGCGCTCGGACGACGTGGCGCTGATCGAGGCCGTGGTGCCGCCGCGCTCGCGGCTCGATGGCCGCACCGCGACCCAGGTCCGGCTGCGCTCGCGCTATCGCCTCAACGTGCTCGCGGTCTCGCGCCAGGGGCGGCCCCTGCGCGAGCGGCTGCGTGCCTTGCGCTTCCGCGCCGGCGATGTGCTGTGGGTGCAGGGCGACCCCGCGACCGTGGCCGAGGACGTGGCGGCGCTCGGCTGCTTGCCGCTGGCCGAGCGCGGCCTGAAGGTCGGCAAGCGGCACCAGGCCGGCCTCACTGCGGCTGTCTTCGCCGCCGCCGTGCTTGCCGCCGCGGTGGGTGTGGTGCCGCTCCCGATCGCCTTTGCGGTCGCGGTTCTGGCGGTGGTGCTGCTCAATGTGGTTTCGGTGCGCGAGCTCTACGACGCCGTCGACTGGCCGGTGATCGTGTTGCTGGGGGCGATGATTCCGGTTGGCGGCGCGCTCGAAACCACCGGAACCACGGAACTCATTGCGGCGTTGATCCTGGACCTCGCCGCCGGGGTGGCGCCGGCGCTGGTTCTGGCGCTGCTGCTGGTGGTGACGATGACGCTCTCGGACGTTCTCAACAACGCCGCCACCGCGGTCATCGCCGCGCCGATCGCGCTCGGTATCGCCCAGGCGCTGGGCGTCAGCCCCGATCCCTTCCTCATGGCGGTGGCGGTGGGCGCGAGTTCTGCCTTCCTCACACCCATCGGGCACCAGAACAACACCTTGATTATGGGCCCCGGCGGCTACCGTTTCGGCGACTACTGGCGCCTTGGCTTGCCGCTCGAGGTCCTCATCGTCGTCGTCTCCGTCCCCATGATCCTCTGGGTCTGGCCGCTGTGAAGGCGGCTCAGGGGCGAACGGCTACCAGCCGCCGATGTTCTTTTTTTGCGCATAGAGCCGGCAGATCTTGACGTCGCCGGATTTCAGCGCCGCCAGTCGTTTGGCCCATAGCTCGGCGTCGGCGGCGAGCGCGTGCAGAAGCTCGGTGCGCTGCTCGCCGTCGCCCATCTTGATCTCGTTCACGCGCTTTTGGAAGCTCCACCATCCGCTCGTGACGAGATCGCAGTAGGTTTCGGTGAGGTCGAGCGGCGTCACGCTGCTCACGATCTTGTACTTCTCGAAACAGGCGTCGTAGTCCTCGACGCTCCAGGGTTGCGCCGTGCCCTCTTCGACGTCGAGCCAGGCGCGCACCGCGTCGCTTTCGAGTCCCGGCCGCGCCAACACATAATCGGTGAGCACGATCTGGCCATTGAGCTTGAGGCCCTTGCGAAGCTCGTCGATCAAGCGCTCTTTGTCTTCGATCCGGTACAGGGTGTCGCGGCTCACGATGCAGTCCCAGGTTCCGGCGCCGAGTTCGATGGATGCGGGATCGTAGCGGGTCAGCCGCACGCGGTTGGCCAGACCCGCCATCTTGGTCAACTCGTTGCCGACGCGCACGCAATCGTCGGAGTCCTCGTGGCCGGTGATCCAGATTCCGTATCGGTCGACCAGCGTACGCGCGGCGCCGCCGATGCCGGCGCCGACCTCAAGGACACTCATCGCCGGGGTTATCCCCACCAGCGCCAACAGCTCGAGCACGAACTCGCCCCCGCCCGGCGTCAGGAATCCGCTTCCCCATACCAGTTGCGCCGATTTCAGGCGCATCGGCGTGTGCGGCTTCGGTGGCTCGTACACGGTGGTGCGGCGGCTCGGCTCGGCATCCGCCTCGTCGAACACGGGCGCGCGCTGTTGGCGCTTGAGGTTGTGGTGGTATTCCTCGGCGTTGTATCCCTCCCACCAGGCTCGAAAACGCACGCTGGCGGGGATGCCAAGCCGCGCCGGCCGTTCCTGAATCGTCGCGGGCTCGGCCCCATCCCACCACGCGCGCAGGCGCGCGCCCAGGGGCACGGACCTCCCGTCGCGGGGGGAAACCTCCACCGCCGGTTCGGATTGCGCCAACACCGAGAATCCTCCTCGCATCAAGGCCGCCGCCTTGTATCGGCCACGATAGACCGACTCGCTTAATCGGCTGTTAAGCGGGGGTGGTGCCAAACCCGCCGGACGCGGGTAGATTCACCTTCCATGTCGCCCCCGACCCATGACGACGACCTTTCGGCAGCGACCTTCGACCTTGACGACGAGCGCGTCGTGGTCATCGTCGGCTCGGGCGCCGGCGGCGGTACGCTCGCCAACGAGCTCGCGCAGAAGGGCGTCGACGTGGTCGTGCTCGAGGCCGGCGCACGCTTCAAAATCAGCGATTTTCGGAACGACGAGCTCGCCGCCTATGACATGTTCACCTGGAAGGATGAGCGCATCGTCACCGGCGAAAGCCAGGTCGCGCGCGAGAACCCCACATTTCCGACGTGGGTGTGCAAGGCGGTCGGCGGCTCGACCGTGCACTGGGCGGGCCAGTCGCTTCGCCTCCGCGACCACGAGTTCCGCCCCCGCACCACCTACGGCGCCATCGCCGGCGCCAGCCTGATCGACTGGCCCATCGACCTCGACGAGATGGCGCCCTTCTACGAGCGGGCCGAGGACAAGATGGGGGTCTCGGGCCGCGGCGGTCGGCCCGCGCTACCGGGCAACAACAACTACAGGGTATTTGCGCTGGGCGCCAAGCGGCTCGGCTATCGCGATTATGACGTCAGCCACATGGCGATCAACTCGGCTCCCTACGACGGACGCAACGCCTGCGACCAGATCGGCTTTTGCATGCAGGGGTGCGCCTCTGGCGCCAAGTGGTCGACCCTTTACACCGAGATTCCCAAGGCCGAAGCCACCGGCCGATGCGAGGTGCGTCCAAGCTCGATGGTGCTACAGATCCTTCTCGACGCGTCGGGCAAGGTCTCCGGCGTCCTCTATGCCGACGACCAAGGCGTCCAGCACCTGCAGAAAGCGCGCGCGGTGTGCGTGGCCGGCAACTCCATCGAGACCCCAAGACTCCTCTTGAACTCGCACACCAGCGCGTTTCCCGACGGGCTTGCCAATAGCTCCGGCCAAGTCGGCAAGAACTATGTCCGCAATGCCCAGGGCTACGTCTACGGGCTGTTCGAGAGGCCGGTCCACATGCACCGCGGGGTCGCCGCAGCGGGCATCGTGCGCGATGAATCGCACCACGATCCGGCCCGCGGATTCGCCGCGGGCTTCCTCATGACGACCTGCGGAGTGGGCCTGGGCAACTACGCGGCGGCGCTCGATCCGCGCGGCTGGGGCCGCGCCTACGCGGCGACGCTGGAGCACTACGAGCGCACCGCGGGAATCTGGATCGCCGGCGAGGATCTGCCGATGGCCAAGAACGGCGTCACCCTGCATGCGACCGAACGCGATCGCTTCGGCCTACCGGTCCCGGTGGTGAATATCGATGAGCACCCGAACGACCTGGCGATGGTCAACTATGGGCTGCGCAAGGCCGCCGACCTGCTTGCCGCGGCGGGCGCGTGGCGCACGGTCGAAACCCCGCCGGTTCCCGCCTCGCACAACCTCGGCACCTGCCGGATGAGCGAGTCCGGCGATAGCGGCGTCGTCAACCGCTGGGGCCGGGCCCACGACATCGCCAACCTCTACGTCTCCGACGGTAGCCAGTTTGCCTCGTCCTTCGTCGGCAACCCGACGTTGACCATCGTCGCCCTGGCGATCCGCCAGGCCGAGCGCATCGCCCAGGCGATGGGCCGCGGCGAGATCTGAAGCGGATCGATGCAACGACCTGAGACGTTGCCGAGGCGGGAGGCGCGAGACCGCCAGGGGATCGGCATCGGCTTGAACGCCGTGGTCGCCGCGGTGACGGCGGGATCCCCCCGCGTCCTCAGCGTCAAGCGCGCCGGTACGGCGATCAACCAGCAAGCAACCGGCGCCGTCCCGTCGTCCGGCCTTACCGACGCGCTGCCCTTCGGGCCGTTCGACCCCGGCGAGCACCGCACGCTCGAAGTCGGCATGCGCCGCTGGGTACAAGAGCAGACGCGGCTTTCGTTGGGCTATGTCGAGCAGCTCTACACCTTCGGCGACCGTTATCGCGATTCCGCCGAGAAGGCCGGCGGGCCGCGGAACGTCTCGGTCGGCTACCTCGCGCTGGTGAGGGCGACCGAGGGGGCGGATGCGGGCGGCGCGACTTGGCGCGACTGGTACGGTTTCTTCCCCTGGGAAGACTGGCGCGCCGGGCGGCCGCCGGTCATCGACAAGGTGATCACGCCAAGGCTCCTCGACTGGGCGCGGGCGCGGGCGCGAGCCAGCGAACGCAGGCTTCGGGAGGAGCGCGTCACGCTCGCGTTTCGGCCCGGCGAGGCGAGCTGGGATGGTGAGCGCGTGCTGGAGCGCTACGAGCTGATCTACGAAGCCGGCTTGGTCGCCGAGGCGATCCGCGATCGTGGGCCTGCTCCCGCCAACTCGCGGCGGCCCGGACGCGGCACGCGCGGACGCGAGCCGGCGTCGGAGCACGCGCTCGGTATCTCGATGACGCTGGATCATCGGCGCATCCTGGCTACCGCCATGGGGCGCCTAAGGGGAAAGATCAGGTATCGACCCGTGGTTTTCGAGCTCTTGCCCCACAGCTTCACGCTCTTGGAGCTCCAGCGCGTGGTCGAGGCCCTCGCCGGCGTGCCGCTGCACAAGCAAAACTTCCGGCGCTTGATCGAAAAGGGCCGCTTGGTCGAACGTACCGGTGACCGCGAGGTGCGAACGGGTGGCCGCCCCGCCGCACGCTTTCGCTTTCGCACGGAGGTCGTCTTGGAACGCCCGGCACCGGGTGTTGGCCTGCCCGAACTGCGCTCCGCCACCTAGACGCTCAGGCCGTTTGCCGCCGGCGCCGCCAGCGCAAAAAAGGTTGACGACCCTTATGCTTGAACATAGCATAAGCAGGCTTAGATATACTCATGATGAGTATAATAGGTGCTATGAGCGAGTCGGCAAGCGCGACGGAACCGCATTTCGATTTGCCCTACACGGCGGCGGTGGCGCGAGAGACGGCGCGCCACTACGACCGGGTGGCCCGGGTCATCCCCGAGATCGAATGGCCAGTTCACGCGCCGTACGTTGCGGCGATCAACGAGCTCAAGCGGCGGCGGGATGCGGTGATCCTCGCCCATAACTACCAGACCCCGGAGATCTTCCACTGTGTCGCCGATTTCGTCGGCGATTCGCTCGGCCTGGCCCGTCAGGCGACGACCAGCAAAGCCGATATCATCGTCCAGTGCGGGGTCCATTTCATGGCCGAAACGTCCAAGCTCCTGAGCCCGGGCAAGACGGTTCTGATTCCGGACCTCGAAGCGGGGTGCTCGCTGGCGGCGTCGATCACGGGGGCCGACGTGCGTTTGCTGCGCGAGCGCTACCCCGGGGCGCCGGTGGTCAGCTACGTCAACACCTCGGCCGAGGTGAAGGCGGAATCGGACATCTGCTGCACTTCGGCCAACGCCGTCGAGGTGGTGGAATCACTGGGCGTCGACCGCGTCGTCTTCCTGCCCGACGAGTATCTGGCCCGTTACGTCGCCGATCAGACGGAGGTCGAGATCATTGCCTGGAAGGGGCGCTGTGAGGTCCACGAGCGGTTTACCGCGAAGGAGCTGCGCGATTTCCGCGCAGGCCACGATGGACTCACCATTCTCGCCCACCCGGAATGCCCGCCGGACGTGCTGGAGGAGGCCGATTTCGTGGGCTCGACGTCGGGAATGATCAACTACGTCGGGGCCGAGAGGCCGGCGCGGGTGGTCCTGATCACCGAGTGCTCGATGAGTGACAACGTCGCCGTCGAGTACCCCGAGATCGAGTTCGTGCGGCCATGCAATCTGTGCCCGCACATGAAGCGCATCACACTGCCGAAGATCCTCGCCTCGCTGCAAACGCTCGAGCACCCGGTCACGATCGACCCCGGGGTCGCCGCCGCGGCCCGGCGCGCGGTGGAGCGCATGATGGAGTTCGGTCGGCGCGACCGCGGCTGAGGCCGGTGACGGGGCCCACACCCCTCGACCCCGTCCTGTACGAACCGATCGCGCGTCGCGCGATCGAGGAGGACCTGGGTCGCGCCGGCGATCTGACGACGAACCTCGTCGTCCCGGCGAGCGCACGGGTGCGGGCGTCGCTGGTGGCCCGTGCCGCGGGCCGTATCGCCGGTCTTCCGATCGCCGCCTCCGTCTTCCGTATACTCGATGCGGCCACCGACATCGAGCTCTCCGCCAAGGACGGCCATGATGCCGCGGGCGGCGAGGTGCTGAGCGTGATCGAGGGACCGGCCCGGCCGATCCTCACCGCGGAGCGGACCGCGCTCAACTTTCTCGGCCATCTTTCCGGGATCGCCACCGCGACCCGCGATTTCGTGGAAGCGGTCGCCGATCATCCGGCGAAGATCGTTTGTACGCGCAAGACGACGCCGGGTCTCAGGACGCTCGAGAAGTATGCGGTGCGCGCCGGAGGCGGATCGAACCACCGCTTCGGCCTCGACGATGCCGTCCTCATCAAGGATAACCATCTCGCCATTGCGGGTGGCGTTGCGACGGCCGTCGAGCGGGCACGAAAGGGCATCGGCCATCTCGTCAAGATCGAGGTCGAGGTGGCGAGCCTGGGGGAGCTCGACGAGGCGCTTGGCGCCGGCGTCGACGCCGTCCT
>CAYUNL010000003.1:28301-32891 GCA_964446055.1 uncultured Alphaproteobacteria bacterium | reverse complement strand
AACATGACGATCGCGGAGATGGCCGAGGGGGTGGCGATCGCGAGCGGGCGGGCGGTGGTTGAGGCTTCCGGGTCGATCACGCTGGCGAATGCGGCCGAAGTCGCCGCAACCGGCGTCGACCTGATCTCGGTGGGGTGGGTCACGCACAGCGCGCCGGCCCTGGACGTGGCGCTGGACTTCCAGCCGACCTGAGGCGCGGGGCGCTCGTCCTCGTCCGGGCTCCTAGAACAAGGAAACCGCTACTTGTTGGGTGCCGTAACCCGCGTAAAGGGCCCGAGCAGGCGCGTCCGGCCCTCAAGCCACGGCCCGACGATATCGAGGTGCTTGGCTAGGTGCTTGGATGCGGCGTGGGAATCGAGTGCCGCCTGGTCGGCGTAGACCTCGTAGAGGAAGACCTTGGTCGGGTCCTTCTTGTCGGCGCTGACCTCGAAGGCCAGGCATCCGGGCTCGTTCTTCACGCAGTTGGCCGCGTGCTTCTTGAACTGCTTGGTGAACGCGGCGAGATGCCGTTTCTTGACCTTCAGGGACGCGCCTAGGGTGACGGGTGGCATGGGCCTTTCTCCTTGTCGAGGCGGTGCCTCGAACCTAGCACAGGCGCCCTCAGACGACGCGGTGCAAGAGCGCTTCGCCGGCCTCCAATCGCCTGCAGTTTTCGATCGCCACCTCAAGGCTACGCTCGAGTGTCTCCTGGGTGAGCCAGGCGACGTGCGGGCTCAGGACCACGTTGTCGAGCGCCAACAAGGGGTTGTCGGGCTCGATCGGCTCGCTCGCGAAGGTGTCGATCCCGGCGGCCGAGAGCTTGCCCGAGCGCAGCGCCTCGACCAGCGCCGCCTGTTCCACCAGGCCGCCGCGAGCGGCGTTGATAAGGATCGCGCCCGGTTTCATGCGCTCGATCGCAGTTGCGTCGATCAGGTTCTCGGTCGCCTCGGTCAAGGGTACGTGAAGCGAGACAATGTCGGATTCAGCCAACAGCGATTCTAGATCGCGCCACTCGGCGATGGCATCGTCGGGGCGGATGAGGTCGTTGTACAACAGCTGCGCGCCCATGGCGGCCAGCGTCGGGGCGAGCGCGGCCGGTACGGCGCCGAAGCCCACCAGTCCGACGGTGCGCCCGCAGATCTCGCCCAGGCGATCCTGGATTCCGGGGCCCAGCGACCAACCCTCGCCGCGCCGGCACGCGCTATCGAAAGTGCGGGCGGCCCGCAGACTGGTCAGCATCAGCATCAGGGTCATTTCGGCGACCGCCTGGCTGTTGGTGCCGGGCATGTTCGAGACCGCGATCCCGCGCGCCTTGGCTGCGTCGAGATCGATGGTGTTGACGCCGATGCCGATCTTCTGGATGAAGCGCAGGTGCGGCGCGCCCGCGATGACCTCGGCGGTCACCGGCTTGAGGACGTGGAGCAGCACCTCGGCGGTCTTCATGAGCTCCGAGAACCGGTCCTTGTCGGCCTCCGGGCAGGGCTCGATGGACAAGCCCCCGCGGGACCGGGCCTCGATCTTGCCGAGGAGCGCGGACCCGGCATCGTAGTGAAAGATCGCTTTCATGGCGCCCGCCTCCTACCCCTGGGCTGAGGTTATCACACCGTCGGGCGAGGACCCGTTGCGTTCGCTGGAACGATCTGGAATGCTGAATTCATGGCGCATATCCCTGACCTTGGCGCCCGCATCGAGCTCGTGTCCATGGATCCGCACTTCCATGACATCTCGATCGGCCTCTACCGTCGGCCCTCGCCCGAGGGTGGGTTCGAGTTCGTGGTGCATACTTACGCCGGCCGCGACGCCGCCGCCGAGCGCACCGGGTTCGTGGCCCAGGCAATGCGAACGCTGGGCGGCATGGAGACCACGGCCGAGCCCGATGCGGTTCGCTTCCCCTGCGATGCCGAGCACCGCAAGGCCTGCAAACGGGTGTTCCTCGAGGCCTGCAAGCTCCCGCCCGGCGCCGCGCTCGAGGCGCGGCCGCTTTCGATCCACGACAAAAAGTGCGGAAACATGATCACCCTCACCAACCTCGGCGGCGGCGAATACCGGCTCGGCGCCGAAGCCCGCGACGAGGTCACCGAGCGCCGGATAACCACGATTGGCGGCGGACTGATCAAGCTTGCCGAAATGAAGGGCCTGAGCGATAACCACACTCGTGTCGCCTTCGAATGCGGGCACGGGCACGATGACCTGGTGGGGCTGTTGTTGGTGCGCGCGCTCAACGCCCGGGCGGCGCTGCGCGAGCAAGAGACGGCGGCGGCCCGGGGCGTCCTCGTCGCGCCCAGCGCACAGGAAACCTGAGCCGGCGGCAGGGGAGAGAAGATGGCTACGAGCACCGAGACCATCGGCAGCATGACGAGCCGGGAGCGCGTCCTGCGGGCGCTTCGGCGCGAGCCGGTGGACCGCACCGCGGTCTGTAACCCGACCTCGGTCGCCACCGTCGAATTGATGGACCTCGTGGACGCGCATTTCCCCGAAGCCAACCGCGATCCTGAGTTGATGGCGCGGCTCGCG
Source organism: uncultured Alphaproteobacteria bacterium (assembly GCA_964446055.1). GTDB lineage: Bacteria > Pseudomonadota > Alphaproteobacteria > VGEJ01 > VGEJ01 > CAYUNL01. The sequence goes on along the minus strand of CAYUNL010000003.1, from coordinate 30,398 downwards.
GCCACCGGCTATACCGAGCTCGGCTTCGATTCGATCATGCCGGTGTTCTCGATCATCCAAGAATCCTCGGCGCTGGGGTGCAAGATCCAGTGGGAGCAGAAGGACAACTGGCCCACGGTGCGCATGGGCGAGCCGATCTGGACGGACGCCGACGACATCCGCGTCCCCAATGATTTCCTGACTCATCCCGATACGCGGTGCGTGCTGGATGCCATCCGCATCCTCAAGAAGCAGTACGGCGACGAGGCCGCGATCATCGGCAAGACGATGGGGCCGTGGACGCTTGGCTACCACTGCTTCGGGGTCGAGCCGTTCCTCCTGCTCTCGCTCGACGATCCGGGGCGGACCAAGCTCTGCCTCGACCGCATGAAGGAGCTGACGGTCTTGTTCGGGATCGCCCAGATGGAGGCTGGCGCCGACGCTCTGACGCTGCCCGATCACGCCACCGGCGACCTGGTGAGCGGCGAATACTACGAGCGATTCCTCAAGGACCTGCACATCGAGATGGTCGAGCGCATACCGCTGCCGCTAATTCTTCACATCTGCGGTCGTGCCATCGACCGCATGGGCTTCATCGCCGAGACCGGTATGGCCGCCTTCCATTTCGACTCCAAGAACGAACCCGGCGAATCGATGGACGTCGTGAAGCAACGGATATCGCTGGTCGGGAACATCAACAATCCCGAGACCCTGTTTGCCAGAGGGCCCGCGGAGGTTCGCGACGAGGTCGTGGCCAACCTCGACGCCGGGGTCCAGCTGGTCGGGCCGGAGTGCGCGATACCGTTGCAGACCGCGATCGAGAATCTGACCGAGATCCCCAAGGCGGTTCGTGACTGGCACGCCGGCCACGAGCACGTGCACTGATCATTCAACCCTAAGACACCGAGGACGCGAAAGCATGGCGGAGCTTTCCGATATCGCCAACGCGGCCATCCGCGAGGAGATCGAGGAGTATCTCGAGCGCCCCGAAGAGATCGCCCGCAACATCGAGATCTTTGCTCGGGCCCGCCCCCTGATGCAGGACATCTCGGCGGCGCTGATCGAGGGCGAGCACGAAATCGTCGACCGCCTGACCGTACAGGCGCTGGGCGAGGGCATCGAGGCCCTCGAAATCATGGACGACGGCTTGATCGCGGGGATGGGAATCGTCGGTATCAAGTTCCGCGAGACCTACATCTTCGTCCCCGAGGTCTTGGCCTGCGCGCGCGCCATGAAGGCGGGCATGTCCCACATCGAGCCGATCCTGTCGGCCTCGGGCGTGAAACCCATCGCCGGGGTGATCATGGGCACGGTCAAGGGGGATCTTCACGACATCGGCAAGAACCTGTGCATTATGATGCTGCGGGGCTCGGGCTTCGAGGTCTTCGACCTCGGGGTCGACACCTCGGCCGATGAGTTCATCGCGGCGATCGAAGAGCATGAGGCCTCGCTCATTGGCATGTCGGCGCTGCTGACGACGACGATGCCCAACATGGGGGTCACGATTGAAGCGCTGATCGACGCCGATATGCGCGACGACGTCCAGGTGATGGTCGGCGGTGCGCCGGTGACCCAAGAGTTCGCCGACGACATGGGCGCCGACGGTTACGGCAAGGACGCGCTCGCTTGCGTCGCGCTGGCCAAGCAACTGGCCGAAGCCAAGGCGTGAGCGCCGAGCCGGCGATGGCAAAGATCGACAAGGCGGCCTACCGAAAGCTTCTCGACCGCTTGGACGGGATCTACACGGACATGGTGGCGAACGCCGAGGAGAGCGCCCGCCACCGCTGTCCCTACCGCAACCGGTTCGACCAGTGCACCGCGGCCTTCAGCTGCCGAAGCCAACGCCCGCCGCGGGCCGACGGCGAGCCGGCCCAATGCGGCCACGACGGAGCCTTCGACTACCGGATGGCCTGGGAGTCCAATCCCAACACCTACCGCCGGGCCAAGGAGAGGATCGAAAAGAACAAGGACGCCGCGACCGAGCGGCGCGGCCGCGGCCGCAAGACGGGCGATTGAGCACCATCTCGCATGGCGGCGAGCGCCGCGCCCTCGGCCTCGGCAAGACCATCTTCGATTACGCCGACGAACTGGCGGTCGAGGTGCCGACCTCGTGCCACC
>CAYUNL010000003.1:3782-28291 GCA_964446055.1 uncultured Alphaproteobacteria bacterium | reverse complement strand
CGAGCTGGGGGTGCCCATCCCCACCTCGTGCGGCCGCACCGGTCACTGTCACGAATGCGTGGTCGAGGTCCGCCAGGGCTTGGCATCGCTGAGCCCGCGCGACGAAACCGAATCGTTCCTGCGCGGCAACTACCGTCTCGCCTGCCAGGCGGTGATCGAGCGCGACGATGCCGATATCGAATTCGCCGAGCTACGGCGCCGGCCACGCATCCTGACCTTGAGCGATCTCGACAAACCCCTCGCCCACGACCCCGCGGTCACCCGCCACGGCGACGAGGTGCTTTACGAGGGCGAGGTCATCGATCGCTATCGCGGACACTTGTACGGCCTCGCCGTCGATCTCGGGACCACCACCGTGGTCATGGACCTGGTCGATCTCGAAACCGGCGCCAGCGTTCATACCAGCAGTTTCGAGAACCCCCAGCGCTTTGGCGGCTCCGACGTGATGAACCGCATCTCCTACGACAGCGGCGACAACCAGGGAGAGCTGCAGCGCGCCATCGTCGCCGCCCTCAACCGCGAGATCGTGGCGGTCTCGCGCCGGCTCGGCTTCCCGCGCGCCGAGATCTACGAGCTCGTCATCGCCGCCAACACCACCATGCGCGAGCTCCTCTTCAAGCACGACGTCCAGTCGATCGGCCAGAAGCCATACAAGTCGTCGGTCGAGCACGAATACCTGGCCGGCAAGCGCTCGCACACCGCACTCGGGGAAAGGGCCAGGCGTCTGGGGCTGCGCGCCTCGCCCGCCGCCCGCATCTACGGCCTGCCGCTGATCGCCTGCCACGTCGGCGCCGATACGGCGGCCGATCTGGTCGCACTCGACATGGCCGACGGCGGCCAGGACACCGTCATGCTGGTCGATATGGGGACCAACACCGAGGTCGTAATCGGCCACCGCGGACGTACGGTCGCGGCGTCGTGTCCGGCCGGGCCGGCCTTCGAGGGCGGGCTCGTCAAGTACGGCATGGCGGCCTACGAAGGGGCCATCGAATCGGTCCGCCTCGAAAACGGCGAGCCCGGCATCGCCTACGAGACCATCGGTGGCGTCGCACCGGTGGGCATCTGCGGCTCGGGCCTTATCGACGTTCTCGCCGAACTCCGTCGCCATGGACGAATGACCGAGAAGGGCGTGTTCGCCGAGGATCGCAAGCTGTTCGAGTTGACCCTGGTGCCCGAGCACGGGATCACCTTCTCAAAGGAAGATGCGAGCAACCTCGGTCAGGCTAAGGCGGCCAATTACTGCGGACAGATCATTCTCATGCGGGCGCTGGGGATCGACCCGGGCGACGTGACCCGACTCTATCTCGCCGGCGGCTTCGCCAACTACGTCGACGTCGACAACGCAGTCTCCGTCGGGCTGCTCGCGCCGGTGCCGGTCAAACGCATCGTCAAGGTCGGCAATGCCGCACTCCAAGGCGCGCGAGAGGTGTTGCTCTCGCTGACCAAGCGCCGCGATCTCGAGCAACGGGTCCGGGCGATCGAGCATATCGAGCTCGAGACCACGCCCGATTTCTTCGAGCTTTTCGTGGACGGCTGCCAATTCAAGCCGATGCCGACGACCATCCGGCCCGAACCCGGCCGCGCCGCGTGAGCGCCGCAAGCGCTAGGGGAAGCCAATGAGGTTGAGCGCCCTTGACCGTGACTTCATCGTCATCGGCGAGAACATCCACACCTCGCGGGTGATCATGCGCAAGGGCGCCCGCTTCGTCGCCGACGAAGGTGCCGAGGCGGTCAGTTACACCGACGCCGATGGTGAAGCGCGTCGTCTGCCGGTGCCCGAGGCCGTCAAGGCGACGCAGGATTATGACGAAGGCCGGGTCAAACACGTCAAGGTGGCCATGGACTTGGCGATGGACGAGGGCGGTGCGCAGGTCGAGGAGGGAATGCGCTACCTCCGCGCCCTGGTGTCCGGCCAAGAACGAGCCGGTGCCGAGATCCTGGATCTCAACGTCGACGAGATATCCTTCAAGCGCGAGGGCCAGAAGACGGCGATGGCCTGGCTGGTGCGCACGATCCAGGGGATGACCGAACTGCCGCTGTCGGTGGATTCATCGAGCGTCGAGGTGATCAAGGCGGGACTCGCGGTGGGCGATCCGGCGCGGGCGCGTCCGTTGTTGAACTCGGCCTCGCTCGAGCGCCTCGATGCGCTCGACCTGGCGCTTGCCCACAACGCACGCGTGGTCGTCACCGCGTCTGGCGACAAGGGCATGCCCGACGGCACCGCCGAGCGGGTGGCCAACGCCTCGCGCATGATCGAGGCCGCGCTGGCCAAGGGATTCGCACCCGGCGATATCTACGTCGATCCCCTGGTGTTCCCGATCGCCGTCGACCCGCAATTCGGGTTGCATTGCCTGGACGCGATCGCCGAGCTGCGGGGGACCTTCGGTGCCGAGATCCACATCACCGGCGGCATAAGCAACGCCTCGTTCGGCATTCCCAGCCGCAAGATGGTCAACGAGATGTTCCTCGTCCTGGGTGTCGAGGCCGGTCTCGACAGCGGCATCATCGATCCGCTGATCATCCGCCCCGACCAGGTCTTCGACCTCGACCGCACGACCAATCCCTACAAGCTCGTCGAGGAGGTGCTTTTGGGCCGCGAGGACGCCCGCACCTTTATCCGCGCCTGGCGCAAGGGCGAGCTCGGCAGTACGCCGGCCAAGGGCTGAGCCGCGCGCGTCCAAGCAGCCGAGGAGGGAAGCGGCCATCAACCCCTGGGGAGTTTCCGAGGCCGCGGCGGCGCTCTACGGCGAGGCCCTGGTGTGGGACGATCACTCGGGCTTCGAGCCTTTGCCGAACGCCGATCTCGGCCAGCTTGAGCGCTGGCGCGCCGCCGGCGTCGACTACCTCTCGATCAACGTCGGCTACGACGTCATGGGCTGGCAGGAAACCTTCAAGGCGCTGGCCGCGTTCCGCGCCTGGGTCGTGGCGCACGGCGAGGCCTACACCCTGGCCGGCACCGTCGCCGAGGTCGATGCCGCCAAGGCGGTGGGCAAACTCGCCGTCGCCTTCGATATCGAGGGCATGAACGCGCTCGATGGCATGACCGATCTGGTCGGCCTCTACTATGACCTCGGCGTCCGTCAGATGCTGTTCGCCTACAACCGCAACAACCTTGCCGGTGGCGGCTGTCACGACAGCGACGTTGGTTTGACCGACTTCGGCCGCGCGGTGGTGGCCGAGATGAACCGCGTCGGCATGGTCCTCGATTGCTCGCACACTGCCTATCGCTCGACGATGGAGGCGATGGAGATCTCTAGCGCGCCGGTCATCTTCTCGCACTCCAACCCACGCGCCCTGAAAGATCACCAGCGCAATATCCGCGACGACCAGATCCTCGCCTGTGCCAGAACCGGCGGGGTCATCGGCGTCAACGGCATCGGCATCTTTCTTGGCGAGAACGATATCCGTACCGCGACGCTCGGCGACCACGTCGAGTACCTCGCCAACCTCACCGGGCCCGCCCACGTCGGCATCAGCCTCGACTACGCCGCCGGCGAAGCCGAGATCGGCAGCCTCTTGGGCTCCAAGCCCGACATTTGGCCGGCGGGACAGGGCTACGACACGCCGAACATGCAGTTCGCCGCGCCCGAGCAGCTTCCCCAGCTCGCCGAGGCGCTCTTGGACCGCGATTGGACCGAAGACGACCTGCGCGGCGTGCTTGGCGGCAACTTCCGCCGCGTCGCCGCCCAGGTGTGGAAGTGAACGCCGCGCGCCCTATGGGGCGCGGATGGCGGCGGCCCGGGCTTCCATTTCCGCGGCCTCGGCGCCGCGGCCGGTGGCGCGCTTGAGCGCGGCGTAGTGCTCGAGGAACCCGGCCAGATCGTGGTCCGCCTCGGTCAGCTTCACCTCGGCGATGGCCATCAGGCGTTCGAATGCCGCCTCGGCCTCGGCGTATCGGGTTTGGTCGCGGTAAAGGACGGCCAAGCCGTCGAGATCCCAGGCCACGTCGAGGCTGTCGCGACCCAGCGCCTGCTCGTCGATCGCCAGCGCGCGGAGGTAGTTCGCCTCGGCTGCGTCCGCCCGCCCGAGGTCGGCATTGGTGCGCCCCACCCACCACAGGTTGAAGGCGAGGTCGGGGTGATCGGGGCCGAGCGCGCGCTCGCGAAGCGCCACCGCTTGCTCCAATAGTGGCAGGCCCTCGCTACTGCGTCCGCGCTCCGCGTAGAAGATTCCGAGATCGACAAGACTGTCGATGCGGGCCGAGGCGCTCGGTGGCGCAACGCCTTCGGCGGCGGCGAGTGCGGTCTTGAATCGCTCCTCGGCGGCAACCGGGTCGCCGGCGTCGAGGGCCTCGAACGCCGCGGCGCGCTGCTCATGCCACCCTTCGCCACCGCCAGTGGCCGTGCAGCGCTCGATCAGCGCAGCCCAGGGGACGCCGTTGGCGACGGCGTTGCCGTCGGAGGTTACCGATACGTGGTAGCGGTGGACCGGCCGGCCATCTTCGGCCTCGGGTGCGGCCTCGCCGATCTCGCGCAGCGCGGCCACGCATTCGGCGCCCAACGGCCCTTGCGCCCATGCCGCGCCGTCGCGCTCCGCCGCCCCGACGAACGCCTCCAAGCCGGCCAGATCGCGCAGGCCGGCATCGAATTCGCCGCGGAAACCGCCTGGGGTCTCGGGATCGGCGGCCACCCTTCCGGAGCCTGATACCCCGAGCGCTTGCGCGTCGTAGCGGATGGCCTCGAGCGCCACGGATGGCGGGGTCTCGCCCGCCAGCGCCTCGCCAAGCAGCGCGCCCATCAGCGCCTCGCCATCGCCCGGCTCTGCCATCGCGGCCACGATGGGGAGTACGATGGCCGAGGGTGGCAGGTCCTGCAGGCTCACGTCGATCGATGCCTCCCGCGGCACCAGCTCCTGGGGAAGATCGGAATTCGCCACAAACAAACCCTCCGCGCCGAGCGCGTAGCGCGCGCTCACCAGCGCGGCGCGCCCATCGAAACCGACGCGAAACGACCCCCGATCGAGCGTGAACTGGGGCGCCGCCGCTGGCCCGAATCGCCCGATCCCCAGCGCACGCCCGCGATCGCCGCGGCGAACTCTTGCCTGCGTGATTCGCTTAGCGCGGGCGCGCCGCCTTCGAGGCCAATCCCGAATCGCTCCGTCATTTGGCGCCAGGCGGTGAGCGGAAAGTCCACGGTCTGCGATCGAGCGGCGACCTCGCCAATCGTGATGTCCTCGCCACCCTCGAAGCCGCTCGCCGAGAACTCGGACAGGCTGAAGTCCGCGCCGATGTCCCACAAGTCCTGCTCCTTGCGGCCCAAATCGACGCGCAGGCGTGACTCGCCGATGGCGCCCGCTTGCGTCGGCGGGCCGGTGAAGGCCAGTCCGACCAGGCCGAACTCGGCGCTGAGGCGCATGCTCGGTACGCGAGGCGCCGCCTCGTCGCTACCGAAATAGCCTCGCCGCCCGCTGAGTTCGACCCAGTCCCTGGACGAGACGTCTTCAAAGCTTGCCGCGACGTCCATTCGATCGATCGCGATCGCCTCGCCCGTCGCAGCGCCGATGGTCCCGCCTTGCACGCCGGAGAGCTCCGCCTGCAGCGATCCCCGCCAGGTGCCGGCTGTACCCTCGGAAAGGGTTTGCCGCAAATCCAGCGCGGCGATCGATAAGAGCGGCGGACCCGCATCCGCGCTCGCAAGCGCGACGTCGCGGAGCACCACCTCGAGCCCGGTCAACAACGCGCCCCCTGCCGACCACGTCCCGGCAACCCTGGATTCACCCACGGTCACCACCTGGCTGGGTCCTCCCTCCGCGCCGCTGAATTCGTAGCGCGCCGGCAACCGGGCGGCGAAGTCGTAGGCTCCGTCCTCGCGGGGCGTTATCGGAACGACGACGTCGCCCAGGCGCACGCGCGTCCCGTCGTCCCAGACCAGCGCCAGGTCGGGAAAGCTGACGACAACCTCGGAGCCCGAGCCGACGGCGTGGACCGGGGCCGACAACTCGATGAGCGGCGCCGCCGGGTTGTCGCGCACGAAATCGTTCAGCCAATCGACCACGCCGCGCAGCACGAACTCGGCTTGGCTGCCGGCGGCGGCAGGCTCCGCGGCTAGGGTGAATCCGGCTCGGTCCAGGGGCTCGGCGGCCGCGCCGCCAAAAGCCGTTGCGGCAATCGCGGTGGCGAGAAGCAGCGCTCGTGGGCGCACGAGAGTTAGTAGCGCTTGGCCGCCAGGGTGTTCAGGGTGACGGCGACTACGATGACCCCGCCGACGAACATGTCGAGGTAGGCGCCGGGCGCCCCGCTCAAGACCAAGACGTCGCGCACCGTCTGCAAGATGACGGTGCCCAGCACGATGCCGAAGACGGCGCCGCGGCCACCCGTCAGCGCCAGCCCGCCCATGACGCAGATCGCGATCGCTTCGAGCTCGAGGAAAAGCTGCGGCGAATTCGTCGCCCGCTCGAGGCGAGCGACGCTGAGGATTCCGGCGAAGGTCGCGAGCACCGGGCATATCATGAACGCGATCACCTTGGTGCGTGCCACGTTGATGCCGGTCGCCGCGGCGCTGACGGCGCTGCCGCCGACGGCGAAGAAGTGATTGCCCAGCCGGTGGCGGTTCAGCAGGAAGTAGGCCAGCACCGCGATCACCAGGAACCAAACGAACTGCGCGGGAATGACATCGAGCCAGACGGGAAGCCCAGCAGTCGCTTGGCCGGCCAAGGCTTCGTTGAATTCCCCGGAGGGCTTGAAGCGCACCGGCGTGTTGCCGGTAACGAACCGCGAGCCAAAGCGGATGACGAACATCATCCCCAGGGTCACGATGAACGAGGGGATGCGGAACACGACGGTCACGGTGCCATTGAACAGGCCGATGCCCGCGGCGGTGACGAACGAGAAGATCAGGGCGATCGGCAGCGGGACACCGGCTTCCCAGGCAAGGGCCCCGACATAGGGCCCGACAATGAAGATCGCGCCCGCCGAGAGGTCGAACTCGCCCGCGATCATCAGGATTCCCATACCGATCGCCAGGATCCCCAGCGGTCCGAACGAGCGTAGGAGAATCTTGAAGTTGATGGTTCTCGTGAACCGGAAGTCATCAGGGTAGATCTCGCCTACGACGACGCACGCCACCAGGAAGATCGCGCAAACGATGAACACGGCGCCGGCGGGGTGGCGCCGGAGCCGGTTCCATAGGCCGGTGCCGGCGTAGCGCTCGGCGGCGACGGTATCGGTGCCGAACGCCACCATCGCCTAGTTCTCTTTCCGTCCAGCGATCCAGGTGTTGAGGATGACCGCCCCAATCGCCGCGGCCCCGAGGAACACCTGGAAGTATTGGCCTCGGGCACGGGTCAGGATGAGAAGGTCATCTACGGTGGCGACGAACGCCGCACCGAGCACGATACCGAGCACCGTGCCGCGACCCCCGAAGAGGAATACGCCGCCGATGGTGCAGGCGACGATGGCCTGCAGCTCGAGGCCGATCAGGACCTGAATCGGCGCAACGGCGTTGACCCGGGTGGCGCTGATCACGCCGGCAAGAGTGGCCAGAAGCGAGCACAGCATGAAGGCGATCATCTTGACCCGGATGGGGTTGATGCCGGTCTTTTCCGCCGCGTCCGCGTTTCCGCCTACCGCGTACATGTGGTTCCCGAGCCGGTGTCGGTTGAGAAGGAAGTAGGCGAAGATCGCGATCGCGATCACCCACAGGATCTGGGCGTGGACCGGGCCGAAGACCTGACCGGCGAGGATCGCCTCGAACGTTTCCCCGGGTTCGACCGTCTGCGCCTTGACCGCCGAAGAGCCGCTGCCGGCGGCAAGGCGAACGATGCCCCGCGCAAAGAACATCATGCCAAGCGTGGCGATGAACGAAGGCAGCTTGAATCTGGTTGTAACGATCCCGTTGATTGCTCCCACGGTCAATCCGGTGAGGATCGCCACACCGAGCGCCGCCCATAGCGGCCAGGCCAACCTCTCCAGCGCCATGCCCATCAGGTAGGGCGCCAATACGTAGACGGCGCCGATCGAAAGGTCGAACTCGCCCGAAATCATCAACATCCCGACCGCGACCGAGAGGATCACCAGTCGGGGCATTTGCGTCAGAAGGGCGGCGAGATTCCGTTCGTGGAGGAACTGGAAGCCCTCGGGATTGGCGAGGCCGATTACGACGCAAATGAACAACATCACGCCGTAGATCAGCAAGATGTTCCCGCTCGGGTAACGCCGGAACCGCTGCCACCAGGCTTGGCGGAAGGCCGCCCGTCCCGTATCGCCGGGAACCGCGGTCATTTCCTCGGTCTCCTCGCGAGTACCACGGCCAAAAGAATGCGAAATGGTGCGACCGCCCGCCGCTGGGGCGGCCGCACCATGCTTAAGGTCGAGTCAAGCCTACTGATACGTGCCGACCACTTTCGCAATCTTGTCGACATTGTCCGGGGTGATCATTCCGGCGCCGGTGTCGAAGTCCGCCGGCTCCAGCCCGTAGCGCTCCCACATGGCTATGAACAACACTGGCATGAAGCCCTGCCAAAAAGCCTGCTGGTTCATCGTACCCGTGATGACCCCGGCCTTGATGTTCTCCATGATCTCGGGACCGACGTCGAAGCCGCCGATCGGGAGCCCCTCGACGCCCGCTTCCTTCATCGCGCGCGGAATCACTGTTGTTGGAACGTGGCCGAGGCCGATGACGCATGTGACCTCGGGATGCCCCAGAAGGTATTCGGCGATGATGTTCAGGCTCGTCTCCATTACGCCGCCCGTGTGAAGCAGCTCCGAGCCGACGCCGGACTCATCGAGCCCCATCTTCGTTCCTTCATAGCGCTTCTGCGCGTAAATCAGGTCGGATTCCTCGACCGGCGTCACGCAGAAGTCTCCCTCGCCGAGGCCATGCTGTTTGACCATATATCTGGCGATTCGGTAACCCGCCGAGACGAAGTCCTGGCCCACGTACGCCTGTCGCGACGTGGCCTTGGCTCCCAGGGGCTCGTCTTCGTTGGAGATGATGACGGCAATACCGGCATCGCGGGCCTTTTGGATGACCTCGGTGTAGGCGCCCTCAACCGTGATGCCCCAGACGATCCCGTCCACGTCGTTGGCAATCGCGGTCTCAACGATGTTGTTGATACGGACCGGGTCGTTTTCGCCCTGCTGGTAGTCGAGGTTGACGTTGTAGTGCTTGGCCGCCAGGTCGGCCCCGAAGATCAAGGGCTCCCAGAAGAGGTCGCCCGGACAGCAGACGATGACGTATGTGACATCGACTGGTTCTTCGTCTTGGGCCAGTCCGGGCTGCGCCGCAAACGTCAAAAGAAGTCCCGCCGCACAAGCGGCGAACACACCACGCAATGTCCTCATGATCGATCCTCCCATGGTGATAGTTGCTCAAACCCTGCCCTACGGGTGGCGCTCCGTCAACCCTTGAGCGCCCCCATGCTCATGCCGCGCACCAGGTAGCGCTGCAGGAAGGCGACGGCGAAGAACACCGGCAGCGTCCCGATGATCGAGATCACGCCGACCTTTCCCCAGTACGTCGAAAGCGCGCCGAAATAGTGCGAGACGTGGACCGGAAAGGTCAGCACGCTCTCGCGGGTCAGCACCAGGGCGAAGCCGAACTCGTTCCACGCGAAGATGAATGTGAACACCCCGGTGGCGAAAAGACCCGTACGCACCATGGGAAAGACCACCTTGACGAGTACCTGCCAGCGCGTACAGCCATCAACAAGAGCGCTTTCCTCGAGCTCGATCGGCACGTCCTGGATGTACCCGCGCATCATCCAGATCACGAACGGGAGGTTGAAGGCGGTGTAGACGACGATCATCCCCTGCAAGGTATCGACCCAACCCAGGAAGGCGAAGGCGAGGAACATCGGAAATGCGATGGCCACCGGCGGCAGCATGCGCTGCGACAGAATCCAGATCGCCAGGTTGTCGCCGCCGGTGCGAAACCGCGCCATCGAATAGGCGCAGATGGTGCCGAGAAACATCGAGATCGCGGTACTGATCGAGGTGATGACCAGGCTGTTCCACACCGGCACCAGGTCGTCGGTGCGGGCCATCGCGCGAAAGTTGTCGAGGTAGAACGAGCCGGGGATCCATACCGGCGGAAAGGCGAAGACCTCCTCGGGGGTCTTGAACGCCTTTATGAAAAGCCAATAGACCGGGAACGTGACGATCACCAGGACCATGAGCGCGACGACGAAGCGCAGCCATTTCGAGCGCTCCTCGCGGCTCATCGCGCCACCTTCATGCGGCGCAGCGCGGTGATGATGATGACCGACAGCAAGATCACGATCAGGAACACCATGGCGCCGGTGTAGCTGGTCTGAAACTGCTGGAAGCCGCGCTGGTAGATGTAGATCGAAGTGGTCTCGGTCAGCGTCCCCGGTCCGCCACGGGTCAGAATCCAGACGATGTCGAAGAGCCGCACCAGGTCGAGCGCCCGGATGATCAATGCGATCGCCATCACCGGCCAGATCGCCGGCAGCGAGATCCGAAAGAACACCGTCCAATAGCCGGCGCCGTCGATCTCGGCCGCCTCCTGCAGGCTTTGATCCACGTTCGAGAGCGCGGCGTACAGCATCAGGAACATGAACGGCGTCCACTCCCACACCTCGGTGATAAGAAGCGCCGGATAGACCCAGGTCGGATTGATCACCCAGGGCAAGCTGAAGCGCTCGTCGAACAGCATGCGGATGATCGCGTTGATCGGTCCGAAGCGGTCGTCGAACATCAGCCGCCAGGTCGAACCGACGACGATCGGCGAGAGCACCGCGGGAATGATGATGAGGCTGACGAAGACGCGCCTGAGCGGCATCTTGTTGAGGAACAAAAGCGCGAGCAACAGCCCGAAGATCAGTTCTAGGGGAAGCGCGATGACGGTGATGATGGCGGTGTGGAGGATCGACTGCCACAGCCGCGCATCCTCGAACAGCCGGCCATAGTTCAAGAACCCGACGAACGAGTAGTCCTTCGCCAGCACCGAGACGTTCTGGAAGCTGACGACCAGCGAATAAAGGACCGGATAAAGGCCGATGAAGAGAATGACGAACACCGCGGGCGCGATGACGACGTACTTGAAGTTGCGCTCGGCGAGCAATCCCTGGCGCACGCCGAACTCGCCGCTCGTCGTCATTCACTCATGCCCATAGGCGGCCAACCCTCGGCCGCCGCCATCCCCTAGATGCGCATCGAAAAAAGGGGCGGGGCGCGCTTGCACCCCCGCCCGACGACCTTAGGACTCAGGCGGATAGCCCCGCCCGGCGACGAACGCCTTGTACGCATCACGTTGCTTGTCGACGCCCACTTGCTCGGTGAGCTCGTCCCAATCCTTGGCCATCTGATCGAGCGCCTCCTGCGGATCTTGGCCGCCGATCGCCGCCTGGATCGCGGTGCTCATCGCATCCTGGTAGGCCGCGGTATTACGCAGCGTAAGCTCCAGGATACCCTGTTCGCCACCGTCCCTAAGCGTGTCCTGGAACGCCGCGGCATTGGGCCACTGGTTGCGCAGGAGCGGACTCGCGTAGTGCGAGAGGCGGAAGGGATCGCGGATCGAGTAGGGGAGCTCGGAGCGCGTGACGCTCACGTCGGCGCTGTTCGCCCACTGGATGAACAGATACGCGGCCTCCTTGTTCTTGCTGCCCGACGAAACCGCGAGCGCGAAGCCGGGTGCGATCCCGGGATGCGTGCCGACGATGGCATAGCCCACCTTGTCGGCGACCGTGGTCTTGGGGATCCACGACATGGCGTCGATATCGGTGCCCAGGCCCTCGGACCAGCGGCCGATCGCGGGCCACGAGACGGTCATCGCCACTTGGCCGGCGAGCCATGCGCTCAGCTTCTCGACGAAGCCCCAGGTCGCGTTGCCCGGCGGCATGTGATTGGTGCGGTCGACCAGTGCCTGCAAGGTTTGCACGCCGATATCCGAATTGACGGTCGCCTTCATCGTGGCTTCGTCGAAGAACTTGCCGCCGGCGATCCGGAACTGCTGCGACCAGAAGAACAGGGTCAGCCCTCGGCTGCGCACCAACGACGCGCCGTATAGATCGGGCGCGTAGTGGTCGGTGAAGAACTTGGCGATCTCGTCGAATTCCTTCCAGTCCGCCGGCGGCGCCAAGTCGTAGCCGTACTCGTCCTTGAACATCTTCTGGTTGTCGGCGTCCTCGAACAAGTCCTTGCGGTAGTACAGCAACAGCACGTCGCCGTCGTCGGCGAAGGCGTACGTCGTTCCATGGTACTTGTTCCAGGCCTCGCGGTAGAACGGCGCGATGTCCATGATTTCATCGGCGTAGTCGTATTGCGCGATGAAATCGTCGAGCGGCTCCAGGGCGCCGATCTCGACCAGGTCGGGCATCCATTGCGGCTGCACGTCGACGATGTCGAAGGCGCCGGTGCGGCCCTCGTGCTCGATCACGATCTTGGCATACATCTCGTTGGTGGGCGCACCGTTCATGTTGATCTTGATGCCGGTCAGCTCTTCCCACCGCTTGGTCGCGGAAAGCTCGAACCCGAGCTCGGAAAGGCCGGCCTCGAGAAAGAGCGTGAGCTCGGTGCCGGCGTACTTCTTGGCCGCCTCCACCGCGATCTCATCGGCGTCGCCGCCGAGCGCCGCGCCAGAGCCAATAGCCATAAGAGCGGCGGCCGCAACCGCCACCCCCACATTTGTCCGAAGCATGCTGGTATCCTCCCTATCCAAGTGCTCGCGCCACGTTAGCAAAGGCCACCGCCTCGCGTAAACCGAACCCCGTCGTGGATCATGGCCAGCGCCGGCCGGGCTTGGTAGTCTCGCCCCCCCGGCCCGCCGACCGGCCGCAAGCCAAGGAATCGCCACATGAATTCACTCGTCGATCCAAACCAAGTCCGGTTCATCGGCGAAAACTCGTTCCTTCGCCTCAAGGACAGCGCGGCAGGCCCCGACACCACGGTCTGTGCCCATTGGCGTTGTCTTTATTCTCCGGCCGGTGGCGGACACGCCCTGTTTGTCCAGTCCAGGGCCATCGACGACCAGGTCAAGGTCTTCTCGGACAACCCCAAACTGGTGCGCTTCGTCCAGCAAATCGAAGCCTTGTTCCGCCCCTTCTTCGCGGCGCCGGAGTTGCCCATCGTCGAGGCCGTCTTCTCGCGCGAGGGCGACTATCGCAGCGCCTATTCCGAGATCGCGGAATCGGCCGAGGGGCGGATCCAGGTTACCTGGCGCGACCTCGGCGAACCCTTCCAGATCGCCATCCCGCCGGGCAGCGAGATGACCGGCTCGTGGGGCGTCTATAGCTGCCTCATGCCGGCGGCAGCGGGGCAGGCCTCGATCCTCGGTCGGACCCCCGGGGGCGACCCCTACCCCGAGGACATGGACGGTCATCCCTCCAGCACCTCGTGCCTGGCCTGGTCCGAAAGCTGGGTCCATCCACGCTAGTCCGCCAGCGCCCGGATCGCATCGCATGCCCGACCGTGTCCTGGTCATCGTCCACCAGGCGCATTCGACCCCGGGCCGCGTCGGCCGCGCGCTTCGCGGCCTGGGCTACGACCTCGACATCCGCCGCCCGGCGCTTGGCGACGCGCTTCCCGCCACCATGGACGACCACGACGGCGCGGTCGTATTCGGTGGACCGATGAACGTGAATCAGACCAGGGAGCATCCCTACCTGCGGACCGAAATGGACTGGATCCCGGTCGCACTCGGTTCCGCCAAGCCGTTCCTCGGCGTCTGTCTCGGGGCCCAGATGCTGGCCAAGGTCCTCGGCGCGCGCGTGCGTTTGCACCCCAAAGGGATGCACGAGATCGGCTACTTCCCGATCCACCCCGCGCCCGCCGGCGCGGCGCTATTCGACGCCGGGCTCCATGTCTACCAGTGGCACAGCTACGGCTTCGGTCTTCCCCATGGCGCCGAGCTGCTGGCCCGTGGCGAGACCTTCGCGAACCAGGCCTTTCGCTATGGCCGCGCCGCCTACGCGATCCAGTTCCATCCCGAGGTCACCGCCAAGACCGTCGATTTCTGGACCACCGCCGGTGCCCACCGGCTAAAGGACCGGGGCGCCCAACGGCGCCAAACCCAGCTGTCGCAGATTAGCCGTCACGAGCCGGGCATCCGATACTGGCTTCGCCGTTTCCTGCCGCACTGGCTGGATCGCGCCCCGGCGTAGCCGCAAGCCCGACGCTCAGCCGGTGGCGAAGCGGGCCCGCGCCGCGCGCTCGATGGCGGCCGCCGGCAACCGGCCGACGCTCAATCCGTGGCGCAGGATCTCGAGCAAGCGGATTTCCTCTTGGCTGACCTTGCCGTCGGCGGCGGCCACGTCGCAGGCGAGCACATAGGCGGTCTCGCGCAGGCTGCCCTCGGGCAGGGCCTCGCGGGCGAGGCCGACGATGGTGTCGAGCCCGCCGTCTTCGGACAGAATCTCGGCGCAGGCCTCGGCGGCTTTGGGCAGCTGGTCCTCGTCGTAGTCGCGAAAGATCGGCAGGCTGCGGATGATGTGGCCGATCGTCATGATCTCGTTGTCGGTCATGTCCGAATCCGCGGCGGCCATTACGACCATGATGTAAATGAGCGCGGTATGTTCGGTCATCGCAGGCTGCCTCGGCGATCGAGTTTCGATGCGCCGGAACATAGGATTGGCCTGTGGCGCGGCAAGGCCTATTCGCGGCCAAGGAAGCGGGCGGTCTCGGCGACCGCCTCCTTAAGGCCCAGGCGGTTGATCTCGACGCCATCGGGAAACGCGCCGGCCAGGCGGGAAGGTATCCTCGGGTCGACGATCACGAAGGCGCCCTCGTCATCGGCGTTTCGCACCAGGCGTCCATACGCCTGTTTGAGCCTGAGCCGGGTAATCATGTCGTCGTACCGCGGACCGCCGAACGCCGCCTTGCGCGCGCGGTGCAGGATGTCGGGGCGCGGCCAGGGCACGCGATCAAACACGATCAGCCTCAAGGACCGGCCCGGCACGTCGACCCCGTCGCGCACCGCATCGGTACCCAAGAGGCACGAATCGGGCTCGGCGCGGAAGATGTCGACCAGGGTCGCGGTGTCGATGCCGTCGACGTGCTGGGCGAGAAGTGAAATACCCGCCTCGTCCAGCACCCCGGCGATGTGCCGGTGCACTCCGCGGAGCCGGGCGATCGAGGTGAACAGCCCCAGCGCGCCTCCGCCCGAAGCCACGAACAGCTCGCGATAGGCCGCGGCCACTTGGCGCGGGTCCTCGCGCCGCACGTCGGTGATCACCATGACTCGCGTCTTGGCCGGATAGTCGAATGGCGAGGGCACGCTCGCCCGCCGCGCCGGTAGCGCCAAATGGTGGGCGCCGGTGCGTATTTCGGCGCTAGCCCAGTCATCGCCCGCCTCGTCGGTGCGGTCGCGCATGGTGGCCGATGTGACGAGCGCTCCGTGGGCGCGCGCGAGCACTTCCTCGGCGAACGGCACGGTGGGGTCGATCCAGTGGCGGTTGAGCGCGACGTCGAACTCGCGTCCCGCGCGACGCTCGACCGACAGCCAGTCGACGAACAGCTCGGGCGCGCCGCCCCGCCGCAGGTCGCGCAGCATGGCGCGCCATACCTCGACCTGGCGGGCGCGGCGATCAAGGCCGCGGCGGGCCGATTCGATCCGGATGCGCGACTCGGTCTCAAGCTCGGCGGCTCCCTCGTCCATAATCTCGGCCAAGCCCTCGCCCAGGACTTTGATCGGCTCGGCCACTCGGCCAAGCGCGGCCTCCAGCGCCGCCGCCGCTTCGATCAGCCCGGGCACCGGCTCATCGATCCCGGCCTCCAGCCCGTACCCGTTGTCGGCTCCGGTGTTGCGCGCATGGACCTGCACGCGGCAGTGCTCGAGGAAGGCCTCGGCCGGCCCCGCCGAGGCTCCCGCCTGGACGCGGCCCATCCAGCCTGGCCCAGGTAGCGCCGCCGCCGCCCGCATCACGCGGTCGAGCGCCGCCTCCGCCCCCGCCGCGCCGGAGACCAGGTCGCCCAGCCGGCGCTTCAGCCCCTTGAGATGGCTGCGCCGCCCCCGGTCGTCGCCGCGCAGCCAGTGGCGAAGCTCCACCGTCTCGGCGCCCGAAAGCCGGGCCGAGAAGGCGCTGTCGGCGGCCTCGAACAAATGATGGCTCTCGTCGAAGACGTAGCGGCTCGGCAGGTGGGTTTCGTGCCTGCCGCTGGCGGCGTTGACCATCACCAGCGCGTGGTTGGCGACCACGATCTCGGCACGCCTGGCCTTGCGCACCGCGCGTTCGATGAAGCACCGGCGGTAATGGCTGCAGGCGCTGTAGATGCACTCGCCCCGATGATCGGTGAGCGCCAGGGTGCGGCGCCGGCCCAGGATCTCGATCAGCCAGGCCGGGAAGTCGCCGCCCAGCAGATCGCCATCGCGGGTCGCGCTAACCCAGCGGGCCAAAAGGCCGAGCGCGACCAACGCCGGGCTCTCGCGATCCGCCGCCACGCCCTCCAGCGTCGGCGCCGCGCCCAGCGCGCCCCGCGCCGCGTCCTCGAAATTCAAGAGACAAAGGTAGTTCTCGCGGCCCTTGCGGATCACCGCCTTCTGCGCCTTGATCCGGGGGTCGGGGTACAGGCGGTCGAGCTCCTGGTCGATCTGGCGCTGTAGGTTCTTGGTGAAGGTGCTGAGCCACACCGGTCCGCGGTTGCGCCGCGCCCACAGGCTGGCCGGCGCGATGTAGGCGAGCGTCTTGCCGGTCCCGGTGCCAGCTTCGGCCAAAACCACATGGGGCGCGCCGGCCTCGTCCCTGGGGGCAAACGCGTGGGCGGCTTCGGCCGCATACTCGGCCTGCTCGGGGCGCGGCTCGGCATCCTCGCGCAGCAGCGACTTGAGCCGCTCCCGCGCCTCCTCGCCCGTGACCGGGGTATGGCCCGGCGCTGGCTCGGGGGCGCCCTCGCGCCATTTGGGCACGCGGTCCCATGCGTTCAGCCCGGGCTTCGCCGGGCCGGTCGCGGCTACCACCGCCGGTCCCCACGACCATCCGCCGTGGGCCATGACCGCGGCCACGCTCGCGGCGTCACGGTCCTCCTCCGAGGCCACCGCGCTCGCGAGTTCGGCCAGCAGCGCCAGTGCCGCGTCGCGCAGCACCGCTGTCTCGGCGGCAAGACCGCTGGGGGTCGGAAGCGACAACGCCGCGGCCAGCCCGCGTGCCGTGGGCAAACAGAAGCTGGCCGGGCGCACGAACCCGAACAGCTCGAGCACGTCATAGGCGGCGAACCGCGCCGTTCCCAGCCGGCGAGCGAGCGCGGGCGAGTGGCAGACGATCGGCGCCTCGGCGCCGGCCCGCCGCGCGGCCTCGCCATGCGAGATCTCCTCGATCTCGCCGTCCCCCGAGATCCACACCGCGCCGCTCGGCCCCGCGGCGAGCGCTGGCGCGCTGGGGAACGACACCGTGGGGGCGGGCGCGGCGGGGGCCTGGTTCATCGCGTTCAGTATATCGGCAATCCCGCGCCGTTGACGGCCTCGGTACGACTGCCTAGCTTCGCTCGGCGATGGTGGAAAAAGCAGAGATCGCGGGCGCGAGCAAGGCGTGGCCGTTCGTCGAGGCGCGCAAGCTCCTCGAGCGGCTGGGCGAGGCTGCCGATCCGAACCAGGCGGTGGTGTTCGAGACCGGCTACGGACCTTCCGGCCTGCCCCACATCGGCACCTTCGCCGAGGTCCTGCGCACTACCATGGTGCGCCGCGCATTCGCCGAACTGAGCGCCGCGCCGACCCGGCTGATCGCCTTTTCCGACGACATGGACGGGCTCCGCAGTGCGCCCGACAACATACCCAATCCCGAAGTCCTCGAGCCCTACCTCGCCGAGGAGCCGCACGGCGGGACCCCGCTCAGCGCGGTCCCCGATCCTTTCGGTACCCACGAAAGCTTCGGTGCCCACAACAACGCGATGCTGCGCAGCTTCCTCGACGAGTTCGGCTTCGACTACGAGTTCACCAGCGCCACCGAGTGCTACCAGGGCGGGGTGTTCGACGCGACGCTGCTCAGCGTTCTCGAGCGCCACGACGAGATCGTCGATTTGGTGCGGCCGACCATCGGGCCCGAGCGGCGCCAGACCTACTGCCCCTTCCTGCCGCTCAGCCCGAGCAGCGGAAAATACCTCCACGTCCCGGCCGAGGAGACATCGCCCGCAAACGGCACCATCGTCTTTCGCGATGCCGCCGGAAAGCGCTTCGAGACGCCGGTGACGGGTGGCCATTGCAAGCTCGCGTGGCGGATCGATTGGGGAATGCGTTGGGTGGCGTTGGGCGTCGATTACGAGATGTCGGGCAAGGACCTGATCGATTCGGTCAAGTTGTCGAGCCTGGTCTGCCGGCTTCTCGGCCGGGTTCCGCCCGCCGGCTTCACCTACGAGCTGTTCCTCGACGAGAACCGCGAGAAGATCTCGAAGTCCCGCGGCAACGGACTTACCATCGAGCAGTGGCTGCGCTACGGCTCGAAGGAGAGCCTGGCCCAGTTCATGTATCACTCGCCGCGCAAGGCCAAGCGCCTCTACTTCGACATCATCCCCCGCACCGTCGACGATTATCTTTCAAGGCTCGAGGCCTACGCCGGCGAGACGCCCGAGGCGCGCTTGGCGAACCCGGTCTGGCACATCCACGCCGGCGCTCCGCCCGCCGAGGCGGTACCGCTCAGCTTCGCCGTCCTGCTCAATCTCGCGAGCGTCTGCAACGCCGAGGACAAGGCGGTGCTCTGGGGCTTCATCGCCCGCTACGCCCCCGGGGTTAGCCCGGCCACCGCGCCGATCCTCGACGAGCTCGCCGGCTACGCGCTCACTACCTACCGCGATTTCGTCAAGCCGGCCAAAGCCTACCGCGCCCCCAGCGAGCCCGAGCGGGCGGCGCTCGAGGACCTCTCCGCGACCCTCGAAGCCCTGCCCCCCGATGCCCTGGCCGAGGACATCCAGTACCAGGTCTACGAGGTCGGCAAGCGCCACGGCTTCACCAACCTGCGCGAGTGGTTCGGGGCGCTGTACGAGGTGCTGCTGGGCCAGACCCAGGGCCCGCGCATGGGCTCGTTCATCGCCCTTTACGGCCTGCCCGAGACCGTGGCCCTGATCGCCGCCGCCCTGGCCGGCGAGGACCTTGCCGCGGGTTCGCGATGAGCGCCGAGGGGCCCATCTTCGCCTACCGGGCGCGGCTTAGCGCCGGCGACTGGGCGCCCGATCCGGCCCAGGAGCTGGCGGTCGAGAAGCTCCAGACCCTGCACAACCGGCTGCGCACCTATCGCGCCGTCAAGGGCGCGACCTGGCTCGAGCGCTTGCGCCGCGACCGCCGTGAGCCCCCGCCCGAGGGTCTATATCTCCATGGCGGGGTGGGCCGCGGAAAATCCGTACTGATGGACCTCTTCCACGCCACCGCGCCTGTGGCCAACAAGCGCCGCGCCCACTTCCACGCCTTCATGCTCGATGTCCACGCCCGCATTCACGCTTGGCGCCAGCTCGATGCGCGAGCCCGCGCCGATGATGAGCCGATCAAGCCGGTGGCCAAGGCGCTCGCCGACGAGGCGACGTTGTTGTGTCTCGACGAGCTGCAGGTCAACGACGTGGCCGACGCGATGATCCTCCGCCGCCTGTTCGCCAAGCTCTTCCAGAACGGGGTGGTGGTGGTGACGACCTCGAACACCGCGCCCGAGAACCTCTACGCCGGCGGCCTCAACCGCGAGTTGTTCGTGCCCTTCATCGAACTGGTAAACGAAGGCCTTGAGGTGATGAGCTTCGACGGCGCGCG
The DNA here is from genome assembly GCA_964446055.1 of uncultured Alphaproteobacteria bacterium. Lineage (GTDB taxonomy): Bacteria > Pseudomonadota > Alphaproteobacteria > VGEJ01 > VGEJ01 > CAYUNL01. The sequence goes on along the minus strand of CAYUNL010000003.1, from coordinate 8,675 downwards.
CGATTACCGGCTCGACCGGCTGCGCGGCGCTCCGGTCTATTTCGCGCCGCTCGGCGCCGACACCGACGCCGCACTTGATGTGGCCTTCGCCCGGCTCGCCGACGGCGCGCCCGCCGAGCCGGCTGCGATCGAGGCCCAGGGTCGCGCGCTCGAACTCGCCGCGGCGGGCGGCATCGCCCGGTCCACCTTCGAGACGCTGTGTGGCGACGCCTTGGGTGCCGCCGATTACCTCGAAGTGGCGCGCCAGTTCCATACCGTGGTGCTGGCCGGGGTGCCGATGTTGGGGGCCGAGCGCAACGACGAGGCGCGGCGCTTCATCAACCTCATCGACCTGCTCTACGAGCACCGGGTCAACCTGCTGTGCGGCGCCGAGGCCGTGCCCGGCGGCCTCTACGACGGCGCCAAGGCGCCGCCTGCCTTCGCCCGCACCGTGTCCAGGCTCGAGGAAATGCAGTCCGAGGCCTACCTTGCCGCGCCCCACCTCGGCTGAGCCCGGCATGGCCGCGATCGACCGAGAGCGTTGCGCGGAGCTCGATGCCGCCGACCCGCTCAGCGACATGCGCGCACGCTTCGCCCTGCCCCAGGGCTTGATCTACCTCGACGGCAACTCGCTGGGCGCGCTTCCCGCCGCCGCGCCGGCGCGGCTCCAGCGGGTGCTGCGCCACGAATGGGGCGCCGGTCTGATCGCAAGCTGGTTCGAGGCCGGCTGGATCGACCAGCCGCGCGGCCTCGGCGAGGCCATCGCGCCGCTGATCGGCGCCGCGCCGGGCGAGGTGGTGGTCGGCGATTCGACCTCGGTCAACCTCTTCAAGCTCCTTGCCGCGGCGCTCCACGCGCGCCCCGGCCGCCGCACCATCCTCACCGAGACCGGCAACTTCCCGACCGATCTCTACGTCGCGCAAGGGCTAAGCGGGCTGGTCGAGGGCTGCGAGGTGCGCCGCGTCGCCCGCGAAGAGATCACCGGCGCCGTCGATTCCGATACCGCGGTCCTGACCCTGACTCACGTCGATTTCCGAACCGGCTTCATGCACGACCTGGCGGCGCTCACCGGGGCCGCGCACGCGGGCGGCGCGCTGGTCCTGTGGGACCTATCACACTCGGTCGGCGCGGTGCCGCTCGACATGGGCGGCGCCGGCGTCGATCTCGCGGTCGGCTGCACCTACAAGTACCTCAACGGGGGCCCCGGGGCGCCGGCCTTCGCCTATGTCCGCCAGACCCACCACGCTGAACTGCGGCCGGGGCTGACCGGCTGGATGGGCCATCGCGCGCCGTTCGACTTTGCCGAGGTCTATGCGCCCGGCGCCGGCATTGCGCCGCTGCTCACCAGCACCCCGGCGGTTCTCGGCATGGCCGCGCTAGAGGTTGCGCTGGAAATCTGGCGCGATGTCGACATCGCCCAGGTCCGGGCCAAGAGCGTTGCGCTCAGCGAGCTTTTTATCGCGCTTGTGGAAACCAAGTGTGCCGGTTTCGACCTCGCCTCACCCCGCGATTCGGCGATCCGCGGGAGCCACGTTTCGTTCCGCCATTCACAGGCGGCGGCGCTCGTCGAGGGCTTGGCGGAGCGCCGTGTGATCGCCGATTACCGCCCCCCCGACGTGATGCGCTTCGGCCTCGCGCCGCTCTACCTACGCTACGTCGACATCTGGGACGCCGCCGCGCGCCTTGCCGAGGTCTCTGCGGCCGCCTAGTCCGGGCGGATCATCGTGCCGACGCCCTGCTCGGTGAAAACCTCCAGGAGCAACACGTGGGCCAGTCGGCCGTCGAGGATGTGGGCGGCCTCGGTGCCCTCGCGCACCGCCGAGATGCAGGTTTCGATCTTGGGGATCATGCCGCCGGTGACGGTGGCATCCTCGATCAGCGCCTGCGCCTCGTCGGGGGTCAAGCTGGAGACCAGCTCGCCCGCCTGGTCGAGCACGCCGGCCACGTCGGTCAGCATCAATAGCTTCTTCGCACGAACCGCGGCGGCCACCGCGCCGGCCACCGAATCGGCGTTGATGTTGTAGGTCTCGCCGCCCGGGCCTAGGCCGATCGGTGCGATCACCGGCACCACGTCGATGCCCGCGAACGAGCCCAAGAGGTCGGGATTGATTCGTACCGGCTCGCCGACGAAGCCGAGATCGAGCACCTTCTCGATGTTCGAGTCCGGATCGCGCCGTGTGCGCTCGAGCTTGCGGGCCTCGATCAGGCCGCCGTCCTTGCCCGAGAGCCCGACCGCGGTGCCGCCGGCGGCGTTGATGGTGGTGACGATGTGCTTGTTGATGGTGCCCGAGAGCACCATCTCGACGACCTCGACGGTGTGGCGGTCGGTCACTCGCAGACCGTCGACGAAGTCGCTCTCAATGCCGAGCCGGCTCAGCATCTCGCCGATCTGGGGGCCGCCGCCGTGCACGACGATCGGGTTGATGCCGATCTGTTTCATCAACACCACGTCGCGCGCGAAGTGATCGCCCAGCTCGGCATCGCCCATGGCGTGGCCGCCGTACTTGATGACGAAGGTCTCGCCGGCGAATCGGCGCAAGTATGGCAGCGCCTCCGAGAGCGTCTTGGCGGTCTGTAAATAGCGCTTGATGAGTGGTTTCGTGAGGCCCGGCATGGGCTGGGTTTGTAGACCAATCAGCCCGCCGCCGCCAGCGCCGCCACCGCCGCCCGCAGCTCCGTAATGCCCGCGCCGTTGCGCGCCGAGACCGCCGCGACCTCGGGATAGGCCGCCCGGTTGGTCTTGAGCCGCGCCGCCAGCGCCGCCTGCCGCGCCTCGATATCGCGAGCCTTGTCGGCCTTGGTCAAGACCGCGTGGAATGATACCGCGGCGCCGGCGCAAAGCCGCATCAGGGCCTCGTCCGCGGCGCCCGTCCCGTGACGGCAATCAATCAGATGGTAGACCCGCCTCAGGCTCGCCCGTTCGTATAGGTAACGCTCGATGGCGCGCGTCCACGCCGTAACCAGCTGCTTGGGCGCCTGCGCATAGCCGAGCCCGGGCAAGTCCACAAGCATGATGCGCCCGCCCAATCGAAATACGTTTATCTGTCGTGTACGCCCCGGCGTCCGCGAGGTACGCGCCAGCGCCCGGCGTCCCGTCAAGGCGTTGATCAGGCTGGACTTGCCGACGTTGGAGCGGCCCGCAAAGGCGACTTCGGGCAAACCCGGCGGCGGCAGCGAGCCCACCCCCGGGGCTCCCACCATGAACTCGCAGGCCTGGCTGAACAGCAGCCGTCCGCGCTCGAGGTCCTCGGCCTCTGCGGCGTCCGCCACATCCCCATCCCCTACTTGGCCGCCGGGTGGGCGACGCCGTGACGCTTCATGATGACCCACTGCTGGGCGATCGACAGAAGGTTGTTCCAGGTCCAATAAATGATCAGCCCGGCTGGGAAGGGGGCCAGGATGAAGGTGAAGAAGATCGGCATGATCATGAAGATCTTGGCCTGGATCGAGTCTTGGGGCTGCGGGTTGAGGCGGAACTGCAACCACATGCTGAAGCCCATCAACAGCGGCCACAGGCCGATGTGCAGGAAGTCGGGGTACTCCAAGGGAATGATGCCGAAGGGATTGAACACGTTCGAGGGATCGCGCGCCGAGAGATCGTCGATCCAGCCGAAGAACGGCGCGTGGCGCATCTCGATGGTCACGAACAGGACCTCGTAGAGCGCGAAGAAGACCGGGATCTGAATCAGCATCGGCAGGCAACCCATCATCGGGTTGGCCCCCTCGGTCTTGTAGAGCGCCATCATCTCCTGGTTCATCTTCATCTTGTCGTTGGGATAGCGCTCCTTGAGCTTGGCGACCTCGGGCTGCAGCTTCTTCATCGCCGCCATCGAGCGGTAGGACTTGTTGGCGAGCGGGAAGAAGACGATCTTGATCATCACCGTCACCAGCAAGATGGCGATCCCGAAGTTGCCGACCGCGTTGTTGATGAAGACCAAAAGCGAGAACAGCGGCTTGGCCAGGAAGAACAGCCAGCGGAACGCCGCCGCCAAATCGAAGCGTGAGATGCCGTCGTCTTCGTAGGCATCCAACAAGTCGACGACTTTGGGGCCGGCGAAAAAGCGGTCGGCGATCTCGATCGACCCGCCGGCGGGCACGGTCCGCGCCGCCCGCAAGAAATCGGTCTGGTAGCGGTTGAACCCCTCGCTCACCGTATGCACGTAGCGGCCTGTGAATGGCTCGGTCTGGTCCGGCACCAACGCGGTAAGCCAGTACTTGTCGGTGATGCCGATCCAGCCGCCGGTACTTTCGCGGCTGATCACACCATCGTCCCGCATGTCGTCGTAGTCGACCTCGTCGAGGGTACCGCTGAAGACCCCGAGCGCTCCTTCGTGCAAGATATAAAAGCCCGAGACCGAGGGCGTGCCGGTCCGCTTGACGCGCCCGTGCGGGAACAGGGCGACCGCCCTCTCGCCGCGGTTTTCGACCCGGCGCGTGACGGTGAACATGTAGTTCTCGTCGATCGCCACCTCCTGGTGAAAGATCAGGCCCTGGCCGTTGTCCCAGCTGAGCGTGAGCGGCGTCTGTGGCGTCAGCTCCCGGCGGTCCGCCTGCCATACGGTGTCCGGTCCGGGGACCACCACCTCCTCGCCTTCCTCGGCCAGCCAGCCAAAATCGGCAAAGTAGGGGCCGGTCGAGTTCACGGCGTCCTGGGGGAGCAAGAACGAAGTGCGCTGCTCGCCCTCGGCGGCCGGCGATTCGGCTGGCGAGAAGAGCACGATCTTGGGGCTGTCCTCGGCGGTGGTCTCGCGGTAATCCGACAGCGTGAGATCGTCGATGCGCGCGCCGCGAAGCGCGATCGAGCCGGTCAGCTTCGGGGCGACGATGGGAATGCGCGGGCTCAGCGCCAGCGCCGCCTCGCGGGTCTCGGCCGGGGCACCTGCCGCGACATCCTCCACCGCCGGCGTCCCCTCC
>CAYUNL010000003.1:0-3772 GCA_964446055.1 uncultured Alphaproteobacteria bacterium | reverse complement strand
CCTCCGGACTCGCCGGCGCACCCTCGGCCGCCGGCACCCGCGGCGCCATGTCGGTTGTGCTCTGTTGCTCGCGCTCGGGCTGCTGTACCGGCGCGGTCAGCACCAAATAGAGCTCGAAGCCCAGGAATATGAGGACCGACAGCGCGATCGCCAGGATGAGGTTGCGTTGATCTGGCATTGCCTTACGACCGCCGGTGCGCGTGGTGATGGCCGATCTGATTCGGAACCGGATCGAGACCCGACCCGCCCCAGGGGTGGCAGCGGGCGAGCCGGCGCACGGCAAGCCAGCCGCCGCGCGCCGCGCCGTGCTTGGCCACAGCCTCGGCCGCGTATTCCGAACAGGTCGGAAGATAGCGGCAACTCGGCGCGAAGAATGGCGACACCAGGGCCCGATAGGCCCAGATGAGCGCCCGCAACAGAAGCGCCACGGGGCTCACTTGTGGGCCTTGCCCTGCCGCGCCCCAAGACGTTTGAGCGCCGCCTCCAGATCGCCGACAAGGTCGCTGTAGCGTCGATTCAGCGTGGCAGCCCGTCCGACCAGCACGTAATCCGTTCCCGGCGCCGCGCGGCGAGGCAGCACCTGGGCCGCCGCCGCGCGCAACCGCCGGCGCACACGGTTGCGGGTCACCGCGTCGCCAATCTTTTTGGTGACCGTGAAGCCGACCCGCGTGGGGCCGCCAACCGCGCGGCCCGGTGCGGCCTGAAGTACCAATCCCGGCCGCGCACATCGGGTCCCGGCGCTGGCTACCCGCAAGAACTCCGCGCGCCGCTTCAGACGCCCGATCGGAATCGCGGCGTTCAAGCCGAGAGGCGTTTGCGCCCTTTGGCGCGGCGCCGCGCCAACACCCTGCGCCCGGCCGCGGTCGCCATGCGCGCGCGGAACCCGTGCCGCCGCTTGCGCACGAGCACACTCGGTTGAAAGGTTCGCTTCACGAAGGATTCTCCAGCCCGGCTGGGGCGCGCTGAAACAGCGCCGCTGTATAGGCGCTCGCCCGAGGGGAGTCAATTGCCCGCGGCGGTTGGGCACCTGGTTCGGGCTTGCTTCCATGGGCGGCGGGCTCACGCTTTGGTGAATGGCTTTGGCTTCCGGTTGCCCACAACTATAGTCGGGCTGACACGGAAGGAGCCGAACAATTGAACGCGAGGACGCGGGTGCGAAGCGCGCCGGAGCCGATCGCGCGGTTCACGCTGCGCACCTGTCACGCGATCGCGGCGGCGCTCGGTGTGTCCGTTGCCGCTTCCACGACGATGGCGGCGGCACCGGACGCGCACGGGGCAAGCACTGAGATTACCATGAGCCGGGTCGATCATTCGCCGTGGGACGCCCTTCTGCAACGCTATGTGAGGGGTGGCGGCGACGGCGTCAACCGTTTCGACTACGCCGCGGCCGCCGCCGCCGACCGGGTTGCGCTCGATCGATATCTGACCGCGCTCCAGGCGATTGCGGTCGCGAAGCTCGATCGGGATTCGCAGATGGCGTTCTGGATCAACCTCTACAACGCCTATACCGTCAAGCTCGTCCTCGACCATTACCCCGTGGCTTCGATCCGGCAGGTCCCCGCCGGTCGTGGACCCAGTCTGGCGGCGCTGTTTCGCGCCGACACCTGGGCCTCGATGATGCTTGGCGGCCCCTGGGCGACACCGCTGGTGACGGTGGAGGGCGAACGTCTCAGCCTCAACGACATCGAGCACCGCATCTTGCGGCCACGATGGCGCGATCCGCGGATTCACTACGCCGTCAATTGCGCCTCGATCAGCTGTCCCAACCTGAGCCCGGTCGCCTTCACCGCCGACAATCTGGGAACGCTTCTGGAAAACGGTGCGCGGGCCTACGTCAACCACCCGCGCGGAGCGCACGCCGAGGGCGATCGACTGCGACTCTCCAGCATCTACCGCTGGTACCGAAAGGACTTTGGCGGCTCCAAAGACGCGATCCTCGCCCATCTTCGGACCTACGCGGCTCCCGACCTTGCCGCGGCGCTAGACCGGGTACGGACGATCGAATGGCTGGACTATGACTGGTCGCTCAACGACCTGCCCGACAAGTAGACGTCAACCCAGGCCTACCCTGCCCTGGAGATAGAGGCGATGGCCGAGCGTATCGACGCCGATATCTGCGTGATCGGTGCTGGCTCGGGCGGCCTGAGTGTTGCCGCGGGCGCCAGCCAGATGGGCGCGGCGACGGTGCTCATCGAGCGAGGCCGCATGGGTGGCGACTGTCTGAATGCCGGCTGCGTGCCCTCGAAGTCGCTGCTTGCCGCCGCCCGCGTCGCCGAAACCGTGCGCCGCGGCGCATCGTTCGGCGTGACGGCCGCGCCCGAGATCGATTTTGCCCAGGCCCAGCGCCACGTCCAGAGCGTGATCGCCGAGATCGCGCCCACCGATTCGGTCGAGCGGTTCACCGGACTTGGCGTCCGCGTCATCGCGGCGGTGGCGCGCTTCACCGGCCCGCGTGAGGTGGCCGCGGGAGAGGTCACGGTCAGGGCGCGCCGCTTCGTGGTCGCGACCGGGTCTTCGCCGCTGGTGCCGCCGATCCCCGGGCTCGACGCGGTTCCCTACCTCACCAACGAGACTGTGTTCGACAATCCTACTTGTCCCGAGCACCTGATCGTAATCGGCGGCGGTCCGGTCGGTGTCGAACTCGCACAGACCCACCGCCGCCTCGGCGCCCGGGTCACGGTCGTCGAAATGGCGCACCTCCTGGGCGTGGCCGATCCCGAATTGGTCGAGGTGGTGCGCGTGGCGTTGCTGCGCGAGGGCGTCGAGGTCTGCGAGGGCGCAAAGGTCACCTCGGCCCGGGATGACGGCGGCACGTTGACGGTAGGCCTCGACGAGGCCGGCCAAGCGCGCGAGATCGCCGGCTCGCACCTATTGGTTGCTGTCGGGCGGACGCCGAACATCGATGGCCTTGGCCTCGAGGCCGCGGGCGTCGAGCACGATGCCCGCGGGATCCGCGTCGATTCTCGCCTGCGCACGGCCAACAAGCGTGTCAGCGCGATCGGCGACGTCATCGGCGGACAGCAGTTCACCCACCTCGCCGCCCATCACGCCGGCATCGTCTTGCGCAATGCGCTCTTTCGGCTGCCCGTGCGGGCCGACCGTCAGGCGGTGCCGTTGGTGACCTACACCGATCCCGAACTGGCCGAGGTCGGCCTCGGCGAATCTGCGGTCCGCGCGGCCCGTCCCGGCGCCCCGATTCGCGTCCTCCGGTGGCCGTTCTCCGAGAACGATCGTGCCCGCACCGAACGTCGAAGCGACGGGCTGATCAAGGTCGTGACCACCGCCAAGGGGCGGATTCTCGGGGCCGGAATCGTCGGCCCGCACGCCGGCGAGCTGATCCAGCCCTGGGTCCTGGCGCTCGACAATCGCCTCAAGATCGGCGCCATGGCAAAAACCATCGTCGCCTATCCGACTCTCGTCGAGGTCGGCAAACGCGCCGCCGGCAGCTATTATGCGCCGCGCCTGTTCAGCGAACGGACAAAGGCGGTCGTCCGCTTTCTCGCCCGCTTCGGCTGACGCGTGCCCATTGACTGCGTCGTTGACGGCGCGCGGATCGGCGACGATCTATGGCACGGGACGGAATCGCAACATTGGCTCGGCGTCTGTGCGTACGCTCATGACAAGCCTTTCGGCCCGCCTCCTCGTGCTGACGATAATCTTCGTCATGCTGGCGGAGGTCTTCATCTATGTACCCTCGATCGCGCGCTTTCGGCTGGCCTATCTCGAAGAGCGAATCGCCGCCTCGCACATAGCGACGCTGGCTCTCGAGGCC
>CAYUNL010000002.1:32181-45797 GCA_964446055.1 uncultured Alphaproteobacteria bacterium | reverse complement strand
ACCACATCGGCGTGGGGCTCACCGCGCCCATCCAGGTCGCAATCCGCGGATCGGCCGGGTACTTCTGCGCCGGCCTCACCGACGGAGCCCGCTTCGAGGTCGAAAACAACGTCGGCTGGGGTCTGGGCGACAACATGTACTCCGGTTCGGTGGTCGTCAGGGGCAACGCCGGTGCCATTGCCGGCGTCGCCATTCGCGGCGCCGAGGTGGTGGTACGCGGCAACATCGGCAGCCGCGCCGGACAGGTGATGAAGGAGGGTATCCTCGCCTGCGCCGGGAACGCGAATTTCATGGCCGGCTACATGATGTACGGCGGTCGCCTGATCATCCTTGGCGATTCGGGTGAGCGTGTGGGCGAGGACATGACCGGCGGCGCAATCTACGTCGCGGGCAAGGTCGAAACGCTGGGCTCCGATGCCATGCTCACCGACCTTGAAGCCGGCGAGCGTGACGAGATACTCGCCTTCCTCGACCGCTACGAACTCCGGGCCCCGCGCGGGCTGGTCAAGATTGCCAACGCCGGCAAGAAGCTCCGCTACGCAACCGCCGAGCGCCAGATGCGCTCGATTCCCTTCTACTCTTTCTCCGGCGGCTCCGATTATTGGAACCCCAAGATCCAGGAAGACATCACCATAAAGTCGCAGATGGGCCGCTACCGGATTCGCGGCTACGGCGGCGCGCGCGAGCTTCCGCATCTCGCCGATCTCGCCTTCCGGGGTGATATTTCCAGCGCGGGCGCCGAGGTGGACGTGGTTTCCAAGGTCAATATGCGCACCCGCATCGGGGACAAGCACGGCGCCAAGCCGCTCGATCTCTCGATGCCGGTGATGATCGCGCCGATGAGCTACGGCGCCCTCAGCCGCTCGACCAAACAAGCGGTCGGCATGGCCTCGAGCTTGGCCGGCATCGCCGAGAACACCGGGGAGGGCGGCATGAGCGACGCCCAGCGCGACGCCGCCACGCAGCTGATCTTCCAGTGCTTGGGCGGGCGATTGGGGTGGAACATCCACGACATGCTGCGCGCCGACGGGCTCGAAATCTATATCTCCCAGGGCGCCAAGCCGGGCTTCGGCGGCCAGCTTATGGCCAAGAAGGTGACGCCCGAGCTGGCCGCGATCCGCGGCATCCCGCCGGGCATTGACCTCCGCTCGCCCTCGCGCCACCCCGACATCCTTGGCGCCGACGACCTGGTGATCAAGGTCGAGGAGCTGCGCGAGGCGACCGGCTACCGGCTACCGGTCAGCGTCAAGCTCGGCGCCGGACGCATCCGCGACGACATCAAGATTGCGCTGAAGGACGGCTTCGACTTCGTCGAACTCGACGGCATGCAGGGCTCAACCGGCGCCGGGGCCGCCGAGGTCATGGAGTATGTCGGCATCCCCACCATCTCGGCGATCGTCGAGGCGCTCGACGCGCTTGACGAGATCGGCCGCGCGGGCGAGCTGCAGATCGTTCTCATGGGCGGCATCCGCGACGGCGTCGACGCGGTCAAGGGGCTCTGTCTAGGTGCCGACGCCGTCGCCATGGGCACCGCGACCATCGTCGCGGGGGGGTGCATCGCCTGCATGCAGTGCCACGTCGGCCAGTGCGTCACCGGGATCGCCACCCAAGATCCGGCGCACGAGCAGCGCTACGACCCGCACGTCGAATCGCGCAACATCCACCGCTTCCTGGAAGGAGTGCGCTGGCAGATCGCGGCCATCACCCACGCGCTGGGGCATACCAGCGTGGCCGAGCTGTCGCGCCAGGACCTGGTAGCGTTGACCCCCGAGGCCGCGGCGATCACTCGGCTCCCCTTTGAGCCGTGGCGGCGTGGCCAAGACGAGCGCCACCCCAAGGTGGCCTGAGGTGAGCGTGCGCGAGGGTCACGACCGCGACAACCTGGTCGTGCCGCCCGAGCTGGTCGACGACACCGACGATCTCCACTTCGTCCCCGCGCCGTGCCAGGTGGCTTGCCCGATCGGTACCGACGCGCCCTCGTATCTCGCCTACATCTGGGAGGAGAAGTTCGCGCAAGCCTTCGAGGCGATCACCGCCACCAACCCCTTCAGCTCGATCTGCGGGCGGGTGTGCGACGCACCGTGCGAGCCCGCCTGCCGGCGCGCTGCCGCCGACGGGCCCATCGCCATCCGCAACCTCAAGCGCTTCGTGATGGACAAGCTGGGGCACGACCACCACCTAGCCCCGGTCGCGGTCACCCGCTCCGAGACCGTCGCCATCGTCGGCGCCGGCCCGGCCGGCCTTACCGCCGCGCAAGATCTCGCCGAGGCGGGCTACGCGGTCCACGTCTATGAGGCCTCCGATCGCTTGGGCGGCATGATGGTGTGGGGGATTCCCGCCTTTCGGCTGCCGCCGGGGATCATCGCCGAAGACACCGCCCGCATGCTCAAACACTGCCCGGGCATCGAGATCCATTTCAACACCGAGCTCGGGGCCGGGGTGAGCCTCGGCGAACTCAAATCCCGCCACGATGCGGTGCTCTTGACGATCGGTGCGTGGTGGGGCAAGGCGCTCGGGGTCCCCGGCTTCGAAGACGAGCGGGTCGTCGACGGCGTCGGCTTCCTGCGCCGCGTCAATGCCGGCGAGCGCCCGGAGATGCCGGCGCGGGTGGTGGTCGTGGGCGGCGGCGACGTCGCGATGGACGCCTGCCGCGTCGCCCGCCGGCTGCGGGGGTGTGAATCGGTCGCCGTTGTCTACCGCCGCGGAGCCGAAGACATTCCGGCGCGGCGTGACGAGCTCGAGGGCGCCATCAAGGAAGGCGTCGAGTTCGTCTACAGCACCCAGCAGACCGCGGTCGTGCCGCAGGGCAACGCCATCGCGCTTCGTTGCATGAAGACCGAGCCCGGCGAGCCCGACCCCGACGGCCGCCGCCGCCCCGTTGTCGTGGCCGGCAGCGAGCACGACATCCCCTGCGGCATGGTCATCGCCGCGGTTGGCCAGCAGGCTGAGAGCGACGAGCTTGCCGGACTCGGCATGATGGCGGCCGACCGCGTCCGTGCCGAGTTCGACACCATGGCTACCTCCGATCCTCAAGTCTTCGCCGCCGGCGATGGGGCCTTCGGCGGCTCGACCATCGTCGTCGCCATGGAGCACGGCCACCGCGCCGCCTACTACGTCAAGGCCTTCCTCGAAGGCGTCACGAATCCGATGGTCTACCGCACGCCCTACCGCACCCGTCGCGTCGAAGTGGCCCAGGACATCATGTGGGAGCGGTTCCCGCGCCAGGAGCAGACCTTCCACGGCCTCGGCGCGAAGCCGGCCGATTTCCCCGAGATCGAAGACACCTACGATCTACAGACCGCCAAGGACGAGGCCGCGCGCTGTTACCGCTGCGACGCGGAGACCGGTTCGGCCGATTACTCGGTACAGCACCGCGAAGACATCTTCGCGATGGCGCGCACCAACCCGCTCGACCACGAGGCTCACGGGGCGATGCTGCGCAAGCGTTTGGTACTGCGCGAGAACCCCTTCCCGGAGGGCCGCCCGCCGAGCCTCGAGGACTTGGTGTTCCTACCGGCCAACCTTTCGCGTTTGGTGATCGACCCCTATCGCGAGGCCTGCGCCGTCGATGCCACCATCGGCGGCCGCCTGGAGCTCGCCGCGCCGTTCTTCGCCACCGGTTTCGACCATGCGCCCGACGAAGTCCGCGCCGCCGTGGCGAAGGGTCTGGCGGAGGCGGATTGCGGTTACCTCGGCGCCCGCGCGCCCGGCGCGGGCGTGTCGTGGCTTCAGCTGCTCGGTCCCGGCGATCAGCCCAGCGCCGAGGCGGCCGCGATCATCGGCCCTTTGGGGCTCGAGCGATCCTCGCCCGACCAAGCGCTCGGCCTGGTCGTCGCCTCTCCCGCCACGCTAGAAGATGCGATCAGGTCCGCGCTTGCGGCGGGTCTGGACATGCTGGTCCTCGATGCGACCGGCGGCCTTCCGGAGCTCGACGCCGAAGTCGCCGGCGCCCCTGATCTCACGCTGCTCCGAGACGCCGTCGCTATCCTTCGCCGCAGCGGCGCCGAGGAGCAAATCGATCTCGTCCACTTCGGCGGCGTGCGCTCGGGTACAGACACCGCCAAACTCATGGCGTTGGGCGCCACCGCGGCAGTCTTCGGGGTGGCCGTCGCCATCGCTGCGGGTGGCGAGATAAGCGAAGGCGGCCTCCGCTTCGCCGCCGATTACAGTCCCGAGGACCGCGCCACCGGCGTCGCCAATATCCTCAAGGCCAGCGCATCCGAAGCCTCGATGATGGCGCGGTGCACCGGCAAGACGCGCCTGCAAAACGTCGAGCCCGAGGACCTCCGCGCGCTGACTCTGGCCACCGCCGAGGCCACCGCCATCCCGCTCGCCGGCACCGGCTAGCCCGACCGACCCCCAGCGAGTGGGATGTCGTAATAGCCCATGACGCCGTGCAAGGCCCCGATGTCTAGAGGCCAATCCCTAACGGACGAGTTCGAAACCGTCCAGGCGGGCGGCGCGACGGTCGAACGTCGCCGTATACTCGCATCCCGCGCGTCGATTGATACGCGCTAACATGGTATCGGCAAAGTCCGCGGTTCCAGCGCGATAGTCGCGCAGCGCGCCCCACGCGTCGTTGGCGTCTTCGGTCACGAACTCTCGCGTCCGTAGGATCCTTGAGAGTGCTTCGGCGACAACGGCTCTTGGGTAGTCGTACGCCGATTCCAGTACCCACTGAAGCTCGCACAGCACGATGCGGTTTATCCGGCAGGGGTCTTCCGCCGTGCACGCGCGGGTGACGAGAGCGGCGGCTGACCGAGCCTGTCTGACATCGTCCTTGACTAGGAAGCGAACGAGTACATTGGTGTCTAGCCCGATCAGCGCTTTCCTCCGCGGTGACGGATCACTCGCTCCATCTCTTCCAGAGTGATGGGCCGAGCCGGAGGCGGCAGCATGCCCTCAAGGTCGGTCAGACGCATGCTCGCCGGAACCAGCAGCGCCGTATCGTCGTCCTGAAGCACGAACTCGATGCGGTCGCCGGCCTTGAGCCGCAGCCGATCCCTGACCGGTTTCGGTATTGTCGTCTGTCCCTTGCTGGTAATGGTTGCGGTCGCCATTCCTTACTATATGGCATACTCCATACTTTAATGTAAGGAATTAATGCCGTTGCCTGCGCCCGCAGCCCAAGGCCATACTGCCGCGCCGTACGGGCCAGGGCAGGCAAACGAACCAGGGGGGACTAGAGATGGCGGTCGATCTCGCCAAAGTCGCGAAAGAGCGGAAGATTCAGTACTTCCTCATCAGCTTCGTCGATCTCTTCGGCGGCTTGCGTGCCAAGCTGGTGCCGGCGCGGGCGATCGGCGGCATGCAGAAGGACGGCGCGGGTTTCGCCGGCTTCGCCGCCTGGCTCGACATGACCCCCGCCGATCCCGACATGTTCGCGATCCCCGACCCCGAAACCCTGATCCAGTTGCCGTGGAAACCCGAGGTTGGCTGGCTTGCCGCCGATCTGTGGATGAACGGCGTGCCGGTCGAGGCCTCGCCGCGCATCGCGCTCAAACGACAAGTCGCGAGGGCGCACCAGGCCGGCTACCGGATGAAGAGCGGTGTCGAGTGTGAGTTCTTCCTGGTCCAGCCGGACGGGAGCGCGATCTCCGATTCCCGCGATACTCAGGCCAAGCCGTGCTACGACCAGGCCGCCTTGATGCGCCAATACGATGTCATCTCGGAGATTTGCGATTGCATGCTGGCGCTTGGCTGGAACCCCTATCAGAACGATCACGAGGACGCCAACGGCCAGTTCGAGATGAACTGGGACTACACCGATTCCCTGGTCACCGCCGACCGCCACGCGTTCTTCAAGTTCATGGTCAAGTCGATCGCCGAAAAGCACGAGCTTCGCGCGACCTTCATGCCCAAGCCCTTCGCCGAGCTCACGGGAAACGGCTGCCACGCCCACGTCTCGCTATGGGACCGCACCGGACGCGTCAACCGATTCCACGCCGCCAAGGGCGAACTTGGGCTGTCCAAGCTCGCCTACAACTTCCTCGGCGGCATCATCCACTCGGCCGATTCGCTGTGCGCGCTGTTCAACCCCACCGTCAACAGCTTCAAGCGCATCGATGCCACCGTCACGCTGTCGGGCGCCACCTGGTCGCCCAACGCCATCAGCTATTCGGGCAACAACCGCACCCACATGGTGCGCATCCCCGATCCCGGCCGCTTTGAACTACGCCTCATGGATGGCTCGTCGAACCCCTACCTTCTGCAGGCCGGAGTACTGGCCGCTGGCCTTGACGGCATCGCCAACAAACGCGATCCCGGCAAGCGCCTCGACATCAACATGTACGAGGAGGGCAGGCGGCTGCGGCGCATCCGCAGGTTGCCGCTCAACCTCTTGGACGCCATCCGTCTGTTCGACAAGTCCTCGGTGCTGCGCGCGGCGCTCGGCGGCGAGCTCGTCGATTCTTACGTCAAGCTGAAACTCGAAGATTGGCGGCGCTACGCCACTACGCTCACCGACTGGGAGCGCGAGAACACCCTCGATTGCTGAGCCGGGCCGCGGGGTACTGCGGTATTGTTCGCCCGGCCGCCGCCTCCTATGATCCCAACAGGGGAGGCAGAGATGGCCATATCCAGCATCGGTCCGCCGGCGTCGCCGCCAGCCGCCGGCCCAGCACGCGAAGCCAATGCCGTCGAGCAGGATCCGGCACCCGAGCCCGATGAGCTCGCCGGCGCAGAACCCGAACCGGAGATCGTCGAGCAAAGTTCAACGGTCGAGGACGATCCGCTGACCGACGCGGAAGGCGAGTCAAACGTCGCCGGGCGAAGCGCTTTACTCGAGTCCGACTCGGGTACCGAAGAGAGCCCGCGGGAAGCTGAAACAGGCTCGCGTCTCGACGTTACCGCCTAGCAGCCAACGCGGACGGCCGCGGTCGACCCGCGGGACGGCCGCAAACGGAAAGTCGTCGGCATGTACGATCTCGACGGAAAGGTCGCCCTCGTCACCGGCGCTGGCGGGGAGCGGGGCATCGGTCGCGCCGTCGCCATCCGGCTGGCCCGCGAAGGCGCCGACGTCATCGTGAGCGACATCGCCGCCAATCCCTACGGGCCCGGCAGTACCGACTGGGAGGGGGCGCCGGCCGTGGTTCGCGAAATCGAAGCGCTGGGCCGCCAAGCGATGGCCGTCCTTGCCGACGTGTCCGTTTCGGACCAGGTCGAGGCGATGGTGGGGAGTGCGCTCGAACGCTTTGGGCGTATCGACATTCTGGTGAACAACGCCGCCTCGCGCCCCGGACCCGACCGGGTGCCGGTCGTCGAGCTCACCGAAGAAGCCTGGGACGCGGTCCTGTCGGTCAACCTCAAGGGCACCTTTCTCTGCTCGCGGGCGGTCGCGCGGCACATGGTGGATCGCGGTGGCGGCGGCAAGATCGTCAGTCTTTCCTCGGCCGCGGGCAAGCGCGGCCGCGCCCGCTTCGCCGCCTACTGCGCGTCCAAGTTCGGGATCATCGGCTTCACCCAGTCGCTGGCGCTCGAACTGGCTGCCGAGCGCATTAACGTCAACGCGATCTGCCCCGGCCTGGTTGACACCGAGCGCGTGGGATTCATCGGCGCGGCGCTGTCGGACGAGGGCGTATCCGGCGAGGCCTGGCTCGAAAGCGGGCGCCACGGCGAGGACATGGCGCGACAGGCTGCCGAGATCCCGATGGCGCGCGCCGCGGCAGCGGAAGACATCGCCAAGACCGCGGCCTTCTTGGTTTCGTCCCAATCCGATTACCTCACCGGAATCGCCATCACCGTCGCCGGCGGCCAAGAGCTTCTGTAGCGGTGTATCGCGAGAAGTACGATCTCAGCGGGAGGATCGCCGTCATCACCGGCGGCGCCGGGAGCATCGGACTCGCCTCGGCCCAAGCGCTGGCGGAGTGCGGGGCCGAGATCGTGATCGGAGACATTCGCGAGGCCGAGGGCAGGGCTGCCGAGCGCAGCCTGCGCGAGGCCGGACACCCCGCACACTTCTTGCAGGTCGACGTGACCGAGAGCGGCGAGGTCGATCGTTTCGCCCAAACCGTCGCCGAGCGTCACGGTCGCGCCGACACCTTGGTCACCAGCACCGGAATCGCCTACACCACTCCGGGTGCCGAGATCACCGATTCTGAATGGGCTGAGGTCCGAGGCGTCAACCTCGACGGCGTGTTCTACGCCAACCGCGCCTTTGGTAAAGTCATGCTCGAGCAGGGCTACGGCAGTATCGTCAACATCGGCTCGTGCGCCGGGCTCATTGCCACCCGGCCGCAGACCCACGCTCACTACAGCGCCGCCAAGGCGGCGGTCCACATGATGAGCCGCTCGCTCGCCGGCGAGTGGGCGGCCAAGGGGGTGCGCGTGAACGCACTCGTCAACGCCCATATCGAGACCCCGATGACGCGCGCCGACATCGACGATCCCGACAATTACGCGATATGGATCGGGAACTCGCCGATGGGCCGCGTCGGCCAGCCCCACGAGGTCGCCAGTTGCGTCCTGTTCCTCGCCTCCGACGCCTCCAGCCTGGTCACCGGAAGCCTTCTGATCGCCGATGCCGGCTACACCGTGTGGTGAGGCGCCCCGATCGACCGGGCCTACGGCCTCGAGCCGCTCGCACCAGGGCGCGAGACCGGCAACCTCGGTCCCTTGCTCGATGTCTCGGAGAGCGAAAAGGCGCTCGAGCTAACGGCCGAGTTTCCGGGGATCGATGAGAAAGACCCCTGCGGCGGGCCGGTATCGTCGCTACGATTCGCCGCCCGGTCCGGTAGCGGCGGCGTGCGCGGATGGTCTACAATCCGCCGCTCGATCTACACCGATACATCTGTGGCTGTGGGCAATGGCGAACCTCTTCGAAGTGCGCGACCTGTACATGACCTTCCTGTTCGAGGGGCTCCCGCACGAGGCCCATGCCTGAGCCCGCCACCCGAGCCGAACGCGCGGTTTCGGAGCGGGCGGCAGCGCTACACGCCGATGCCCTGGTCTGCGACCTCACGGTGAATTGGGAAGAGGACCTCGAGGCCGACGCGCGCCACGCGGTGCTTCCCCGCTACCCCGCCTCGGGCGTCGATTTCGTCTCGCTCACGCTGGTCGACGATTGGACCTGGATCGAAGCCACGCTGCGCCACCTCGCCGCACAGCGCGCATATTTTCTGGGTCGTCACGAAGATTGCGTCCTTGTCGAGACGGCCGAGGATATCGTGCGCGCCAAGTCCGAGGGAAAACTCGGCGTCGGCTTCAACTTCCAGGGCTCGAACGGCCTCGGCGGCGACCTCAACCTCGTCGAGGCGTACTACAAGCTTGGCGTGCGCCAGATGATCTTGGCCTACAACGTTCGCAACCTCGCCGCCGACGGCTGCCACGAGGAAGCGGATGGCGGATTGAGCCAATTCGGCATCGATCTCGTGCGCGAGATGAACCGGGTGGGCATGCTGCTCGATTGTACCCACACCGGCTACAAGGCGACCATGCAGGCGATGGAAATCAGCGAGGCGCCGGTCGTCTTCTCGCACTCGAACGCCCACGCCCTGACGCCGCACGGACGCAACATCAAGGACGATCAGATCAAGGCTTGCGCCGCGACCGGCGGGCTGGTCGGGGTCAACGGCCTGGGCATCTTTCTCGGCAATGACGATGCCTCGGTCGAAGCCTTCATGCGCCACCTCGACTACATCGTCGAACTCGTCGGCCCCGAGCACGTCGGCTTGGGCATCGACCTCGTCTACGACCTCGAGGGCTGGAAGCGCTTCTTCCTCGCCAACAAGGACCGCTATTGGCGGGACTACGGCGACACGGCACCAACGGAATTCCTGCAACCCGAGGCGCTGCCCGCCGTCACCGAGGCGATGCTCGAGCACGGCTATGGCGAAACCGGCGTTCGCGGCATCTTGGGCGAGAACTACCTGCGCATCGCGCGCGAGGTGTGGAGCACGGAGGGAGCTTGAAGCTCAGCAGCGATCGCGCCCGAAGCTCAGGCGCGACGGCGCGAGACGACGAAGGATTCGTCCATGAACCAAAGCGCGTTGTGCTCGCGCAGCACCGACGCGGTCGCCTCGAGGTAGGCGTGGCTGCCGATCGCCGCGTCCAGCCGCTCATCCTCGATCTGGGCCACATAGACCGCCGCGTTCCACGCCGCAAGCAGCGTCGAAGTGCCGATGGTGTTGCCGATCTCGGTCGGCAGGGTGTGCATGTCGTAGCGGAACAGCGCCCGCTTGTCGGAGTAGGCGTTGAAGTTGAGGTCGCGCGCGCCGCCACCTAGCGTTTGTTTCAGCCCCCTTAGAAGCTCGTGCCGGTCGGTCTGGAACGGCTCCTCGCCGGGCCACACCCGTTGGATGATTTCGAGCCCGGGATCGTGGCCGTGCGAATGGATGGCCAGCATCCGCCCGCCCGGCGCCAGGGCACGCGCCAGCGGCGCCAGCACGCGCTCGACCTTGAACTCGACCGGCATGCGCGCGCGATAGGGTTGCGAGGCGACGATCAGGTCGTAGTTGCCGTCGGTCTGTCCCGGCCGCGGTAGAATGCGGTCCAACAAGAAGCGGTGATCCTCGCGATAGAGCACCAGCACCGAGGGCCTGGTGTACAGGGGGTTGCCGGTCTTCGCACTCGCCCGCACCCGCCAGCTGTCGCTCAAGGCCGGCTGCAGGTCCCGGATCTGCTCGTCGAACTCGTGTGGCGTGGTGCCGGCCAGCGGAACCTCCTGCCAGTTGAGCATCGCCGCCGCGTTGACCGAGCGCGGCATCAGCCAGGGCGCTTCGGTGTAGTAGAGATTGGTTACTACCAGCACCGTCGCCGGATGCTCGTAGAAGCGGTCGGGCATCTTCTCGAGGCTCAGCCGCACGTCCTCGTAGCTGATCTCCTTGCCGACGATGAACCACGGCATGGTTGGGAAGCGCCGGTGCATGTGGCGCATGACCCGGGTCAGGACGGTGCCGTCCCCCATCCCGGCGTCGAACAACCTGAGTGCCGGAGGCCGCGGGCTGAGGTGGCCAAGCTCCATACCGACGCGGTCGGCGACGACCCATTTCTCGCCGCAGGTGGTGACGAACAGCAGGTACTTCTGGCGGTTGTCGTAGAAGCGGAATGCGGCGCCCGGTTTGCCCTTGCGCCCGCGCGCCGGACGCGAAGGGGCGCTGGCGCGCTCGGCCGCGATGTCCTGGGCGGCGCCGGCGTTCCCGTCTATGAACGCCCTAGCCCGCGCCGCGGTCTTGGCGGTGACGGCGCCACCGGCGCGCACCCGGCGCATGAACTTGCCGTCGTTGACCGCGCGGCGTCCGAAGGTGCTCTCGGCCACGCCGGCCCCGCGGCAGTACTCCTCGACCTCGGACACGAGCGCCTGGGCATCGTCCATGGGCTAGCGAATGCCAAACCCGCCCAGTTGTCAAGCCGGGCCAAAAGTTGGGACCAAAAGGTGGGACGAGGCACTCGGCCGGCGATTCAGCCCTCGGCCGGCTCCAATTCGCGGGCCACGATCTTGCCGCAATCGTCTTCGGACCAGCCGATCTTTGCGGCCTTCTCGATGATCTCGGGCGGCCACTTGATCTTTCCCATCTCGGGACCGCCGACGCAGACCAGGAAGTTGACGTCGCTCTCGCCGGGGTTGCGGAAGCCACGCATGACGCCGGGTGGGAACGAAGCCACGTCGTGGATGCCGAGTTCGACCTCGTGCTCGCCGTCCTCACCGAGGATCAGTACCAAAGGGCCGTCGAGTGGCATGAACATTTCGGTGGTCTCGTGGTCGTGCAGCGCGCCCGACCGTCCCGCTGGCAGCTTGATGATCACCGACCAGAACTCGGCATCGTCGGGAATCCACCCCTCATAGTCGGGATCGCCGGTGACGAACCCCGACACGTGTCCGACGAGGTTGGCCTGCGAGCGCGAATGACCGGGGAGCTTGGTGTCGAGGTACTGATCGGCAGCGAAGTGCAGGTCCGCGTAGCGGCGCACCCGTTGGTCGATCCACTGCCTATCGATCTTGCCGCCCATGTGATTGCTCCTTCGCTCCGGTCCCGACGCCACGGCGGCGCCTACGACGGTAGCCTACCGACAAAGGCCTCGAACTCATCGTCGGCGATCGGCACGATGTGCTGGGGCTGGGGATAGCCGCCTGAGCCGACGTCGGCCGCGTATTCCTTGAATGCGGCGATGCGCTCTTTTTGAAGCCGGTCGTATTCGGCCTGGAAATCGCGATAGACCTTGGCGTGGCGCGGTCGATGCTCGCGGGTATAGCCGAGCACGTCCTCGGCGAAGAGGTACTGCGCGTCGCCGCCCGGTCCCGCGACCATCGAGAGCATCAGCATCGATGTGCGCTTGGAGATTTCCGCCGCGACCCGATCGGGCACGACTTCGAGCTCGGCCGCGAAGGCCCCGGCTTCCTCCAGCTCCTTGGTGTGCTCATAGACTTTGATGGCGCTGTCGGCGGTCTTTCCGACGGCCACGAACCCGCCAGTCCAGGTGCTTCTCGCCGGAATCAGCCCGACGTGGCTGACCACCGGGATGCCTTCGGCGAAGAGCCTGCGGATGATCTCCGTGCTGGCGGAGGTATAGACGCAATCACCGCCAAGCTGGATCGCCTTGTGCGCCGCCCGGATGTAGTCCTCGTAGGTGCAACGCTCGCCGTAGACTAGGCCGACCTGTACGAAACACTCGCCGACGGCCTCGCGCATCTCGGGCGTCCAAAGCGTCTCGGCGATTGACAGCATGTCGATGCCGGCGGCGGCCGCCGCCCTCCCCTCGTCGAGGTTGTCGACGTAGAGCATGGAAATCTGGCGCTTGCCCTTCAGCGCAAGCATGTCGGCGACGGTATTGCGGGCTTTTTTCATGGTTCCTCCTTGGTTCGTCTGACCTCCAAAACGTCCCGGCGCTGTCTTCTGGGGACCGGAATACGATCCCGTCGCTCGGGTCCGGCGCCACGCCCGTTTGAAATCGTTGTTTCCACAGGTGTTGAAGCGCCGGCGCCTGGATTCTCAGTCCAACGAACCAAATCCGTCAAGGAGCAAGGAATCGATCGGCAGGGCGGGTCCCGCCGGGGCCGTGCGAGAAGCGATTGAGAATGACGGGAAAAGTGGTGCCCAGGGGCGGAGTTGAACCACCGACACCCGGATTCCGCAAATCTGTTGACATCTTCCACGTTGTTGCAGACTACCCGTCCCCCGACGAGATCGGTGCAACTAGACAGCGCCGTATCTACCTCCCAGCCGTTTTTCGGGCCTTCCTTTCGATGCTGGTCAGATCTTTTGCACGAACGGACCGCACTTCAGCGCGCACCAACGATTTGTCCTCAATCGTCGCCACGACCTCTTCTAGGAGGGCGCGGAGGCGGTCTTCCGCACGACGCAGCCGGGGAAGCCGGTCTTCGTAAATATCACTTAGTTCAGTCATCCCAGAGGCTCACAGCGTTGAGACCACAGGGCCTTTCGAGGCGGGCGGCGTGGTGCACTGACGTCGCTCTTGCGTCAGTCGAGTGTCGTGGCCACGCGGGTCACACGAAGTGGCTAACCCATCGTACTAGGCAATCGCGGTGGCCTTCCTGCATACTTCGGGCACGAGCGGCGCTATCGGATGGCTTCCGGTGTGAAGTCGTGGCTCGCATCCATCCAGGAACCAATCGACGACCGTCGTTGCTTGGGGCTCGACCGCTCAGACGCTTATGCAAA
>CAYUNL010000002.1:25495-32171 GCA_964446055.1 uncultured Alphaproteobacteria bacterium | reverse complement strand
AATTCGTAACATCGCCATCATCGCCCATGTCGATCACGGCAAGACTACGCTGGTGGACGCGCTGCTGCGCCAAAGCGGAACCTTCCGTGCAAATCAGGAAGTCACCGAGCGCGCCATGGATTCCAACGATCTGGAGCGCGAACGGGGCATTACCATTCTGGCTAAATGCACGTCGCTAAAATGGAAGAACATTCGCATCAACATTGTCGATACGCCGGGCCACGCCGATTTCGGCGGTGAGGTCGAGCGCATCCTGACCATGGTGGATGGGGTCCTGGTGTTGGTCGACGCCGCCGAGGGCGTGTTGCCGCAGACGAAATTCGTCACCGGAAAGGCCCTGCGGCTAGGGTTGCGGCCCATCGTGGTGATAAACAAATTGGATCGCACTGACGCCCGTCCGGACGAAGTGCTGAACGAAATCTTCGATCTGTTCGTCGCCTTGGAAGCCACCGATGACCAATTGGATTTTCCGGTCCTGTACGCGGCGGGCCGCTCCGGCTGGGCGGATGAGGAGCGCGAGGGTCCCCGCAAGGACATGGCGCCGTTGTTCGATATTGTGGTCCGCCATGTGCCCGCACCCACGGTGGACCCGGACCAGCCGTTCCGCATGTTGGTCACGACCTTGGAATCAGATTCCTTTCTGGGCCGGGTGCTGACCGGGCGGATTCTGTCAGGTCACGTCAGCGCTAACGATTCCGTGAAGGCACTATCGCGGGATGGGGCGGAGATCGAGCAAACCCGCATCACCAAGCTGCTTGCCTTCCGGGGTTTGGATCGGATCGGGCTGGACCGCGCCGAGGCGGGAGACATCGTCGCTATCGCCGGATTCAAGACTGCAACGGTTGCCGACACCCTTTGCGACCAAGCGGCTAGCCAGGCCATCGAGTCCCAGCCCATCGACCCGCCCACATTGGCGATGACGTTCTCGGTCAACGATTCCCCGTTGGCGGGGCAAGAGGGGGCCAAGGTCACGAGCCGCATGATCCGGGCGCGCCTAGCCCGGGAGGCGGAGGGCAACGTCGCCATCGAGATTCGCGAAACCGACAGCGCCGAGTCCTTTGAGGTGGCGGGGCGGGGTGAACTTCAGCTTGGGGTGTTGATCGAGACCATGCGTCGGGAAGGCTTCGAAGTGGCAATCAGCCGTCCCCGGGTGCTGTATCAATCGGACCCGAAGACTGGCCAGCGGTGTGAGCCAATCGAGGAAGTGATCATTGACGTAGCCCAAGCGCATTCCGGTGTGGTGGTTGAGAAACTGGCCCTACGCAAGGGGAAGTTGCAGATGATGTCGCCCTTTGGCACTGGCCGCCTACGACTAGTGTTCCACGCTCCGTCCCGGGGGCTCATCGGGTACCACGGAGATTTCATGACCGACACTCGGGGCACAGGGGTCATGTACCGGATATTTCATGAATACGGGCCCTATCGCGGCCCCTTCACCGGACGCCGCACCGGGGTACTCGTGTCGACTGGGACGGGCGATGCGGTGCCCTACGCGCTTTGGATGCTGGAGGATCGGGGGCCCATGTTCATCGAGCCCGGCACCCGCGTGTACCAAGGCATGATCATCGGCGAACACACCCGCGGCAACGACCTAGACGTAAATCCCCTGCGCGCCAAGCAACTCACCAATATGCGCGCATCGGGCAAGGATGAGGCGGTGCGCTTGACCACGCCGCGTCGTCTTAGCCTGGAGCAGGCGATCGCCTACATTGAGGACAATGAGTTGGTGGAAGTGACTCCGCGGTCCATTCGCCTACGCAAAAGGCTGTTGTTGCCCCACGAGCGCAAACGGGCGGCCAGGACCGCGGCGGGGGCCTAACCAAGCCCTGGCGTCCACCCCCGGGGCCGCCGCTTGGCGTGGGCCGCTTCAGTCAATGCCTAACTTGTTCTCGGTTAAGTCTGCGACCGCATTCTTGACAAGGAAAGGTGCGTCGGAAAGTGGTGCCCCTGGCCTGACTCGAACAGGCACATCGACCGCGCAATCAGAGCATTGGGCGCGGGCTACCTGAACCGTCCAAGAACATTTCCTCTGGCAAGGCTACACAGGAATTACACATGTTCCCGAAGCGGCCAGCGTGAACGGTTGTGCTGGGGGCGGATTTTTCCTGTCATATCAATGGGGAAAAGTGGTGCCCAGGGGCGGAGTTGAACCACCGACACCCGGATTTTCAGTCCGGTGCTCTACCAACTGAGCTACCTGGGCCCACAGCGGCGATTCCATCGGGCCGCGCCGAGGCGCCGGGTTATAGGAAAAATGCCGTCCCCTGTCCAGCCGAGCGGCCGGCAGTTCCCTCAGTTCTCCTCGTCCTTGACGCCCTCGGCGTCGTCTTCCTCCGGCGCGCTCGGAATCGCATAGTGACCCGTCAGCCACCATCCGAGGTCTACCTCGGCGCAACGCCGCGAGCACAATGGACGATAGCGTTCGAGGGACGCCGGCTGGCGGCAGATCGGGCAGCGAGTGCTCATTACCCGTCTTCCGCCCGGTAACCAAGGCCCGACAACAGCGCCAGCGTCTCGAACAGCGGCAACCCGACGACGTTCGAGTACGAGCCGTTGATGCTTCGAATCAGCGCCCCGGCGTGGCCCTGCACCGCGTAGGCGCCGGCCTTGCCGCGCCACTCGCCGCAGCGCAGGTAGGCGGCGATCTCACCCGCGTTCAGCCGCTTGAACGCCACCACCGTGCTCGCCACGCGGCTCCGGCTCGCGCCCTCCGGTGGGCACACGGCGATGCCGGTGTGGACGCGATGTCGGCGCCCCGACAACAGCTCCAGGCAGGCCCGCGCCGCCGCTTCATCCTCGGTCTTCGCTAGTTGGCGACGGCCGCACGCGACCACCGTGTCGGCACCCAGCACAAAGGCGCCTCGGTGCTCCGCCGCTACCGCGCCCGCCTTGGCCTCGGCCAAGCGCCGGGCGGTCGCCATCGGCGCCTCGCCGGCTCGCGGCGTCTCGTCGATCTCGGCGGGGGCGATGACATCGGGTTCGATCCCGACCTGGCGCAGCAGCGCCAGCCGGCGTGGCGAGGCCGAGGCCAGCACCAGCGGTGGGCGCGCGGCCACGCGCTCTTCCTACTTGAAACGGAAGGTGATCCGGCCCTTGCTCAAATCGTACGGCGTCATCTCGACTAACACCCGGTCGCCGGTCAGCACACGAATGCGGTGTTTGCGCATCCGCCCCGCGGTGTGGGCCAGTACCTCGTGGTCGTTGTCCAGGACCACGCGGAACATCGCGTTGGGCAGCAACTCCTTGACGATGCCGGGAAACTCCAGCAGTTCTTCCTTGGCCACTCGCACTCCTTTGCCGTTTGGCGTGGCGCAACATGCGCGCCCAAGCCGCCAAAATCAAGGCGTTCACGGCGGCGTCCGCCGCCGATCCTCCTAGTTCTCGCGGCCCGCCTGCATGCGGATCGCCACCGAGCGGGCGTGCCCTTCCAGCCCCTCGGCCTCGGCCAGCGCGACCGCCGCGGGGCCGATCTTCTTCAGTCCGGCGGCGTCGCAGCCGATCAATGTCGTCCGTTTGAGGAAGTCGAGCAGCGAAAGGCCCGAGGCGAAGCGCGCGGTTCCGGCCGTCGGCAGGACGTGGCTCGGTCCGGCCACGTAATCGCCCAGCGCCTCGGGCGCCTGGCGGCCAAGGAAGATGGCGCCTGCGTTCCGCACCTTGGCCGCAAACGCGGCCGGCTCGGCCACCGCAAGCTCGAGGTGCTCGGGCGCGATACGATCGATCAGCGGCGGCGCCTGGTCGAACGATTCGACCACGATCACCGCCCCGTTCCGAGCCCAGCTCGCGCCCGCGATTTCGGCTCGCGGCAGCGCCTCCAACTGGCGCGCGACCGCGTCCTCAATACGCGACGCGAAATCGCGGTCATCGGTGATCGCTATGGCCTGCGCCCTTGCGTCGTGCTCGGCCTGGGCCAAGAGATCGGCAGCGATCCAGGCGGCCTCGTTGGTTGGATCGGTGACGATCACCACCTCCGAGGGTCCGGCGACGGCATCGATCCCGACCTCGCCAAAGACCTGGCGCTTGGCTTCGGCGACGTAGACGTTGCCGGGGCCGACGATCTTGTCTACCGCGACGATGGTTTCGCTGCCATAGGCCAGCGCGGCGATGGCGTGGGCGCCGCCGAGCGCGTAGATCTCGTCGATCCCGCCGAGCCTGGCCGCCACCGCGATCAGCGGAAGCAGCGCGCCATTCGGCATTGGCGTCACCATGGCGATGCGGCCGACGCCGGCAATCCGCGCCGGCACCGCGGCCATCAAGACCGAACTCGGGTACGCGGCGGTACCGCCCGGCACGTAGACGCCGACCGCGCCGACCGCGGTCCAGCGCCAGCCGAGCTCGACCCCGGCCTCGTCGGTGTAGGCCACGTCTTCGGGGCGCTGGCGGCGGTGGAAATCCTCGATCCGCCCGGCGGTCAGCTCGAGCGCGGACACCGCCGCGTGCGGCGCCTTCGCGGCCGCGCGGTCGATCTCGGCTTTCGCGATGCGGAACCCGGCCGCGCCGCCGCGCCAGCCGTCGAATCTGGCCGCATACTCCTCGAGTGCCGCGTCGCCCCGCGCGCGGACCTCGGCCAGCAGCGCCGCCACCTCTGCGGCCACTTCGGCCGCCGCCATGCCTCGGCCGGCGATCAGTGCATCGAAGGCGGCATCGAATCCGCGATCGCGGATGTCCAATCTGGTCGTTGTCCTACTCCTCTTGGCCGCGCGTGCCCTCAGCCCTCACCCAGCTCTTCGTGGCTTGGCACGCGGGGCGTGGGCCACGGCGCGCCGAGGTCGCGCAAATGGCAATCGATGCATTCGGCCTCCAGCCGCACCAGGCCTGCGCCCGCGAAGACCAGCGTGATGCTGGCGGCGCCACCGTCCCTGGGTTCGCAGGCGATGGTCAGGAGCTCGAGAATCTGATCGGGGTTTGAGGGATCCAGCCCCGAGATCTGGGCCGACAGGACGCCGTCGAAATGAAGGCCCGCGCGCACCCGCTGGTGGTCGGGATTCGCCGGCGATCCACGATTTGCACCCTCGCCCGGCTCGTGCTCCCATCGGAATCGGTTGAACACCGCCGCAAAACGATGGGCCCGCCCGGAATACGACATCTCCCCGAGCCGCGTCACGGCGTCCTGCAGGACCGCGGCCATCACACCCAAATCGTCCGCGTCCTGCGCCTCGAGCCGCAGGCCTTCGTGTTCGGTTTCGGCCATGAACGGCGGACTTAGGCGGCTACTCGTTCGATCGCGGCGCCGCAAGCGGCGAGCTTCTCGACCAAGTGCTCGTAGCCGCGGTCGAGGTGGTAGACACGGTTTACGGTGGTCTCCCCCTCCGCCGCCAACCCCGCCAAGACCAGCGAGACCGAGGCGCGGAGGTCGGTGGCCATGACCTGAGCGCCCCTCAGGCGGGGGACGCCGCGAATCACCGCCGCGGGGCCGTCGAGCGCGATCTGGGCGCCCATCCGGCTTAGTTCGGGTACGTGCATGAATCGGTTCTCGAACACCGCTTCGGTGACGGTGGAGGTCCCGTTTGCGGTCGACAGAAGTGCCATCAGCTGGGCCTGCATGTCAGTGGGAAATCCGGGATAGGGGGCGGTCGTAACGTCGAGGGCATTGACCGTGTTGCTGGCCCGGGCCACATGAATCCCGGCGCCGTTCTCGGTGATCGCAACGCCCGCCGCGCGAAGGGCCTCGGCCTCCGCCTCGATGAGTTCCAGCCGGCCGCCCACGATCTCGATCTCTCCGCCGGTGATCGCGGCGGCGGCGGCGTAGGTGCCGGTCTCGATACGGTCGGGCACGATCGCATAGTTGGCGCCGCCCAGCGCTGTCACGCCGTGGACCCGCAGGCAGCTCGTGCCGACACCCTCGATGCGCGCGCCCATCGTCAGCAGACAGCGGGCGAGATCGGTCACCTCGGGTTCGCGGGCGACGTTGCTCAGCACGGTTTCCCCGGCAGCCAGGCAAGCGGCCATCAGGACGTTCTCGCTGGCTCCCACCGAGACACTCGGGAAGGTGATCTCGGCGCCCTTGAGACCATGCGGTGCGCGCGCCTGGACATAGCCGTCGCGGAGTTCGATTTCTGCGCCCAGCGCCTCAAGCCCCATGAGATGCAGGTCTACCGGACGGGTGCCGATCGCGCACCCGCCAGGCAGTGACACCGTGGCCGCGCCGGCGCGCGCCACGAGCGGGCCAAGGACCAGGATCGAGGCCCTCATCTTGCGCACCAGGTCGTAGGGCGCCTCGGTACCAACGATCCGCGCTGCGCGTAACTCCAGCACTCGCCCGGCGTGACCCTCCGCGGCATCCACACCGTCCATGCGAAGCTCCACACCGAGTCGCGCCAGCAATCGGGCGAGCGTCGAGATATCAACGAGGTGCGGTAGGTTCGAAAGCCTCAGCCACTCGGCGCTCAGAAGGCTGGCCGCCATCAGCGGAAGCGCGGCATTCTTGGCGCCACCGATCCGTACCGTGCCTTCGAGCGGGATACCGCCGCGAATGCGGATGCTTTCCACGGTCTAAGCGTCCCCGGCCTGCACTGCGCGGCGGGCTCCCGGATGGGCGCGCGAGCGTGTGGTTTCGCAAGATTTCTGCGGCCTCACCGCGGAATCGTTCCCTGGTGCCTGCCTTACCGGCCACGGTGCCGGCGCCGCCGTTGTACTCGAAGGTCGGCGCGGGCTCAAGCGCGGCCGGCGCGGTCTCAAC
>CAYUNL010000002.1:25119-25485 GCA_964446055.1 uncultured Alphaproteobacteria bacterium | reverse complement strand
GGCGTGAGGTCTCGCGGTGCTGCCTCGCCCTCCGTCCGCGCCCGCGCCTGGACCTTGCGCTTTCTCAGGTTCTCGCGCAGCGCCGCGGCCCGCCGTTCGTCGCGCTCACGCTTGATGCGTGGCTTGTCCCGCCCGCTGCGCGCACGCTTCATGCTGCCGTCCTTCGCGGTGCCGCCCGGGCAACAAACCCGACCGGAATCCTTCCAAGGTAGCGGCGCGGCCGCCACCGTCAAGGGCCGGGTCAACGGGCGCTCGGCGCCGAAGGGGCGGTGTATTGATCTAAATCAATGATTCGCACAGCCCAAACGGAGGATAAGATGTGAGGGAATCCGCACGGTCATCGACCTTCCGTGGCTGGCGGTTGGA
>CAYUNL010000002.1:0-25109 GCA_964446055.1 uncultured Alphaproteobacteria bacterium | reverse complement strand
GCCGACAATGGGTGTCCAAGACATCTATGACGCCATGATCGAGTACGACGAAGATCGAGTCGCCGAGTTGGTTGAGGCCGAGCTGGGCACGGGCACGGATCCCACGAATATCCTCGAAAAGGGGATGGTCGCGGCCATGGACGAGGTCGGACGTCAGTTCAGCGAGGGGATTCTCTTCGTTCCCGAGATGTTGATGGCGGCAGACGCCATGAAGTCGGGGATGGAGGTGCTGCGGCCGGTTCTTACCAAGGCTGGGGCCCAGCCCGAGGGCACCGTGGTAATCGGCACGGTTAAGGGAGATCTTCACGACATCGGCAAGAACCTCGTCGGCATGATGCTCGAAGGCGCGGGCTTCCAGATCGTGGATCTGGGAACCGACGTAGACGCCGAGAGTTTCATCACCACGGCCCAGGAGAAAGACGCCGACGTAATCGGAATGTCTGGTCTCCTGACCACGTCGATGTTGGAGATGGAGAAGGCGGTGGTGGCCGTGGTCGACGCCAACAAGACCCGCAACCTCAATGTCAAGGTGATGATCGGCGGTCCCCCGGTGAGCAATGAGTTCGCTGAGAAGATCGGCGCCAATGGCTTCGGCGTCGACGCTCCCGGTGCGGTCACGCTGGCGCGCAAGTTCGTCAAAGGGTGAACGGATCGCTCAAAGGGCGCGTTCGCACACCGCTGCGGCGTCGGTGAAAGGAATGCTGCAGTGAGCTGGACTCATCGCGAAAGGCTGCTCGCGGCGCTCAATCACGAAGAGGCGGACCGTATCGCCATCGACTTCGGTAGCACGCCGGCGTCAGGCATCTCGGTGCCGGCCTACGAAGCGCTGAAGGCGCATCTCGGTTGGCGCCACGATACCGTCATTGCCGATCGCATCGGCGACCTCGTGGCGCTTGACGAATCGGCGCTGCGTCGGTTCGACGTCGACGTCCGGGCGCTCGGCTTTGGCGTGGCGCCGCGCGAGATCGACCACGACACCCTATGCGACGAGTGGGGGGTGACCTGGCACCGGGCGCCGGACGGCGCCTTCATGCCGGTCGATGGACCCTTCCGCGGCCGCCCGGCGGAGCTGTCGGATCTTGAGGACTGGGCCTGGCCTGATCCCCATGACCCCGAGTACACGCGCGGACTCGCGGCGAGGGCCGAGGCGCTCGCGCAGAGCTCCGACTGCGCGATCCTGTTGTGTTTGCCCGCCATGCCGGTGCATGTCGGCCAATGCCAGCGCGGCTTCGCCGAGTGGCTCAAGGACCTGCGGCGGAATCCGCAATACGTGAGCCGAATGATGGACATCGCCGCCGACCTGTGGATCGCGATCGTCGGCCAAGCACTCGCGGCGGTGGGAGACAAGGTCGATGTCGTGTTCGTCGGCGACGACCTCGCCTCGCAGGAAGGACCGCTGTTCAGCCCCTCGCTCTATCGCGAGCTCGTAAAGCCGCGGCACGGGCGCATGATCGCGGCGGTCAAGGCGAGCTGCGACGCGAAGATCCTCTACCACAGTTGTGGCGCCGTCTTTCCAATGATCGAGGACTTGATCGAAATCGGCGTGGACGTGCTGAACCCGGTGCAGACGAGCGCCAAGGGCATGGACCCCGAGGGGCTCAAGGAGGCCTTCGGCAAGCGCCTGTCATTCTGGGGCGGCATTGACACCCAGCTCATCCTGCCCTACGGCAGCCCCCACGAGGTCGCCGCGGAGACGCGCCGTGTTGTCGACATCCTCGGCGCTGGCGGCGGATACGTCATGGCCGCCTCGCACAGCGTTCAGCCTGAGGTTCCGGCAGAGAACGTGTTGGCGATGTTCGACGTGGTGCTGGAGGGTGGCAGACGGAACGCGGCCTAGACGCCGGATCGCGAGAGCAATGGCAAGTCCGGCAGGGGAGTGACAGATGGAAGAGATCAGAAACGTAGGCTCCGTCTCGGATCAGTCCGGCGACGTTGTCGCCTCGAGGATTCATCAGGCCAAGGGGCCGCAGATAGGCAAGGCCGAGCGAAAGGTCTTGCGCCGGCTGGCGGGCGAAGTTGCCGAGCTGGCGGCGCGTCCCATCGAGGCGGAGAAGCGCAAGCTGTGGGAGACGCACAACGGGCTCGGACAGACGCGCCCGGTGATCTTCTGCGATCCCGAGAACGGCTGGAATGAGATCATCAGGGCTGAGGACCTCGAGTGCCAGGATGTCCTCGCCAGGCAATGGGAATTCCGGCTGCGCAAGGAGGTTTTTTGGGGCTCCCGGATGCTGGATGACTACACGATTCGACCCTATTTCGATGTCCCCCACGTCTACGAAGAGATCGAGTGGGGTCTAAAGGAGAAGCGCGTCCACGACGAGGCCGGCTGGTGCTACGCCTGGGAAGCACCCATCAAATCCGAAGCCGACATCGAGCAGCTGCACTTTCCCACGATCGACGTGGACTACGCGGCGACCGAGCGGATCAAGAACGCGGCTGACGATATCTTTGGCGATCTGTTGCCCGCTCGCATCAAGACGATCTGGTGGTGGTCGGTGGTTACCACCAAGCAGTTGGCGGAACTGCGGGGCGCGCAGCAGATCATGGTTGACATGTACCGAAACCCCGACCTGATCCATCGCATCATGGGCATCCTACGCGATGGCACGATGGCGATGCTCGATCAGTTGCAGGATCGGAATCTGCTGAGTCTGAACAACGATGGGACCTACGTGGGCTCGGGTGGATTGGGCTGGGTGAAGGAGTTGCCGCAACCCGACTTCGAAGGCGAGGTCCGGTGTGCCGACATCTGGGGGCACAGCGAGAGTCAGGAGACCTCGGGTGTGTCGCCCCAGATGTACTCCGAGTTTGTCTTCCCCTATCAAAAGCCGATTCTCGAGCGCTTCGGCCTGAACTGCTACGGCTGCTGCGAGCCGCTCGACAAGCGCTGGCATGTCGTCGAGCAGATCCCGAATCTGCGTCGGGTTTCGGTTTCCGCGTGGGCCGACAAGGCAGTGTTGGCCGAGCGGCTGCAGGGCAATTACGTCTACTCGGTCAAGCCTCAGCCGTCGTACTTGGCGATGGATACCTTCGAAGAGGAGCCCATCCGGACCGAGTTGCGCGAGATATTCCGGGTCGCACGCGATTGCTGCCTCGAAGTCATCATGAAGGACAACCACACGATTCGGAACGACCCCGAGCGCGTCATCCGTTGGGTCCAGATCGCGCGCGAGGAATCGGAGCGCGCGTAGAGGCACCGCACGATCCGGGGCGGTCCCGACCCCAGGCCTCTGGACCCGGGAGTGAGTGATGAGCGAAATCAGAGAGCGCGGCTCGGTATCGGATGAGACCTACGATCTCGACGACGTCCTGGCCTACCAGTACTGCCCGCCGCAGGGACCGCGAATCACCAAGGCCGAACGCAAGGTCCTGCGCCGCCTGGCCGGCGAGGTCGCGGAGCTCGCCGCGCGGCCCGTCGAAGCGGAAAAACGCGCCCTTTGGGCGAAGCACAACGCGCTCGAGAAGACGCGTCCGCTGATCTTCTGCAAACCCGAAAACGGGTGGAAGGAGATCCTTCCCGACAAGGACCTCGTCTGCGAGAGCCCACTCACCCGGCGCTGGGAGCTGCGGCTGCGCAAGGAGATCTTCTGGGGCTCGCGAATGAGGGACGACTACACGATCCGTCCCGGCTTCGACGTCCCGCACGTCTACGACCCATTCGACTGGGGCCTGCGGGAGACCCGGATTCATAACGAAGCCGGCTGGTGCTACGCCTGGGACGCGCCGGTCAAGACCGAGGACGACCTCGAAGCGCTGCACTTCCCGACGATCGATGTGGACTTCGCGGCGACGGAGCGCATCCGCAGCGCCGCCGACGACCTCTTGGGCGATCTTCTGCCGGTTCGCGTGAAGACGATCTGGTGGTGGTCGACGGTCACCACCAAGAAGCTCGCGGAGCTACGCGGCGCCCAGCAGATCATGTACGACATGTACCGCGACCCGGACCTCCTGCACCGCATCATGGGCTTCCTGCGAGACGGGACGACGGCGATGCTCGATGAGCTCGAGGACCGCGACCTTCTCAGTCTCAACAACGACGGCACCTACGTCGGTTCCGGGGGATTGGGGTGGAGCGACGAGCTGCCGCAACCCGACTTCGCGGACAAGGTGCGTTGCGAGGACATGTGGGGCCACTCGGAGAGCCAGGAGACCGCCGGTGTCGGCCCCGAGATGTACGCCGAGTTCGTCTTCGCCTATCAGAAGCCCGCGCTCGAGCGCTTCGGCCTCAACTGTTACGGCTGCTGCGAGGCCCTGCACAGCCGCTGGCACATCATCGAAGAGTTCCCCAACCTGCGGCGGATTTCGGTTTCGCCGTGGGCCGACAAGGCGATGATGGCCGAGCGCCTCAAGGACAAATACATCTATTCGGCCAAGCCTCAGCCTTCGTACCTGGCGATGGACAGCTTCGAGGAGGAGGCTGCGCGGGCGGAACTCAGGGAAATCTTCTCGGTGACGCGGGACTGCTGCGTCGAGGTCATCATGAAGGACAACCACACGATTCGGAACGACCCCGAGCGCGTCATCCGCTGGGTCGAGATCGCGCGCGAGGAGGCGGAGCGTTTCTGAGGGTTTCGGGGCGATAGAGAACGGCGATGGGTTGGACGCATAGAGAGCGGGTTCTGGCGGCGCTCGATCGCGAGGAAGCGGACCGCGTCGCCATCGACTTCGGCGCCACCTCGGCCACGACGGCGACGCTGCCCGCCTACGAGCGGTTGAAGGATTACTTAGGACTATCGCACGAGGCCGCGGCGATGTCCGAGATTTCGCAGACTGCGTGCCTCGACGAATCGGTGCTCAAGCGATTCGCCGTCGATACCCGGTATGTTGGCTTTGGCTTGGAGCCCGAGCGGGTGGGCGAAACCGTTTGCCGCGACGAGTGGGGCGTGGTCTGGAAGCGGGCGCCGGATCATCCTTACATGCCCGCCGGCGGCCCCTTCTACGGCGAGCGACCGGACGTGGCCACGCTTGCCGGCCTGGCGGTGCCGGATCCCGACGATCCCGCGTGTTTCGACGGTTTGCGCGAGCGGGCAGCGGCGTTACGCGCCACCGGTTGTGCCGTCGTCCTCAATACGCCGACCGGGTGTACCTCGCAGAGCCAGTTGATTCGCGGCTTCGGCAACTGGCTGAAGGACCTCTACAAGAACCGCGAGGTCGTCTGCCGCATGTTGGATATCGCGACCGAGTGGTGGATCCGCAGGGTCGTGAACGCGCTCGAAGCGGCCGGCGGCAACGTCGATGTGGTCCAATACGGCGACGACCTGAGCTCGCAGCAGGGGCCTCTGTTCAGCCCCGAAATCTATCGCGAGATCATCAAGCCGCGGCATCGCCGCGTCATCGCGGCGGTCAAGACTGCGGCCGAGGTGAAGTTCCTGTTTCACTCTTGTGGCGCGGTCCACGAGTTCATTGAGGACCTGATCGAGATCGGCGTCGACGCAGTCAACCCGGTGCAGGTGAACGCCGCCGGAATGGACCCGGTGAATCTGAAGGCCGAGTTCGGCGACCGTATCGCCTTCTGGGGCGGCGTGGATACGCAACACGTCCTGCCCTCGGGAAGCGCCTCCGAGGTTGCGGCGGAAACCCGTCGTATGGTGAGCGTTCTGGGCGAGGGTGGCGGCTATGTCCTGGGCAGCGTGCACAACATCCAGGCCGAGGTGCCGCCGGAGAACGTCGTCGCCATGTTCGATACTGCCCTTGCCCACAGCTACCGGAGAGCGGCGTAGCCGCCCGCCGGCGATCGATCGGAGGCTGACAGATGAGTTGGACGCATAGAGAGAGGGTGCTGGCGGCGCTCAACCACGAGGAGGCCGACCGCGTTGCCATCGACTTTGGCGCCACCGGCGCCACCACGGCGACCGCGCCGGCCTACGATCAGCTGAAGAAGCATCTTGGCCTCGAGCACGAGACGGTGGTCAGTTCGGAGATCTTCCAGACCGTCGAGCCGGACATCTCGATCCTCGAGCGCTTCGGGATCGATACCCGATACCTCGCCTCGACCGGCGGCAAGGACCTTGCCGCGAAAGAGCAAGATACTGAGCGGCGCGCCTTCCGCGACGAGTGGGGGGTGATCTGGGAGGAAGGGCCCGAGTACGACGACAACCCGGCCTCGTGTATGCCGGTGGACGGCCCCTTCTACAACAAAGACGCCGACCTCGCCGAGCTCCAGAACTTCGAGGTCCCGAACCCCGACAACCCCGAGTACACCCGAGGACTGGCCGAGCGCGCCAAAGAGGTGCGCGAGACGGGCTGCGCCGTGGTCTTCAACACGCCCGCCGGCTGCGCCTGCCTGGGCCAGATGCTGCGCGGCTTCGGCGATTGGCTGAAGGACCTCTACAAGCACCGCGAGTACTCCGAGCGCATGATGGATATCAACAACGAGTGGTGGATCCAAATGACCCGGAACGCGCTCGATGCCATCGGCGGCAATGTCGACGTCATCGTCTATTACGACGACCTCGGCTCGCAGCAGGGACCGCTGTTCAGCCCCGAGTACTATCGCCAGGTCATCAAGCCGCGCCACTATCACGCCATCCAGACCATCAAGGCCGAGTACGACGTCAAGGTCCTGTTCCACAGCTGCGGCGCGGTCGCCGACTTCATCGACGACTTGGCCGACGTCGGCGTCGATGCCCTCAACCCGGTGCAGGTGAACGCGAACGGCATGGAGCCCGAGCACCTGAAGGAGGCGTTCGGCGAGCGCATGGCGTTCTGGGGCGGCATCGACACCCAGAAGCTGTTGCCCAGCGCGACCGCGGACGGGGTGGCGGCGGAGACCCGGCGCATCATCGATATCCTGGGCAAGGGCGGCGGCATGGTCCTGAACAGCGTCCACAACATCCAACTCGAGGTGCCGCCGGAGAACGTCGTCGCCATGTTCGATACGGCGCACAACCACCGCTACGCGAGGGCGCAGGCATGACGTGGACCCATAGGGATAGACTTTTGGCGGCCCTCAATCACGAGGAGGCGGACCGCGTCGCGATCGACTTTGCCGGCACGATGTGCAGCACGATTACGCTGCCCGGCTACGAGCGCCTCAAGGCGCACCTTGGGCTAGAACACGAAACCGAGGTGCTGTCGAAGACCAACCGGCTTGCGGCCCCCGACTACTCGCTCCTTGAGCGTTTCGGAGTCGATACCCGGTACCTGGCCTTCGGCGCCGCCGGCAAAGATCTCGACGAGTACAACGTCCTCGACGAGTGGGGCATCACCTGGCACCAGGCGCCAGATCACCACTACATGCCGATAGACGGACCTTTCGAGGGCAAGCCGCCCGACATCGCCGATCTCGACGCCTACCAATGGTTCGACCCCGGCGCGTTGGACTATTACCGCGGCCTCAAAGAACGTGGCGAGGCGCTGCGGCGCGAGAGCGACCGCGCCATCGTCCTCAGCCTTGGCGCCGGCCCCGTCCATCTCGGCATGTGGCTGCGCGGCTTCGGCGACTGGCTCAAGGACCTGAGGCGGGCGCCCGAGTACGCCATCCGCATGATGGACCTGATCACCGATCAATGGGTAAGGATCGCTGAGGAGGCGCTGAGCATCGCCGGCCCGAGCGTGGACGCGGTGTTCCTGGGCGATGATCTGTCCTCGCAGGCGGGACCGTTGTTCAGTCCCGAGGTCTATCGCGAAATGGTCAAGCCCCGGCACCAGCGCATGTTGGACACGGTCAAGGGCTGCAGCCAGGCCAAGGTCATGTTCCACAGTTGCGGTGGCATCCACCCCCTCATCGATGACCTGATCGACATCGGGTGTGATGCGATCAACCCCGTCCAGGTCAACGCCAAGGGCATGGAGCCGGAAAGGCTCAAGGCCGAGTTCGGGGACCGGATTGCGTTCTGGGGGGCGATCGATACCCAGAAGTTGTTGCCGTTCGGGACCGCCGATGAGGTCCGGGCCGAGACGCTGCGGATCATCGAAGTTCTCGGCAAGGGCGGGGGTTATGTGTTGAACAGCGTCCACAACATCCAGCCCGAGGTGCCGCCCGAGAACGTCGTCGCCATGTTCGAGGCCGCCTGCGGCCACCGCTACGGGGGTGCACGGGCATGAGCTGGACCCACAAAGACAGGCTTCTCGCGGCCCTCAATCACGAGGAGGCCGATCGTGTCGCCATCGACTTTGCCGGCACGCTGTGCACCACGATTACGGTGCCCTGCTACGACCGCCTCAAGGAGCATCTGGGGCTCGATCACGAGACCGTGGTCATGTCGAAGGCCCTCCGGGTTGCGACCCCCGATTACTCGGTGCTCGAGCGTTTCGGGGTCGACACCCGCTTCCTGGCCTTCGGCGTCGACGGCAAGGATCTCGACGAGCACAGCATTCTCGACGAGTGGGGCATTACCTGGACCCAGACGCCCGATCACCACTACATGCCGGTCGACGGGCCTTTCGAAGGCAAACCGCCGGACATCGCCGATCTCGAACGCTACGCCTGGTTCGACACCGCCGCGTTGAACTATTTCGACGGGCTCAAGGAACGGGCCGAGGCGCTGCGGCGCGAGAGCGACCGCGCCATCGTCCTCAGCCTCGGCGCCGGCCCCGTCCATATCGGCCAGTGGCTGCGCGGTTTCGCCGACTGGCTCAAGGACTTGAGGCGGGCGCCCGAGTATGCCATCCGCATGATGGACCTGATTACCGACCAGTGGGTCAAAGTCGCCGAGGAGGCGCTGCGCATCGTCGGCCCGGACGCGGACGCCGTCTTCTTTGGCGACGATCTGTCCTCGCAGGCGGGACCGATGTTCAGTCCCGAGGTCTATCGCGAAATGATCAAGCCCCGGCACAAGCGCATGCTCGACACCGTCAAGGCCAACAGCAACGCCAAAACCATGTTTCATAGCTGCGGCGGCATCTATCCCTTCATCGACGACCTGATCGAGATCGGCTGCGACGCGATCAACCCGGTGCAGGTGAACGCCAAGGGCATGTCGCCGGAGAAGCTCAAAGATGAGTTCGGAGACCGGGTCGCGTTCTGGGGGGCGATCGATACCCAGAAGCTCTTGCCGTTCGCGACCGCCGATGAGGTTCGTGCCGAGACCGGCCGCATCATCGAGGTCCTGGGCAAAGGCGGGGGCTATGTGTTGAACAGCGTCCACAACATCCAGTCCGAAGTGCCGCCCGAGAACGTGGTCGCGATGTTCGAGGCCGGCCTCGATCACCGCTATGGGGGCGCCGGCGGGTGAGCTGGTCCCATCGCGACCGGGTTCTAGCGGCGCTCAATCTCGAAGAGGCGGATCGCGTCGCGATCGACTTCGGCAGCACCAACGTCACAAGCATCACGCTCGAGGGCTACGAGCGGCTCAAGGGTCACCTCGGCCTCGAGCACGAGACGGCGATCATGTCGAAGATCGGCCGACTTGCGCTGCCCGATGACTCGGTCCTCGAACGCTTCGATGTCGACGTCCGGTTCCTCGGTCGTGGTCCACAGTTGAAAGAGATCGACGAGTACGCTTGCCTTGACGAGTGGGGTACCACCTGGCGCCAAGCGCCGGGCGGCCAGTTCATGCCGGTGGATGGTCCGTTCCAGGACCAAGCGCCCGACATCGCGAACCTGGAGAGCTGGGACTGGCCCGACCCCGACAATCCCGCGCGCTATTCGGGGCTGGAATCACGGGCGCAGGCGCTGCGGCGCGAAACCGACTGCGCCATCATGTTCGACGCGCGAAACCTGTGCGCGGCGCTGGCCCAGCGCCAACGCGGCTTTGGCGCTTGGCTCAAGGATATCTATCGAAACCCCGAGTACGCCGCCCGACACATGGACCTGATCGCCGACACATGGATCGGAATCATTCACCGCGCGCTCGATACCGTGGGCACGAACGTGGACATGGTCATCGTCTGCGACGACTTGGGTACCCAGGCGGGACCGCTGATCAGCCCCGAAATCTATCGCCAGTTCGTCAAGCCCCGCCACGCCCGCATGATCTCGGCCATCAAGGAGCATGCGGGCCTCAAGGTGGTGTTCCACAGCTGCGGCGCCGTGCACCAGTTCGTTGGCGACCTGATCGACGTCGGGGCCGACGCTCTCAATCCCGTGCAGGTGAACGCCAGCGACATGGCCCCCGCGGACCTGAAGGAAGAATTCGGCGACCGCCTCGCGTTCTGGGGCGGGGTCGACACCCAGGAGCTCCTGCCGCGAGGGACGCCCGCCGAGGTCGCCGCGGGGACCCGCCGGACCATCGAGATACTGGGCAAGGGCGGCGGCTATGTCTTGAACGCCGTGCACGATATTCAGGACGAGGTGCCGCCCGAGAACGTGGTAGCCATGTTCGATGCCGCCCGCACGCATCGTTTCGCGGCGACGAATTGAGGGCCGGCGAAACCTGGCCGGGAGTGGGCGATGACCTGGACCCATAGAGACAGGCTTCTGGCGGCCCTCAATCGTGAGGAGGCGGACCGGATCGCCATCGACTTCGCCGGCACGATGTGCACCACGATTACGGTCCCCGGCTACGATCGGCTCAAGGAGCATCTGGGTATCGAGCACGAGACCGTGGTCATGTCGAAGACCGACCGGCTTGCCGCCCCCGATCCCTGGGTGCTCGAGCGCTTCGATGTCGATACCCGCTGCTTGGCCTTCGGCGTCGATGGCAAAGAACTCGACGAGCACAACGTTCTCGACGAGTGGGGGGTCACCTGGCGCCAGGCGCCCGATCAACACTACATGCCGGTCGATGGCCCCTTCGAAGGCAAACCACCCGACATCGCCGATCTCGATAGCTATGAGTGGTTCGACCCCAACGCCTTGAGCTACTTCGACGGGCTCAAAGAGCGTGCCGAGGCGTTGCGGCGGGAGAGCGACCGGGCGATCGTCCT
Organism: uncultured Alphaproteobacteria bacterium; assembly: GCA_964446055.1. Classification (GTDB taxonomy): domain Bacteria; phylum Pseudomonadota; class Alphaproteobacteria; order VGEJ01; family VGEJ01; genus CAYUNL01. The sequence continues at coordinate 14,300 of CAYUNL010000002.1, read as the reverse complement.
TAGCCTTGGCGCCGGTCCCGTCTGCCTCGGCCAGTGGCTGCGCGGCTTCGGCGACTGGCTCAAGGACCTGCGGCGGGCGCCCGAATACGCGGCCCGCCTGATGGACCTCATCACCGACCAATGGGTCAGGGTCGCCGAGGAGGCGCTGAACATCGCCGGCCCGAACGTGGACGCCGTGATCCTGGACGATGATATGTCTTCGCAGGAAGGACCGATGTTCAGCCCCGAGGTCTATCGCGAACTGGTCAAGCCCCGGCACAAGCGCATGGTGGACACGGTCAAGGCCTGCGGCGAGGCCAAGATCATGTTCCACAGTTGCGGCGCCATCCAGCCCTTGATCGACGATCTGATCGAGATCGGGTCCGACGCCATCAACCCCGTGCAGGTGAATGCCAAGGATATGGAACCGGAGAAACTCAAGGAAGAGTTTGGCGACCGGGTCGCGTTCTGGGGCGGGATCGACACCCAGAAGCTGTTGCCGTTCGGGACCGCCGACGAGGTCCGCGCCGAGACCCGCCGGATCATCGAGGTTCTCGGCAAGGGCGGGGGCTACGTGTTGAACAGCGTCCACAACATCCAGTCCGAGGTGCCGCCCGAAAACGTGGTCGCCATGTTCGAGACTGCCCGCAACCACCGCTACGGAGGAGCGCGCGCATGACTTGGACGCACCGGGATCGGGTGCTGGCGGCGCTCAACCACGAGGAGCCCGACCGCATCCCGATCGACTTCGGCGGCACCTCGGCAACCGCGCTGAGCACTCCGGCCTACGAGGAGCTCAAGCGGCATCTGGGGCTGGAGCACGAAACCGCGGTGATGTCGAGAATCCACGATCTCGCGTCGCCCGATGAGGCAATCCTCGAGCGCTTCGACGTGGACACCCGATACCTGAGCTTCGGCGCGACCTTCGGCGAGCGTGACCGGGCGATCGACGAGACCACCTTCGCCGACGAGTGGGGCGTGGTCTGGAAGAAGACGCCGCAAGGCACCTCCCAGCCCGTGGACGGCCCCTTCTACGGCAAGGAGCCGGAACTCGGCACGCTCGAGGAATGGGACTGGATCAACCCCGACGATCCCGGCTACTACCGCGGGCTCACGCAGCGGGCGAAGGCGCTCAGGGAGCAGACCGACTGCGCCATCGTCCTCAACCCGCCGATCGCTCCGGTCCATCAATGCCAGTTCATGCGTGGATTCACCGATTGGCTGAAAGACCTCTACAAACACCGCCAGTACGCGGACCGGATGATGGAGATCGTCACCGACTTGTGGATCAGGATCATGGAGAACGCGCTCGCCGCCGTTGGTGACAACGTGGACGTGATCTATTGGGGCGACGATCTGGCCCAGCAGTCGGGGCCGATGTTCAGCCCAAAGATCTACCGCGAGGTGATCAAGCCCCATCACCGCCGCATGATCGAAATGGAGAAGGCGCACACCGACGCCAAGGTTCTCTATCACTCCTGCGGTGCGGTCCATCCGTTCATCGAGGACCTGATCGAGATCGGCGTCGAGGCGCTGAATCCGATCCAGGTTCGCGCCACGGGCATGGAGCCCGAGCGGCTCAAGGCCGACTTCGGCGGGCGCATCGGTTTCTGGGGCGGGGTCGACACCCAAGACCTCTTGCCCTTCGGAAGCGTTGAGGAGGTGGGCGCGGAGACCCGCCACATGATCGAGATCCTGGGCAAAGGCGGCGGCTACGTGCTGGCCGGCTCGCACGCCATCCAGCGCGAGGTGCCGCCGGAGAACGTCGTCGCCATGTTGGACGCCGCCGGCGCCCATAGATATGGAGGAGCGAAAGCATGACTTGGTCGCACAGAGATCGTGTGTTGGCGGCGCTCAACCACGAGGAGACCGACCGCGTGCCGATCGATTTCGCCGGCACCTCGGCCACCACGCTGACGATTCCCACCTACGAGAAGCTCAAGCGGCATCTCGGGGTGGAGACCGAAACGGCGGTGATGATCAAGAACGCGCTCCTGGCGTTCCCTGACGAATCGATCCTCCGGCGGTTCGACGTCGACACCCGATACCTGAGCTTTGGCGCAAGCTTCGGAGAACGCGAGACCCAGATCGACGAGTACAACGTGAGGGATGAGTGGGGCACCATCTGGCGCAAGCCGCCGGGCGAGCACCCCGCGATGCCGGTGGACGGGCCCTTCTATGGCAAAGAGCCCGACATCGCCGATCTCGAGAACTGGGCCTGGATCGACCCCGACGACCCGGCCTACTACGACGGTTTGGCGGAACGAGCACGGGCGCTGCGCCAAAAGACAGACTTCGCCATCGTCCTCAACCCGCCGGTCGGTCCGGTCCATCAGGGCCAGTTCATGCGCGGCTTCGCCGATTGGCTCAAGGACCTCTACAAGCACACCGAATACGTGGGCCGGATGACCGAGATCATCGCCGATCTGTGGATTCGGATCGTCGAGAACGCGCTCGACGCCGTTGGCAAGAACGTCGATGCCATCTACTGGGGCGATGACCTGGCCTCGCAAAACGGTCCCCTCTTCAGTCCCCAGGCCTACCGCGAGCTCATCAAGCCGCACCACCGGCGCATGATCGCGGCGCTGAAGGCCAACACCGACGCGAAGTGCATCTACCACTCGTGCGGTTCGGCCTACCCCTTCCTCGAGGACCTGATCGAAATCGGCATCGATGTCTTGAACCCGGTCCAGGTCCTGGCCAAGAACATGGAGCCCGAGCGGCTGAAGGCGGAGTTCGGCGACCGCGTCGCCTTCTGGGGCGGCATCGACATCCAAAAGCTCCTTCCCTTTGGAAGCGCCGAGGAGGTAGCCGCGGAAACCGATCGGATTATCGGTATCCTGGCCAAGGGCGGCGGCTACGTCCTCGCCGGCGCGCACGACATTCAGGCCGAGGTGCCGCCCGAGAACATCGTCGCCATGCTGGAAACCGCCCGCGCCCATCCCCTGGGCGGGACCGCCTGAGCCGCCCGATGGGTTGGACCCACAGAGAGCGCTTCCTGGCGGCGCTCAATCTTGAGGCGGCCGACCGGGTGCCGATCGACTTCGGCACCACCTTCGCCACTACCATCACGGTGGGCGCCTACGACCGACTCAAGGCGCATCTCGGGCTCGACCACGAGACCGAGGTGCTATCCGACATCAACGTCCTTGCGGCGCCTCACGCCGCGGTCCTCGAGCGCTTCGGGGTCGACACCCGGAGGCTGAGCGTCGGGGCCTTCGCGGGCGAGCAGGGCTGGATCGATGCGGAGAGCTTCCGCGACGAATGGGGCACCCTGTGGCGTCGCGCCGAGGGCGGTCCGGCCATGCCGGTCGACGGCCCGTTCTTCCATCTGGAGGAGCCGAGCATCGGGCACCTCGAAGAGCACGAGTGGCCCGATCCCGACAACCCCGGCTACTACCGCGGCCTCGGGGAGCGGGCGCGGGAGCTGAGGGCGGAGACCGAATTCGCCATCGTGCTCAGCCTGCCGACCATGATCGTCCATCAGGGCCAGTTCATGCGCGGCTTCGCCGATTGGCTCAAGGATTTGCGCCGTCACCGCGAGTTCATCGACCGCATGCTGGCCATCACCACCGACATGATGGTGCGGCACATTGAGAACACATTTAACGCCGTGGGAGCCAACGCAGACGCGGTGTTTACCGGCGACGATCTCGCCTCCCAAGCCGGACCGATGTTCAGCCCCGAGATCTACCGCGAACTCGTGAAACCCTACCACCGGCGCATCATGGCGACGATCAAGGAGTGCAGCGAGGCCAAGATCATGTATCACAGCTGCGGGGCCATCTTGCCGCTGATCGAGGATCTGATCGACATCGGCGTGGACGCCATCAACCCCATCCAGGTCAGCGCCAGGGACATGGAACCCGCCAAGTTGAAGGAGACGTTTGGCGACCGTGTTGCTTTCTGGGGCGGCATCGACACGCAGAGGCTGCTTCCCTACGGAACCCCCGACGAGGTGCGCGATGAGACCGACCGTATCGTCGACGTCCTCGGCCGCGGTGGTGGCTACATCCTCGGGAGCGTCCACAACATCCAGGCCGAGGTGCCACCCGAAAACATCGTCGCCATGTTCGAAACCGCCCGCGCCCATCCCCTGGGGCGGGCATGACAGGGTGACCGCCATGACTTCGATGACCCACCGCGAGCGTGTGCTCGCGGCCCTCAATCACCAGGAGACCGACCGCGTTCCAATCGATTTCGGGGGCACCATGTGCACCACGATCTCGCTCGACGCCTACGAGCACCTCAAGAGCTTCCTCGGGCTCGAACACGAGACCAAGGTCTTTCACGTCACCAACATGATGGCGCTGCCGCACCGATCGGTGCTCGAGCGCTTCGACGTCGACACCCGCAACTTGAGCTTCGGGCCGCCACAGATCAAGATCAACGACGATCTCTACAGTGACGAGTGGGGTGTGAGCTGGGGCCGAGATCCCGGTCACTTCCATTTCATGCCGGTGGACGGTCCGTTCTACGACAAGGCGACCACACTCGCTGACGTCGAGAACTGGGGTTGGCCCGATGTCGACGACCCGGCCTATTACGGCAATCTCGAAGCGCGGGCCACGGCGCTCAGACGCGCCATCGACTGCGCCATCTGCCTGCAGTTCGGTAGCGGACCGGTGCACATGGGGCAGTGGCAGCGTGGCTTCTCGCAGTGGCTAAAGGACCTCTACAAGAACCGCGAGCTGGCCGAGCGGATGGCCGACATCTACGCCGATCTGTGGATCAAGATCGCCGGGCACGCGCTCGACGCCGTCGGCGACAACGTCGACGTCATCGCCCTGGGTGACGATCTGTCCTCGCAGGCCGGACCCATCTTCAGCCCCGAGATCTACCGCGCGGTGATCAAGCCGCGCCACGCCCGCATGTTCGCCGCGGTCAAGGCACGCACGGACGCGAAGCTGCTCTACCACAGCTGCGGCGGCATCTTCGATTATGTCGAGGATCTGGTCGAGATCGGCGTCGATGCCATCAATCCGGTTCAGGTGAACGCGGCGGGCATGGAGCCGGCGCGGCTCAAGAAGACCTTCGGTGACCGCTTGGCTTTCTGGGGCGGCGTCGATACCCAGCACGTCCTCCCCTACGGAACCGTGGACGAGGTACGCGCCGAGACCCGCCGTATGATCGACATTCTTGGTAAGGGCGGCGGGTACGTGCTAAACAGCGTGCACACAATCCAGCCCGAAGTGCCGGCCGCGAACGTCGCCGCTATGTTCGATGCCGGTCGTATGCACTCCTAGCGAAAAGCGGCACGGCGAGGTATGAAGCAGGCGGCACAGGATCCGACCACACTGGTGATCTGTTGCGGGGCGGTGGCCCGCGAGATCGTCGGGTTGGTAAGCGAGAACGGCTGGACCCACATCCGGGTCGAATGCCTGCCGGCCCACCTCCACAACTCGGCTGCGCACATCCCCGAGGGCGTGCGCGCCAAGATTCGCGCCAACCGCGACCGTTACGACGAGATCCTGGTCCTCTATACCGACTGCGGCACCCACGGCGCGCTTGACAAGGTGCTCGAGGAGGAGGGTATCGAGCGGGTATCGGGCGGTCACTGCTACGAAGTGTACGCTGGCCTCGAGAGCTACGCGGAGATGTGCCGGGCCGAACTCGGCACCCTGTTCCTGACCGATTTCCTGGTTCGCCATTTCGAGCGGCTGATCGTCAAGGGGCTGGGCCTCGACCGCCACCCCAAGCTCTTGCAGCGGTACTTCGCGCAATACAAGAAGCTGGTCTACCTGGCGCAGAGCGAGAATCCCGAGCTCGAAACAAAGGCCCGGGCGGCGGCGGACAGGATCGGGCTGGAATACGAAAAATGGCTCACCGGACGCGGCGGATTTGGTGAGTTCCTTGCTTCGCGTAGTGCGGCCGCTATGCCGCCGCGCGGCTCCGCCGCTTGACCATGATCGGCCCATAGAGGCCCAGGAAGGTCAGGAATCCGGCGGCCCACAGGGCGCCGGCCACGATGATCGCGGCGGTTTCGGCCGTGCCGAGTAGCGGCGAGGCGATGCGCAACAGCGCCGCCAGCGAAACTGCGCCGTAGATCGCGGTCGTGCCATGGCCGGCGGTAAGCGCCCGGCCGGAGTGCCCTAGGATGGCCCGGGTCATGACCGCCAGGATCATCATGGGGATCGCCCCCGCGGTAAGGGCATGAAGCGCCGTTGTCTGCGGTATGTCTGGCACCAATGCCGAGACGCCGAGCAGCGCCAGGCCCGCCGCCAGCCAGGCGTATGCGAGGTGAAGCACCCACAGTAGCGGCTCGCTCAGCGTCCGGTGGCCGTGCCAGCGCGCGAGCCGAACCGCGTTCGCTAGTGCTGCGAGCAATGACAGGGCTCCGCTCAGCCGCGTATCGGGGGCCGCCACCCATGCCACTCCCGCCAGCGCGGTAGCGGCAAGCGCAATCCGGTCGATCATCCCGAAGGGTGCCGAAAGTGCGTCATCCCGTTGCTTGCGTAACCAGTTGAGCGTAAAGCTCGGAACGATACGCCCGCCGATAAGGGTGATCAGAAACACCACCGTCGCCATCCCGAGGCGAAAGCCCAGCGCGCCTGTTTCGACTGCCCCGAGGACCTCGAGATGAACCAAGAGGTTGGCGATCGCCAGCAATCCGACCAGACCGGCGACCGGCAGATTGCGCCAATGGCGGGGTATCATGATTTCCCGCGCCACCACTACAAACAACGTGGCCAGGTACGCCACATCGATCGCGGCCGCGATGGGGGCCCCGATGGGCACGGAGACGGCGACCGCGGCGCGACCGGCCAACCAAAGAAGGAAAAGAAGTGCGAGGGGAAGACCGCGTACCGGCAGACGGGTGGTCCAGTTGGGGATGGCGGTTAGCATGAAGCCGCTGATAGCGGCAGCGACGAACCCGAACAAAAGCTCGTGGGTATGCCACGTCAGGGGGTCCAAGGCGGTGGGGAGGGAGACCCCGCCCTCGAGCGTAAGAAGCCATACGATCATGGCGGCAGCCGCCCACGCGCCGGCCCCTAGAAAGAAGACGCGAAATCCCAGCGCCAGAATCGCTGGTCGTGCGGCCTGGTTCATGGCCTCGGCATCCGCTTTGGCCATACCCAACACCGGCCGCTGCCATCGGGTTGCATTCGTCGGCACCTCATCGCACGGGCTATACGGCCCGGCACTGATCAGGATCAAGCCCCCGCGCCGTGGCATTGACCTAGGTCAATGATTGAGCATGGTGGGTGCGGGATAAGCAAGGCGACAAACCGTGGCCAGCGCGGGCGCCACGGGGAAACGAGCGATCCTCCACGGGGAAGTCGATGTACGCGATGCGGTTGTGGGCGACGCGGCATGCGCGGGGACTAGAGATTCCGTATGCTATCGCCGAGCGCGCCGTACTCGGGCTCGATCCCTTGTGGCGGCGGATCGGCTACGACCGTCTGGCTCGTCCCTTGGCGGCGCTTGAGAGGTGGTTCAAGGGACTGCTGTTCGACTGCAGGATGTGCGGACGATGCGTCCTCAACACGACCGGAATGACCTGTCCGATGAATTGCCCGAAGAGTTTGAGCAATGGATCCTGCGGTGGCGTGCGGGAAAACGGCCACTGCGAGGTCAAGCCCGAGATGCGGTGTGTGTGGGCCGAGGCCTGGCGTGGTAGCCAGCGCATGCGGGCGGGCCGAGGATTCGGCGAGCCCCAGGGTCCGGTAGATCATCGGCTCGCGGGCACCGCCGCTTGGCTCAGCCTGCTTCGCGAAAGGGCGCAAGCGCGCGCCCTGGCAAGTCAATGAGCATGCACCCGCTCGATCTGCCGGGCAACTATGAGATCCTGCCCGGCCACTCGTCGGGCGGCAGGTTCGAGCGCGCGCTGCGCTCGGGGCGATTCGCGGTGACCGCGGAACTAAACCCTCCGGACTCCGCCGATCCCGATGACACCGCGAATCGCGCCTTGGTGCTTGCCGAAGTGTGCGATGCGATCAACGCCACCGACGCCTCCGGCGCCAACTGCCACATGTCGAGCGTCGGCATCTGCGCGCTACTCACCCGGCTCGGCTACTCGCCGGTGATGCAGATATCCTGTCGCGACCGGAACCGGATTGCCATCCAGGGCGATGTCTTGGGGGCAGCGGCCATGGGGGTATCCAATTTCCTCTGCCTCTCGGGTGACGGGGTCGGCACCGGCGATCATCCCGAGGCCAAGCCGGTATTCGATCTCGACTCGATATCGCTGCTCGAGACCCTTCGCATCATGCGCGACGAGGCCCGATTCCGGTCGGGGCGGGCGATCACCTCGCCGCCGCGCGTGTTTATCGGCGCCGCCGCGAACCCCTTTTCGCCGCCCCACGAAATGCGGGCGGTTCGACTCGGCACGAAGATTGCCGCGGGCGCCCAGTTCGTGCAGACGCAATACTGTTTCGACCTTTCCCTGCTGCGCCTCTACATGGACCGCGTGCGCGAGGCGGATTTGCATCGCCACTGCTTCATCCTGGTCGGTGTCGGCCCGCTGGCCTCGGCGCGAGCCGCACGGTGGATGCGGACCAACGTTCCCGGCGTACACATTCCCGATGCCGTGATCGCACGGCTGGAAGGTGCGCAAGACCAAAAGCGCGAGGGCCGCAACATTTGCATCGAGCTCATACAGGAAGTACGCGAAATCGAGGGGGTGGCGGGCGTGCACGTCATGGCGTACCGCCAAGAGGAACTGGTTTCCGAGATCATCACCGCGTCGGGAATCCTGAAGAACCGAGGATCCCGGCACATCGCCAAGAGTTCGTGACGGAAGGGCTAGAGCCATGACCGAGACCGTGCTTAGTTCCGCGACGCGCGAGGTTGTCATCGGCCCCGAGCGGCCATTCGTGGTCATCGGTGAGCGGATCAACCCGACCGGCCGCAAGTTGCTGGCCGCCGAGATGGCCCAAGGTGATTACAGCCGCGTCGAAGGAGACGCGCTGGCCCAGCTTGCGGCGGGCGCACACATGCTCGACATCAACTCGGGCGTCCCGATGGCCGATGAGCCCAAGATCATGGCCGAGGCGGTCGACCTGGTTCAATCTCTCACCGACGCACCTCTGTGCATCGATTCGTCCTCGGTCGCCGCGCTGGAGGCCGGCCTTTCGGTCTACAAGGGCAAGGCGCTCGTCAACTCGGTAACCGGCGAGGACGAGCGGCTCGAGGAAGTCCTGCCGCTGGTGAGCAAGCACGGGGCGGCCGTCGTCGCCATCAGCCACGACGACGAGGGCATCTCGCAAGACCCCGACGTGCGGGTGGCCGTGGCGCGCAAGATCGTCGAGCGCGCCGCCGATCATGGGATCGCCTCTTCCGACGTCGTCATCGACGCGGTCGTCATGCCCGTGGGCGCTGACGGCACCGCGGGATGGGCGGCCATCACGACGCTTCGCCGGGTGCGCGAAGAGCTCGGCGTCAACACCGTCTGCGGCACTTCGAACGTGAGCTTCGGCCTTCCCGAACGCAAGGCCCTGAACGCCACCTTCCTGGCGATGACCATCGGCGCGGGGCTGACCGCCGCCATCGTCAATCCGCTTCACGACGAGATCATGATCGCCGCTTCGGCGGCAGAAGTGTTGATGGAGCGGGATCCCAAGTGCAAGCGCTGGATCAAACGAGCGCGTCAGGCGAGCGCCGCGGCTTCCCCAGGCGGCGCCGCGGCAGCGACATCCCCCGGTGCCTGAAAAAGCCCAGATCGTATTCGCCCCATCGGGCCGGCGTGGTCAGGTTCCGATCGGAGCCACCGTGCTGGAGGCGGCGCGCGAGATTGGCGTCGATATCGATTCGGTGTGCGGCGGCCACCATGGCATCTGCGGCCGCTGCCAGGTGAGCTTGAGCACCGGCGCCTTTCCCAAACTCGGTCTCACCTGCGAGCCCTCGCACCTTTCGCCGTTTAGCGACGACGAGGCGCGCTATCGCGACAAACATGGACTCTTGACCGGGCGGCGGCTCGCCTGCGTCGCCCGAATCGCCGGAGACGTCGTCATCGACGTGCCCCCCGAGAGCCAGGTCCACAAGCAAATCGTGCGCAAGCGCCCCGACACCCGCGCGGTAGAGGTCGATCCGGTGGTCCGTCTCCACTATGTCGAACTCACGCCGCCCACCATCGACGACCAGCGTACCGATCTCGTGCGCCTGCGCGAGGCTTTGCAGGACGAGTGGGACATTGTCGACCTGACCTGCGACGGCGCCGCGCTCGCCGGCCTCCCCGGGGCCTTGATCGAGGGGCAATGGAAGATCACGGTCGCGGTGCGCGAAGGAAACCGGCTCATCGCCGCATGGCCCGGGCTTCGCGAACGGCTGTTCGGCCTCGCGATCGACATCGGAACGACGACCATCGCCGTGACCCTGTGCGACCTCGACACCGGCAACGTGGTCGGCGAAGGCGGGGTCATGAATCCCCAGATTCGTTTTGGCGAGGACCTCATCAGCCGCGTCTCCTACATCCAACTAAGCCCGCTGGGGGTTCGCCAGCTTACGGCTGTCGCGCGCAAGGCGATCCTCCGCCTGGCCGCGGATACTGCCGCCGATGCGGGGATCGAGCTCGCCGACATCGTCGAGGCGACCGTGGTCGGAAATCCGATCATGCACCACATCTTTCTGGGCCTGGATCCGCTCGGGCTCGGCCGTGCGCCCTTTACCCTGGTGGTCGACGAGGCGCTCGCGGTGAAAGCCACCGATGTCGGGCTTCGGATTCACCCTGGGGCACACGCCTATACCTTGCCCTGCATCGCTGGCCACGTCGGCGCCGATACCGCAGGCGTCCTCTTGTCCGAGGCGCCGCATGAATCGGACGAGGTGGTGCTGGTCGTCGACGTCGGCACCAACGCCGAGATCGTCCTCGGGAACCGAGGGCGCTTGCTCGCCTGCTCCAGTCCCACCGGCCCCACGTTCGAGGGGGCGCAAATCAGTTCCGGACAGCGCGCGGCGCTGGGCGCTATCGAGCGGGTGCGAATCGATCCCGAGACGCTGGCGCCGCGCTTCCGGGTCATTGGCAGCGATCTCTGGTCGGACGAGGAGGGCTTCGAAGACTCGATCGCCGGCATCGGGGTCACCGGTGTGTGCGGTTCGGGCATCATCGAGGCGGTGGCCGAAATGTACCTCGTGGGGCTGGTGGACGCCGGCGGGCGCGTCACCGGCGAACGGACGAAGGATTACGCCCACGTGGTGCGCAGCGGCGAAGTATACGACTACCTGCTGCACCAGGGTCCGCCCGCGCTCTACGTCACCCAAACCGACGTTCGCAGCATCCAGCTCGCCAAAGCGGCCCTGTACGCCGGCGCCCGCCTCCTGATGGACAACTTTGGCGTGGAATCGGTAGAGCGAATCGTCCTGGCCGGCGCCTTCGGGACCTATATGGATCCCCTGCACGCCATGATCCTCGGCATGATTCCCGACTGCGATCTCAGCCGCGTCGTCGCCGCCGGGAATGCCGCCGGGGCCGGCGCCCGTATCGCGCTCTTGAGCCGCCGGGCACGGGCCGAGATCGAGGACCTCGTCGGCAGGGTGGAGAAGATCGAGACGGCGGCCGAGAAGCGTTTCCACAAATACTTTGTCGCCGCCATGGCCTTCCCGCACCGCGACGACACCTTCCCAAACCTCGAGCGCGCACTGGCCAACGCCGAGCCATCTCGGCTCAGCCACAGCGATCGCCTTGTCGACAAATCCCAGCCGGCGCCCCGCGCCGCCCGCTGACCGCGCTGCCGCTTGCCTCAGACCCGCCCGTCGAGGAAGGAGTCCATGTGGAATTCGGCTTGGGCCGGGACGTAGGCGTATTCGCGCCCTACCGGACAGGCGCGCCGCGCCAGGCACGCGCGTTTATGGCAAGAGGTGCCCCGCCGGGACGTCACGTGGCCGGCGCAGGCAAGATCGTCGAAGCTGCTCGGGGTGAAGGCGCTCACCGGGCAGGTCCCAAGGCACGGCTTGTCGGCGCAACTCGCGCACGGATTCGGGTGTGCCGGACGCGGCGGCAAGTCCAGACGCCGGCCAAATGCCAGGGCTCCCCGGTAGGCGTGCCACAGCCCGTACTCGTGATGGATCAACATGCCGATGGGCGAGGAATAGACGTCCGCCGCGCGTCGCGCCCAGCGCTGGAAGGGTGGGTAAGGGGGTCCCTCGAACGGCGACAAGGGCTCGGCCCCGAAGGCATCGGCGAGGGTCTTCATCATGGCGGCGTTCCAACTGTCCAGTGGATCCGGCGTGTTCCGGATCTTGGGGCCGTTTTCGCAGGCCGCCACAAACGCCTGCCACATTTCGGGACCCGCGTTGCCGAGTATCACCAGGGTCTCGACGGTGCCGCCCGATCTCAGCGGAGGTACGGCGTCACTGGGGCGCGGATGAAACCCGCCCCGGACGATGAGACCGTTTGCGGCCGCAGCGCGCTCAATGCGCCCGAGCATCTCGCACCATCCTCCTTCGCACCTCGCGTCCCTGGGGAGCGCTGCACCCTGGCAGCGCTACGGTCACCCACAAGGCATACGGCCAACCTTGACCTGGATCAATCTCGCGAGCAAGGCACCGTTTCCAGCCGCCCGCGCGCCGCCGATTCCGCCCCAATAGCGGGCTTGCCGGGACGGTGGCGCGTCACACAAGGGCGTTGCGTGCGGAGCGGGTAGCCGCTCCGCGGATTTTTCCCAGGGTAGCGCCGCGATCGCCTCCGTCAAGTGGTCCGGGTTGACGTGCGCGTAGCGCATGACCATCGCCTCCGACGACCATCCGCCCAACTCCATTGGCTCGCCGATGTCGCGCCGCGCCGCGTAGGTCCACGTCGCCCAGGTGTGGCGGCAATCGTGCGGTGTGAAGTCAGTTATCCCGGCGCGCCGGCACGCGCCCTTGAACGCGGTCTTGATCTGGCCGCCGGCGTGCTCGCGCACCGCGTAAGCGCGGCCGCCCGGCCGGCAGAACACCTTGCCGTCGCGGTGCTTGAGGTTCGCCATCGCCTCGAACACTCGCTCGTGCATCGGGATTCCTCGTGGCTCCCCCGTCTTGGTCTTGATGAGGCGCACCCGTCGTGCCGCTAGGTCTACGTCGCCCCACTCCAACGCTAGGGCCTCGCCGAGACGGGCGCCGGTGTAGAACAGGAACACCAGGAGCGGCTCTAGGTGCGGCGCCGCGGCGCCGATCAACCGCTCGGCCTCTTCGTACTTGAGCCAACGAATGCGTCCCCGCGGTGGGCGCGGTCGCTCGACCGGCTGGTCGGCGCACAGCCCGCGCTTGGCCGCATGGTGCGGAATAGCCGCCGTTGGGGCGTGAACCTGGCGCGCGCGGGTTGCCGGTCCGGTGCGTGGGTAGAGTTTGGCGGCGCAGTCGTCGATCGCGCGCTGGTCGATGTGCACGAGCCGAGTGGTGCCGAAGTGCTCAACGAGCCGCGGGATGAACCGAGGACGCCGGCCGTCCTCTAGGTAGCCGGCGACCGCTTCGAGGAATGTAGCGGTCGCGCGCGGCCCATAGATGCTGCTGCATCATCTGGCCCGACCACGACGAGGCAGGCCGTAAAGCAGCCCTGCAGGTTGCAGCCGCCCTACTCGGGGCCGGCGGGCCGACCGCCCTAACGCGGATCAATCACCGTTGTGGAAGGCCGAGGGGCTGCATTGTCCTGACGGACAAGGCCTACGATGCGGACTGGATCAGAAAGCACATCGAGAGGCAGGGCGCCGCGCTCAACATCCCGGACAGAGCAAACCGCAAGAATCGGCATTGCTTCAGTGTAAAGCGCTGCCAAGGCGGCGGGGCCTTGATAGACCGCGAAGGCCGGTCGCCACGCCTTGAGCCCGATAGGCGGCCAGACGTCACGGAGCACCCGCTAACGTTCACGAGGAGTTGATCTAGATCAATAACACCTCGTCCAAACTGCGGCCAGAGTGTGGGTCCAGGTGAGGTGGTCTGGATTTGAAGGACTACAAGACCTGGACAGAGGGACCCTGGCGCGTTATCGTACTAGTGGTTCTCGGCATCAGCGATGAGGTGAGTACCAGGGGCTGCAGACAGTTGAACCACGCGTTTGCACTCGCCGCTGGCGGGGGGGGACGCGTCAAAGGGGTGAACGCCTCGGGCCTGGTGTCAAAGGGCCGGGGCGCGGGCGTTCGCCCATCCCCAACCTCGGACTAGGGACTGTTTCGATGTTCTGGCAACCGAAGTTACTGTTCGCGATCGCGCTAGCGTCGGCAATGGCTATCGCCAGTTCGGTGCCGGCACAGGGAACCGATGACGTGGCGGACGAGGATTTGTTTCGAAATAGCCAGTTCCCCTCGGCCTTCGAATGCAAACCCTGTCACCCGGTACAGTTCCGCCAATGGTCCGCCTCGAGCCACGCCTATGCCAACCTGAGCCCCTTCTTCGTCTCGGTTGAGAATTCG
>CAYUNL010000001.1:48085-48428 GCA_964446055.1 uncultured Alphaproteobacteria bacterium | reverse complement strand
CAGTGCGGATTCGAGGTTCTCGGGCCGCACCGGCAGGGGTACGTAGGCGCCGTCGATCCCGTAGTGATCGAGCCAGTAACCGTGGAGGCGCGGCGAGGCCGAGTGAGCCACTGGCCAGCCCACGATCCCGGCGAGCCTCGCCCGGCCGGTCAACATGCCGCGCCCCTCACGCGGGCACGATCCCCTGGCCGCGCAGGAATTCAAGCAGCGGCAGCAACGGCAGCCCAAGGATCGCGAAGTGCTCTCCCTCGATCCGGCTGAACAGCTGCACCCCGATACCCTCGACCTGGTAAGCGCCCACCGAGGCAAGGACATCCCGACCTGCCGCCTCCAGATAGTGCTT
>CAYUNL010000001.1:0-48075 GCA_964446055.1 uncultured Alphaproteobacteria bacterium | reverse complement strand
CGGAAACCGGCCGCATAGTCATGCGCGCCCGCGCTAGGTATCGCCACAAAGGTTTGCCGTCACGGACCACGCACACGGCGCTCAGCAGCTCATGACTTCTCCCGCGTAGCGCAAGAAGATCGGCGCGTGCACGGTCGGGCGTCCCGGGCTTGGCGAACAGCCGGCCCTCGCAGACGAGTACTTGATCGGCGCCAATAACGAACGCGCCCTCGCGGCGAGTGGAAACTTGCGAGGCCTTCAACTCGGCCAGCGCTTCCGCGACCTCCGCCGCGCCGCGGCCATCCGCGGTGATGCTGGCAACCAGCGCCGGTTCATCGACTGCCGCCGGTTCGACGGCGAACGTTACGCCAGCGCCGTCAAGCACACGGCTCCTTGCCGCGCTTGCCGAGGCGAGCACCAGCCCGGCGCCAGCGCCCTGCGGATCCGCCCCGCTCACGCGGCGTCCCGCTCGGCGTACAAGCTCAGGATCGCGGCCGCGGTCTCCTCGATCGCCTTGCGGCTGACGTCGATCACCGGCCAACCACAGCGCTCGAACAGCTTACGTGCCGCGGCCGGCTCTTCGCGTACCGCCAGCGCGTCGACGTACTCGGTCCCGGCCTCCTGCCTGAGCGCCAAAAGCCGCGCGCGCCGCACTTGCAACAAGCGGTCGGCGGTAGTGGTTAGCCCCACAATCATCGGTCCATCGAGTGTCACGAGCGCCGCGGGAGGTGCGATCCCGGGAACAACGGGCACGTTCGCAGCTTTGATGCCGCGGTTGGCGAGGTAGAGACATGTCGGGGTCTTCGGGGTTCGGGAGGCCCCGACCACCACCACGTCAGCGTTTTCAAGGTCGGCCGTTCGTTGACCATCGTCATGGGCCAGGCAAAAATCCATCGCGTCGATGCGGCCGAAGTACGCGGCATTCATAGCGTGCTGGCGGCCGGGCTCATCGCTGCTCACCGCACCGAAGTAGCTTGCCATTGCCGAAACGGCCGGGTCGAGCACCGCGACGCAGGGAACTTGGAGGTCGCGGCATGCCGCCTCAAGCGTATCGCGCAGCGACCGGTTCACGAATGTGAACACCACCAGCCCGGGCTCCTCGGCGATGCCGCGGATGGCACCCTGAAGCTGGGCCTCGTTGCGCACCAGGGTCCACGCATGCTGGTTTACCGCGACCACGTCGAAGAGAACCAGGGCCGCCTTGGCGAGGGTGTTTACGGTCTCACCGGTCGCGTCGGAAACGAGATGGAGATGGAATGAGCTCATCGGGTTGCTTCGGTTTCGCCTGAACGGTGGATAGTTCGCGATCCGCGGGGACAATTCTGGCATTCGCCACGACCGCGTTCTTTCATCCCCGAATAGGCTTCCTTCATCCCGCGTTTCATCGGCGCGCGCCAAGCTACCCCACAGCCAATCAAAGCTGGGGACAACCGAGCAAACCACTCGCACTATGCTCTCGCTACCGTGTCTCACACCCTAGGCAAAGTTGACCGCAAGCGCGGTGTGGCCTAGACCGTTCGCGGCGCTCCACACTCTTACTCACACGTCGAGCGGACCTACATCTCATCCACCAAATAATCCCACCTTTTTCCTGCGCCGAGAACCCCCGTCTTTCACAGGCATCAACTACTACTACTACAGAATCTTAGTATTATTCCTCTTAGAAGAATATGAGAATGGACAAACCGCTGTTGACAGTCTTGCGCGGCCAGCGGCTGAGTCCACCGCCGCTGTGGCTCATGCGCCAAGCCGGGCGCTACCTTCCGGAGTATCGGCAGGTCCGTGCGCAAGCAAGCGGCTTCCTCGACCTTTGCTATTCGTCAGCCCTCGCGGCAGAGGTAACCTTGCAGCCGCTGCGGCGCTTCGAACTTGACGCGGCGATCGTGTTCGCGGACATTCTACTGATTGCTGACGCCCTCGGGCAGAGGGTCGCCTTCGAAGAGGGCCAGGGACCGGTGCTGGAAGCCCTGGCCTCGGTTGATGATATCGAGCGCCTTGATGGCGACCGGATCGGAGATCATCTGGCACCCGTCTACGAGACGGTTCAGCGTGTCGCCGCGGCGCTGCCCCAAGTATGCGAAGGGGCAACGTTGATTGGCTTCGCGGGTGCCCCGTGGACGGTTGCCGCCTACATGATCGAAGGACGTGGAAGCCGCGAGTTCGGTGCGGCAAGGGCATGGGCGTACAGCGAACCCAAGGGATTCGCTCAGCTAATGGACCTGCTGGTTTCGGCAACCGCAGAGTACCTGATCGGACAGGTGGATGCCGGCGCCGAGGTGTTGCAGTTATTCGATTCCTGGGCCGGGGTGCTGTCCGAGAACGGCTTCCGGCGCTGCTGCATCGCGCCAACTGCCGAGATCGTGCGGCGGGTCCATGAGGCGCACCCCGAGGTGCCGGTGATCGGTTTTCCACGCGGGGCTGGACCGCTGCTTGCCGACTACGCCGCCGAAACCGGGGTTAGCTGCGTCGGCATCGACACCGCGATGTCGGCGACGTGGGCCGCGGCCGCGATCGGCCCGGGCTGCGCGGTACAGGGCAATCTTGACCCCCACGCCCTGGTCGCCGGCGGCGCTCCGCTCGATGCCGAGGTCGATGCCGTTCTCGAGGCACTGGGGGCTCGCCCTTTCGTCTTCAACCTCGGACACGGCATCTTGCCCCAGACCCCGCCCCAGCATGTGGCGGACCTGGTCTCCCGCGTCCGGCGCGGCGCCGCGGAAACCTGATCGCGATGGCCCAGGCGGCGCGGATCGCGATTGTCCTTCTCAACCTTGGCGCGCCCGACCGCCCGGAGGCGGTGCGGCCGTTCCTGTTCAATCTCTTCAACGATGCCGCGATCATCGGCCGACCGTGGATCGCGCGCTGGCCGCTCGCCCACTTCATCGCCGGACGTCGGGCAGCCGCGGCCACCAAGATCTACGAAACGCTGGGGGGCAGCTCGCCGCTCCTGGCCAACACCGAGGCGCAGGCGCGTGCGCTCGACGGCGCGCTCGACGGCGATGAGGTGTTCCGGGTCTTCATCGCCATGCGCTACTGGCACCCGCTGAGCACCCAGACGGCGCGCGAGGTCGCGGCGTGGCGGCCCGACCGTATCGTCCTCCTGCCTCTCTACCCGCAGTTCTCGACCACCACCACCGGTTCCTCGCTGATCGCCTGGCGGCGGGCCGCGCGGGCCGAGGGCATCACCGCCCCGACAGCAAGCATCTGCTGCTACCCGACCGCCGCCGGACTCATCGAGGCGCATGCGCGGTTGGTGCGAGGCCAGCTCGAGGCGACTGGGACGGCCCGCGTGTTGTTCTCGGCCCACGGCCTGCCCGAACGTATCGTCGCTGGCGGTGATCCTTATCGTTGGCAGGTCGAGCGGATGGCCACGGCGGTTGCCGAGGCGGCTCGTCTCGAGGACTGGGTGGTCTGCTATCAAAGCCAGGTCGGCCCGCTGCGCTGGATTGGGCCGGCGACCGAGGACGAGATTCGGCGCGCTGGCGGCGAGGGTGTCCCGGTCGTCGTGGTCCCGATCGCCTTCGTCTCGGAGCACTCCGAGACGCTCTATGAGCTCGACGTGCTGTACCGAGGAGTAGCCGAGAGCGCCGGCGTTCCGGGCTACCACCGTGTGCCGGCGCTCGGCACCGAAGCCGCGTTTGTCGCGGCGCTGGCGACGCTGGCGCGCGAGGGCGCGGGGACCGAGGGAACGGTCTCGGAGGTTGGTGGCCGCCTTTGTCCGCGCAGCTGCGGACGCTGTCCCCATGGCGGACTGCCGCCCGGGGAAGAAGGGTAATCGGAATGGACGCACTCTCCGGTTGGTACGAGTGGCTAAAAGCGTTCCACATCGTTGCGGTCGTGGCCTGGATGGCGGGCATGCTTTACTTGCCGCGCCTGTATGCCTACCACTGCGCGGCCGAACCGGGCGGCATCCAGTCCGAGACCTTTAAGGTCATGGAGCGCCGGCTACTTCGCGTCATTCTTAACCCGGCGATGATCGTGGCTTGGGTGCTGGGCTTGGCCATGGCGCTGGGCACCGGAACCATCGACTGGGACGCCGGTTGGGTATGGGTCAAGCTCGGGCTCTTGATCGCCATGCAGATCGCGCACGCGTTCTATGCCCGCTGGCGCCGCGACTTTGCGGCCGATCGAAATCGCCGTAGCGCCCGCTTTTACCGCCTGGCGAACGAAGTGCCGACGGTGCTGCTGATCGGCATCGTCATCATGGTGGTCGTCAAGCCGTTCTAGTCCGGGGCTAGTCGCCCTCGCCGGTTCGCAGAATCTCGTAAAAGCCCGTCTGCCGTTTAGAGAAAGTACATAAAATCTCTGTTTGACTTGTCGCCGTCTTTGGTCAATCCTTGATGCATTCCACAGCGGGTCATAGGGCATCCGCGTAACTTCTCGACATCTTCACCCCTCGCCGCTCGCGGCCGATGTGGCTCGTCGGATGTGTCCGACCGCCGCCCCTCCCCCTACCATATCCGCGCCTGCGGCTAGCCAAGCATGGTCCCATGAACCTTCTTGAACTGAAGCACAAGTCACCCGCGGAGCTTCTCAATTACGCCGAGGAGCTGAACGTCGAGAACGCCGCCACCCTGCACAAGCGGGACATGATGTTCGCGATCCTCAAGCAGCTTGCCGAGCAGGACGTCGAGATATCGGGCGGCGGTGTCCTGGAGATCCTTCAGGACGGTTTCGGCTTCTTGCGCGCGCCCGAGTCGAACTATCTGCCCGGCCCCGACGACATCTATGTCTCGCCGAGCCAGATCCGCCGTTTCGGCATGCGCACCGGTGACAGCATCGATGGGCAGATCCGTGCGCCCAAGGAGGGCGAGCGTTACTTCGCGCTTCTCCGTGTCGGCACCATCAATTTCGACGAACCCGAGAAGACGCGGCACAAGATCAACTTCGACAACCTAACGCCGCTTTACCCCGAAGACATGTTGATGCTCGAAGATGAGAGCGCCGAGAAGGGCGAGACCAGTGCCCGCGTCATCGATCTCATCGCGCCCTTGGGCAAAGGCCAGCGCGCCCTGATCGTGGCCGCCCCGCGGACCGGCAAGACGATGATCCTGCAAAGCGTTGCCCACTCGATCGCCGCCAATCATCCCAACGTTTACCTGATCGTGCTCCTGATCGATGAGCGGCCCGAAGAGGTCACCGACATGCAACGGTCGGTCAAGGGCGAGGTCATTTCCTCGACCTTCGACGAGCCCGCCGTCCGCCACGTCCAGGTCGCGGAGATGGTGATCGAAAAGGCCAAGCGGCTGGTCGAATCGGGGCGCGACGTGGTGATCTTGCTCGACTCGATCACCCGCCTGGCACGGGCGTACAACACCGTCGTGCCGTCCTCGGGCAAGGTGCTGACCGGCGGCGTCGATTCGAACGCGCTGCAGCGTCCCAAGCGCTTCTTCGGAGCCGCGCGAAACATCGAGGAAGGGGGCTCGCTCACCATCATCGCCACGGCGTTGATCGACACCGGAAGCCGAATGGACGAGGTCATCTTCGAGGAGTTCAAGGGGACCGGTAATTCCGAGATCATCCTCGATCGCAAGCTCTCCGACAAACGCACCTGGCCGGCCATCGACGTCACCAAGTCGGGCACTCGCAAGGAGGAGCTGTTGGTCGACAAGGGCACGCTCGCCAAGATGTGGGTGCTGCGGCGCATCCTGGCGCCCATGGGCACGGTCGATGCGATGGATTTCCTGCTCGACAAGCTCAAGCACACCAAGGTCAACGCCGAGTTCTTCGAGTCAATGAATACCTGAGCGCTCGCGGCGCTCGGGTCCAGACTACGGCAACAGGACGGTCGATCCCGTGGTCCGCCGCGCCTCCAGATCGGCGTGCGCCGCGGCCGCCTCGGACAGTGCGTAGGTCTGTTTGACCTCGATCTTGACCGCTCCCGAGCCGACCACGGCGAACAGCTCGTTCGCCGCCGCGGCCAGCGCCTCGCGCGTCGCGGTGTAGGTGAACAGGGTCGGGCGGGTGAGGTAGAGCGAGCCCTTGGCCGCCAGCAAGCCGGGATCGAGCGGTTCGACCACGCCCGAGGACTGGCCGAACAACACCATGGTGCCGAGCGGTGCTAGGCAGTCGAGCGAGCCCATGAAGGTGTCCCGTCCCACCGAATCGTAGACCACCGGCACGCCGGCGCCGGCGGTGATCTCGTCGACGCGCTCGACGAAGGATTCCGCTGCCGTCACGATCGCATGGTCGCACCCGTGCGCGCGCGCAAGCTCGGCCTTGGCGGCCGTGCCCACGGTGCCGATGACGGTGGCGCCCAGGTGCTTGGCCCACTGGCAGGCGATCAGCCCGACCCCGCCGGCCGCGGCGTGTACCACGATGGTCTGCCCGGGCTGCACCTCGAAGGTGCGGCGCAACAGGTAGTGCGCGGTCAAGCCTTTCAGCAGCACCGCCGCGGCGTCGGCATCGCCAAGATCCGCGGGCAGCGCGACGAGGCTGTCGGCGGGCACAAGCCGCACCTCGGCGTAGGCGCCGATCGGCGCCGTCGCATAGGCCACCCGGTCGCCGGCCTTGACCACGTCCACGCCCTCGCCCACCGCTTCGACCACGCCGGCACCCTCGAATCCCAGTACCAACGGCAACGCCGGCGGCGGGTAGGTGCCCGAGCGAAAGTAGCAATCGATGAAATTGAGCCCCACCGCCGTATGCCGCACCCGCGCCTCGCCGGGCCCGGGATCGCCGACCTCGACGTCCTCCCACACCAGCACTTCGGGGCCGCCGGTTTGGTGGATGCGAATCGCCCTTGCCATTGCCTCTACCCTAGGTTGGCGTGGAGGAAGTCGTAGGTGCGCCCGTTGGCGAGCGCGGCCGCGGAGGCGTCGTAGTGATCGCCCCCGCGGCGAGCGAAGGCGTGGCCCAAGCCCTCGTATTCGTGGATCGTGACCAGCGGGTTGGTGCCGAGGTCGCCGCGTACCGCCGTCTGCGCCTCCTCGGGCACGAACTCGTCGGCGGTGGCGATGTGCAGCATCAGCGGCTTGGTCAGGTTGGTCGCCTCGTCGAGTTTCTGTTCGATGCCAACGCCGTAGTAGCCGACCGCGCAATCGGTCGCGGTTCGGGTGCCGGCGAGATAGGCCAAGAGCCCGCCGAGGCAAAAGCCGACCACGCCGACCGTCCCGGTACAGGCGTCCTCGCTGCGCAGGTGATCGAGCGTCGCGGCGACGTCGCGCACGCCGGCGGGGAAATCAAACCCTTGAAAGAGCTCGAAGGCGCGCGCCAGCTCGGTTTCGTTTTGGTCGCTAAGCTGGAGCCCCGGCTCCTGTCGCCAGAAGAGGTCGGGGCACAAAGCGGCGAATCCTTCCGCGGCCAAACTGTCGGTGATCCCGCGCATCACCGGGTTGACCCCGAAGACCTCCTGAATGACGACCACGCCAGGCCCAACACCGCCCTCGGGTCTCGCCAAATAGCCGCCGAACCCTCCGTCCGGCCCAGCGATCGTGACCTCCGTCCCCGCCATCGTGCACCTCCCCATTTGCCCGGAACATACTTGCCTCCGGGGCGCCTTGTCACGGGCTCGGGCGCAGCTTATCCGACGCGCTTGTACCGTATAGACAAACGTCTATATTCAAAGTGTATGGAGTTCGAATGGGATGAGGCGAAGAGTGCGGCCAACTTAGCCAAACACCGGATTAGCTTCGAAACGGCGGTTGGCGCGTTCGGCGGGCCGTTGTTGCGAAGAAACGATACGCGGTTCGACTACGGCGAGGAACGCTGGCTCGCACTCGGGGAGATCGACAACGTGGTGATTGCCATCGCCTACACAATGCGAGGCGAGTCGATCCGCGTCATATCCGCCCGAAAGGCCAATCGCAATGAACGACAAGCATACGAAAACTACCGCGGCTGAGGTTGAGAAACTGCGCCGAATGTCGGACCAGGAGATCGACTTCATCGACATCCCGGCGACCGACTCCGAGTTCTGGGCCGATGCCGACGTAGTGACCCCCACGAAGGATCGCATCTCGATCCGGCTCGACGCCGACATGCTGGCGTGGTTTCGCTCCAAACCGCGATACCAGACATTGATCAACCGCGTCCTGCGGCACTACTACGAGCACCGGCGAACTGCCTCACCGCTGGACTCGGGCCCAGCGGCCAAGCCGGACTAGACCGCCAGTCCTTCGAGCCGCAAGAGCGCGCGTTTGGTCGCCACGCCGCCGGGCGCCGAGAAGCCGCCGAGGCCGCCCGCAGCGACCACGCGGTGGCACGGGACGATGATGCCGATCGGGTTGCGGGCGCAGGCGCCGGCCACCGCGCGCGGCCCGCTGCCAACGCTCCGCGCCAGCGCCCCATAGCTGCGCATGCGCCCCGGCCCGATCGCGCGTATCGCGCGCCACACCCGACGCTGGAAAGCGGTGCCGGCCGGGCGCAATGGCAGGTCGAAGGCTTTCGTTCCGCTGGCGAAATAGTTTTGCAGCTGGCGCCGCGCCTCGTCGAGAAGCGGCGTCACCGTCTCGTTCTCGGCGCCGCCCCAGTTCAGCGCGACGATGGCGCCGTCGGCTTCGGCCACGGTGATCGGGCCGAGCGGCGAATCGAGCGAGAGTTGGGACAACTTCACGATCCCGGCGGCCGTCCCAAGGCGTGGCGCAAGGCCTCCGCATCGGTGTGCGGCTGGGAACACACCGGACCCACGCACACGTATGCCGCGGGTTGGCCGTCGACCATCGTCTTGCCCGATGCCGGATGTGCTTGGGGAAGCGCCGTGCCGGGCGCCAGCGCGGTGACGATGCGGCACGATACCGGGCTGTCGAACGCGGCTTGCATCAGCGCTGCGGTCGCGGGGCGCTCGGGCGGGCCGACGACGGCGATCTGCACCGCCCGCTCGAGAAACGCGTAACTGCTCATCAGACTTGTCAGTCCGACGACGTTGCGGCCCAGCGCATCGACGAAGCCGGCGATGACTGCCTCGGCGCGCTCGCGGTATCGCGCCTCGCCGGTGAGGTGGTACAGGCGCGCCAAGACACCGACCATCACGCCGTTGCCCGCGGGCGTTGCGTTGTCGCTCGCGCTCCGGGTGCGCACGATCAAACTCGGCGCATCGTCGGCGGTGAAGAAATAGCCGCCGTGCTCGGCATCCCAGTAGTGCCGATCGGCGCTGCCCACCCAGGCGATTGCATGGTCGAGATAGCGCGCCTCCCCGGTCACCTCATGAAGCGCGAGGCCCGCGCGCGCCATGTTCGCGTAATCGTCGATGAACGCGGTGTGCCGCGCCCGGCCTTGGCGGTGGCTGTGCCAGAGCCGCGCGCCGTCGGCCATCTCCGCAGCCACGAAATCGAACCCCCGGCGTGCGGTGTTCAGCCACCCCGGTTCGGCGAACGTCGCCGCGGCCTCGGCCAGCGCCGCGATCATCAGGCCGTTCCAGTCGGCCAGCACCTTGTCGTCCCAGCCGGGCCGGACCCGCCCGCCGCGGACCGCCAACAGCCGCGCCCGGGCGGCGGCCAATGCGGCCTCCTCGGCGTCGCTTCCGAACTCGGGCCGGGCCGAGCGGTTGAGGATCGTGTTGCCTTCCCAGTTGCCCCCCGGGCGGACGTCGTAGGCCGCCTTGAACGCGGTCGCCTCGGTACCGAGCGCGGCGTCGATCTCGGCCTCGGACCAGACGTAGAAGCGGCCCTCCTCGCCCTCCGAATCCGCATCGAGCGTTGCCGCGAAGCCGCCGCCCTCGGCGACCATCTCGCGCTCGATCCACTCGACCGTTTCGCGCACCCGCGATTCGAACAGCGGCTGGCGAGTCTCGCGCCACGCGGCCAGCAGAAGCTCCAGCAACTGGGCGTTGTCGTAGAGCATCTTCTCGAAATGCGGTGCCAGCCAGACCTCGTCGGTGGAGTAGCGCGCGAAGCCGCCGCCCAGGTGGTCGTAAATGCCGCCCTGGCACATCTGCTCGAGGGTCACCACGACGGCGTTGCGATAGTCCTCGGTTCCGCTACGCGCCCAAGCCTGCCACAGGAACCCGAACAGCGAGCACTGCGGGAACTTGGGCGCACCGCGGATTCCGCCGTGCTCGAAGTCGACCAGGTCCTTGAGATGCTCGGCCACGCGGTCCAGCACCTCGAAGCTCAGGCTCGGCGCCTCGACCTGCGGGTCGGGCCGCGACAGGCCCTCGAGCGCCTGCTGAATGGCGGCCTCGTTCTTCGCGACTTTGTCGGGCTCGGCAGTGAAAAGGCGGTGAATGTGCTGCAAGACGTCGGCGAAGGCCGGCCGGCCGAACCGCGAATCGGGCGGGAAGTAGGTGCCGCCCCAGAACGGCCTGCCCTTGGGCGTTAGGAACATGGTCAGTGGCCAGCCCCCGTGCTGGCCCAAGAGCGCCAAGGCGTGTTGGTAGATGGTGTCGATGTCGGGGCGCTCCTCGCGATCGACCTTGATGTTGACGTAGAGCTGGTTCATGAGGTCCGCGGTCGCCGGCGATTCGAAAGACTCATGCGCCATCACGTGGCACCAATGGCACGCCGCGTATCCGACGCTCAACAGGACCGGCCGGTTTTCTCGCGCGGCGGTCTCGAACGCCGCCTCGCCCCAGGGCTGCCAGTGTACCGGGTTGTCCTTGTGCTGCAGCAGATAGGGGCTGGCTTCCTGGTCTAGGACGTTGCGCATGGGGGTGGGGGGGGAACTGATGGTCTCGGTTGCGGTCGCGCAGGCCCTATCCTACCCTGCGCCACCGACCGGCGACAGCGGCAAGCGCCGCCGAGGGGTCGTAACGGGGGCGAAACGATAGCCGTGCCCGCACCTTGATCCGTAACGGAACCGAAACGATCTTCGCATTATCGAGCGGCGGCGGCCGCGCGGGGATCGCTGTTGTGCGCGTCTCGGGGCCTGCGGCAGGTCCCGCGCTTCGCGGCTTGACCGGGTCGTCGATCCCCCCGCCGCGGGTCGCAACGCGGGCGCGTGTCTTTGATCCCGACGGTGGGCCGATCGACGATGGCCTGGTGCTCTGGTTCCCGGCGCCGGCGAGCTTCACCGGCGAGGATGTTGCGGAGTTCCATGTCCATGGCGGCACGGCGGTGCTCGCCGCCTTGATTGAGGTCTTGGCGGCGCGCCCCGATGTGAGCCCCGCCGAGCCCGGTGATTTCACCCGCCGGGCCTTCGACAACGGCAAGCTCGACCTGACCCAGGCCGAGGGCTTGGCCGATCTCGTGGATGCCGAGACCGAGGCGCAGCGGCGCCAGGCCCTGCGCCAGCTCGACGGCGAGCTGGGCGAGGTGTGCGAGGCCTGGCGGGCCGAGCTGGTGGCCGCCCTCGCCCACGCCGAGGCGGACATTGACTTCCCCGACGAGGACCTGCCCGAGGGGGTAGCCGAATCGGTACGCCACAAGATCTCGGCGCTGCATGAATCGATCGCCCGGTACCTCGACGACGACCGCCGCGGCGAGCGCCTTCGTGAGGGCTTTTACGTCGTAATCGTCGGCGCGCCGAACGTCGGCAAGTCGAGCCTTCTCAACCGCCTCGCGCAACGCGACGCCGCCATCGTTTCGGCGCGGGCCGGCACCACGCGCGACGTAATCGAGGTTCACCTTGACATTGCCGGGTTCCCGACGATCCTCGCCGATACCGCCGGGCTGCGCGCGGTCGCAGACGAGATCGAGTCCGAGGGCGTGCGGCGAGCGCTCGACCGCGCCGCGCGCGCCGACCTCAAGATCGCGGTCTTCGATGCCACCTCTGCGGCCGGTGGCGATGAGCGGGAAACGCGGCGCCTGGTGGACGACAATACCCTGGTCATCCTCAACAAGACCGACCTCCATATGCCAAGCGGCGCGGTGACCGTGAACGGGTGCACAGCGATTCCGGTCTCGGCGCGAACCGGGGCCGGGCTCGACTCCTTGGTGTCACAATTGCAGCTCGCGGCCGCGCAGCGGGTGGGCACCGGCGCGGCGCCGGCCATCACCCACGCCCGCCACCGCGATGCGCTCCAATCGTGCCTCGATTCCCTTGCCCGCTACCAAATGGGCGCGGCGCCGGAGCTCGCGGCCGAGGACTTGCGCCTGGCGGCCCGCGCCCTGGGACGGATCACCGGACGCGTTGATGTTGAGGACATACTAGATGTTGTGTTTAGGGATTTCTGCATAGGCAAATAGCCGTGCTCGCGGTGGTTTTGACTCCAAGCAACCCGAAATCTAGAGTGCACCCATGAGCCGCGCGAAGTATGACGTGATCGTGGTCGGCGGCGGGCACGCTGGCTGCGAGGCGGCCGCGGCCGCGGCCCGCTTGGGCGCGCACACCCTGCTTCTCACCCACAAGCTCGACACCATCGGCGAGATGTCGTGCAACCCCGCGATCGGTGGCATCGGCAAAGGCCACCTCGTGCGGGAGATCGACGCCATGGACGGCGTCATGGGCCGGGTTGCGGACGCGGCGGGCATCCAGTTCCGCGTCCTCAACCGGCGCAAGGGGCCGGCGGTGCGTGGCCCCCGAGCCCAGGCCGACCGCCGCCTCTACAAGAAGGCCATGAACGAGGCGCTTGCCGCCCAGCCGGGCCTCGAACTTCGCGCCGACGCGGTCGAGGATCTGATGGTGCGCGACAGCGTGGTCGACGGCGTGAGGGCCGCGGACGGCGCCTCGTTGCGCTGCGGCGCCGTGGTATTGACCACCGGCACTTTCTTGCGCGGCCTGATCCACATGGGCGAGGAAAAGATTCCGGCGGGACGCGTCGGGGACGCCCCTTCCCACGGACTCTCGGCGACGCTGGAACGGCACGGATTCAGGCTCGGCCGCCTAAAGACAGGGACGCCCCCGCGGCTCGACGGCAGCACCATCGCCTGGGATGGGCTCGATGTTCAGACCGGCGACGACCCGCCTGTCCCGTTCTCCTTCATGAACGATGGCATCGCCACACAGCAGATCGTTTGCCATCTGACCGCCACGACGCCGGCGACCCACGAACTGATACGCGACAATCTGCACCGCGCGCCGATGTACTCGGGAGCGATCGACGGCATCGGCCCACGCTATTGTCCATCGATCGAGGACAAGGTCGTGCGCTTTGCGGCGCGGCAGCGACACCAGATATTCCTCGAACCCGAAGGGCTCGACGACGATACGGTGTACCCCAACGGGATCTCGACCTCCCTGCCGCGCGAGATCCAAGCGGCGATGCTGGCGAGTATTCCCGGCCTCGAGCGCGCGGTGATGCGACGCCCCGGCTACGCCATCGAGTACGACTACGTGGACCCGCGTCAACTCTCGCCTACGCTAGAGACACGGCCCTTGGCCCACCTCTACCTCGCCGGACAGATCAACGGAACCACCGGGTACGAGGAAGCGGCGGCCCAAGGTCTCATGGCCGGCCTCAACGCGGCGATCGCCGTGGCCGGCGGCCGCCCCGCCGTGCTCGACCGTGCGCAAGCCTACATCGGCGTCCTCATCGACGACCTCGTGACTCGGGGGGCCCAGGAGCCCTACCGGATGTTCACCTCCCGCGCCGAGTACCGGCTTACGCTGCGCGCCGATAACGCCGACCAGCGGCTCACTCCGGTGGCCCAGTCCATCGGCTGCGTGAGCACCGTGCGAGCGGACCGCTTCGCGGCCAAGATGGAACGGCTCCGCAGCGCCCGCGAAATCGCGGCGACCCTCAACCTGACTCCGGCCGAAGCCCGTCGCCAGCGGATCGCGGTCACCCGCGACGGCGTCCGCAGGACGGCGGTCGAGCTGCTGGCTTATCCGGGCGTTTCCGTCCCACGCCTTGGGGGCATTTGGCCCGAGCTCGCGACGATCGAACCCGACGTCGCCGAACAACTTGAGATCGACGCCCGCTACGCCGGGTACCTGGAACGGCAGGCCTCGGATATTGCGGCGTTTCGCCGGGACGAGGCGCTGCTCCTGCCCGACGGGCTCGACTACGATGACGTTGGCGGCCTTTCGAATGAGGTCCGGGCCCGGCTCACCGCAGCGCGGCCCGGCACCTTGGGGCAAGCCGCCCGCTTGGAGGGGGTGACCGCCGGCGCGTTGACGGCGTTGCTGGCTCACGTTCGCCGGCGCAACGAGACCTCAACGCGAAGTCGCGCCTGAGCGAGATTGCCAGGACCGATGACCCCGGCCGCGTTCCGCGCGGCGAGCGGTGTTTCACGTGAAACATTGGTCCGGCTCGAAACCTATGCCGGGCTCGTGCGGCGCGGGCGACGGAGTTCGGCGCTGACAAGCCGCGCCGGCCTGGTCGACCTGTGGCGCCGCCACATGCTCGATTCCGCGCAACTCCTGGGCCTCGCGCCCAGGCCCGCGCGGGTATGGCTGGACCTTGGCTCGGGCGCCGGTTTCCCCGGCATGGTGCTGGCGATCATGGGCGCCGGCGAGGTGCACCTGGTCGAAAGCAACGCCCGCAAGTGCCGCTTCCTGCACGCGGTGGCGCGGGCGACGCGGACCGCCGTCCACATTCATCACGCTCGTATCGAGGGGCTCGATCCCTGGCCGGTCGATGTCGTCACGGCGCGAGCCCTGGCGCCGTTCCCGGCCCTGGTCGATTATGCACGGCCGTTCTTCGCCGCTCACACCGTCGGCCTTTTCCCGAAAGGTCAAGATGTTGAGAACGAATTGACCGCGGCGCCTAAATATCGGAGAATTGCCATCGAACGGGTGCAGAGTGTAACCTCTTTGCGCGGCACCGTCCTCGTCGTGAGGGGACTTTCAGATCTCCGAATCTAGCCTTGAGCCGACCTCTTCGCTCCCAGGGTTGAGCGCACGGGTCATCGCCGTCGCAAACCAGAAGGGCGGGGTTGGAAAGACCACGACCGCGGTAAATCTCGCCACGGCGTTTGCCGCGGTCCGCCGCCGCGTCTTGGTCATCGACGCCGACCCCCAAGGCAACGCGAGCACCGGCCTGGGCCTCGATCAGAGCAGCCGGCAGACCAGCACCTACGACGTGATCTGCGGCTTCGCCCCGCTCCGCCAGGCCATCGTTCACACCGCAGTCCCGGGCCTCGACATCGTGCCCTCGACCGTAGATCTGGCCGGTGCCGAGCTCGAGCTTATCGATGCCGAGCGTCGCGGCTACCGCCTGCGCGACGCCGTCGAGGCGGCAGGAGCCGAGTACGATTACATTATCATCGACTGCCCGCCGGGGTTGGGCCTGATGAATCTCAATGCGCTCGCGGCCGCGGATTCAATACTGGTTCCCCTGCAGTGCGAGTTCTTCGCGCTCGAGGGATTGAGCCAACTCCTGCGAACCGTCGCGCGCATCCGACGCTCCTTCAACCCGCGTCTGCAGATCCTCGGCGTTGTCCTCACGATGTTCGACCGGCGCAACAATCTATCCGACCAGGTGGCCCGCGACGTGCGCGGGGTCATGGGCGACAAGGTCTACGACACGATCATCCCCCGCAACGTGCGCGTCTCCGAGGCGCCATCCTTTGGCAAGCCGGTGTTGCTCTACGACCACCGGTGCGCCGGCGCCGACGCCTACATTCGGCTCGCCCGCGAGATACTTGACCGCGAGGCACGACCCGAGGCGGCATGCGCGCCGACGCGCAGACCCGCGGTCGCGGCCGTGGCCTCTCGGCCCGCCTCGGCGACGAGGATGCAGACTCCGCCGCGCTCGAGCGGCTGCGAAGCTCGAAGGAGGTGCCGATCGAGTTCATCCAACCCAACCCCGATCAGCCGCGCCGTCGCTTCGCCGACGAGGCGCTCGCCTCGCTGGTCGAATCGGTGCGCGAGCATGGCATCCTCCAGCCCATTCTGGTCCGCCCCCTTCCCGACCAGGACAATCGCTACGAGATCGTAGCCGGCGAGCGCCGGTGGAGGGCGGCGCAGGAGGCCAAGCTGCACCAGGTCCCGGTGATGATCCGCAACGTCAAGGACGCGGCGCTGGTCGAGGTGGCGCTGGTCGAGAACATTCAGCGTGAGGATCTGACGCCGATCGAGGAGGCCGAGGCGTATCGGCGATTGATGGATGAGTTCGGCCACGCCCAAGAGCAGCTTGCCCGGGTCGTGGGCAAGAGCCGGAGCCATATCGCCAATTCGATTCGTCTGTTGGCATTGCCCGGCTCGGTCAAGGCGATGGTAGAGGAAGGCGCGCTCAGCGCCGGGCACGCGCGCGCGCTCCTGACCGCCGAGGGGGTGGAGGCCCTGGCGCGTCAGGTCGTTGCCAAGGGCCTCAACGTGCGCCAGACCGAACGCTTAGTTTCCAAACGGGCGGCGAAAAAGGGCGCGGCGGCGTCATCGTTCAAGGACGTGAACACCACTGCGCTGGAGGCAGACATTTCCGCTGCGCTGGGGCTCAAGGTCGTGATCCAAGATCGGATCGTGCGCGGCCAACCCAAAGGCGGCGTCGTTCGAATCGCCTATCAAACACACGAGCAGCTCGACGAGGTTTGCCGTCGCCTCTGCCAGCACGTGCCGACGACCTAACTCGGCGGTAGAACAAACGAAGAACAAACTAGTCCGCGCGGGCGGCTCCGGCGACCCGCATCAGCGCGTGCTCGCAGGTGGCGTCAGGCGCCAGGCCCGTGGTCTTGCACTCGATCTCGGCATCCAGCAAAAGGCGCAGCGCCGCCGCCAGGCGCTCGGTCGGCCAGACCGAGAGTTGTGACCGAAAGGCAGCGGTGCGCTTGTAGAAGACCTGCGGCCGCAGCGACTTCATGGCCTGGTCGACGCGGACGCCGCGGTCGCGGTCACTGGCCACCCTGTGCAATCGGTCGAAGTGGCGGACAACCGCGCGCAATGCCGCGACGGCATTGCCGCCCTCGCGTAGGCTGCGCCCGAGCGCGCGAACCAGCGCCGCCTGATCGCCCCCGGCTACGGCGAACGCGAGATCCTCGAGCGTTATGGCCGCGACGTCGCCGACCACGGTCTCGGCCGCAGCCAGGCTGACGCGGGTCTCGCCGGGGCCCACGAACAGGGCTAGCTTCTCCAGTTCGCGCCGCGTCTGAAGGCGGTCGCCGCCGAGCCGGGCCGCGAGATAGTCCAAGGCGTCGGCGTCAACCGCCAAACCCTCGTCGCCAAGAGCGCTATGGATTAGCCTCACCAAGCCCTCACCGCTGTCGAGGTAGCACGGGATCGCGGCGGCAAGCGCCGATTTCTCGCAGATCCGCCGGAGCGCCGAGTTCGGCCTCAGATCACCGGCCTCGTAAACCATTCGTCCCTCGCCGGGCGCGCGATCCAGGAACCTCTCAAGAGCCGCCGCGTGCGAATCGGTGGCCCCGCGCACCCGAATGACGCGACCGCCGCCGAGCAACGAAAGCGAGGCTGCCGCCTCCGCCAAACGTCCGTATTCGGTCCAGCCCTGGAGCTCCGCGCCGCGGACCTCGCTCACCTCGAAAGGATCGTCGGGGTCGTTGGCCAAGGCGCGCATAAGCGCCTCGCCGCGCTCGCTCACCAGGCCGCTGTCGGGGCCGTAAACCAGGATGACCCGGGCTTGCGGGTCGGGCCGGGCGAGGTACCCATCGATGTCGCGCGGCGCGATCTTCACCGGCTCAGGAGTCGTGCGCAAAGCCGCGGCCGAGCGCGACCGCCAGCCTGAGCGCGATCTCGTTGCTCAGCTCGCGGGCGAGGCGCAGTTCGGCATCGCGCTCGGCGGCGGTATTGGCAAAGTCCGAGCGCACCACGTTGTAGGACGCGATCGAGCGCGCGGTGCCTTTGGCGAGGGTTTGCCCGCTGGCGATCTCGGCGAGCTCATAGTCTGCCGCGATCGTCACGTCGAAGCGCGTCACCGATTCGTCTTGCTCGAAAGCCAAGCCCTCTTTGGCCTTTCGCAGCACTACGGTAAGCCGATAGCGGGCCTCGCTCGGCGTCCCACGCGGGGTCAGGATATCGAGAAGATGGTTACGGACGACTTGCCCGAGACGGTCGGGAATGGGTGCGATACGAACCTCGGCGAGCGCCGCCTGGGTTTCGTCGCCGTGCGCACGCTCGCCGTAGAGCGGCTGGAACCCGCACCCCGCCAGCACCAGCGCAAGCGCCGCGGCCGCGCCGCTAGACCACCACATTTACCACCCGGTTCGGGACCACGATCGTTCGCCGCACCTTCTTTCCCGCGATCGCCTTTTGCACCGCCACCACCGCAAGCGCTACGTCGGCGGTCTCGCTTTCACCGAGATCGCGTGGCACCTCGGTCGTGGCCTTGAGCTTGCCGTTGATCTGAACCGCGATGGTGACCGTTTGCTCCTGCAACAGGGCGCGCTCCGCCTCCGGCCAGGGCGTGTCGGCGACCAGCGCTTCGTGGCCAAGGCGCTGCCACATCTCTTCCGCCAGGTGCGGCATCATCGGCCCCAGCAACACCACCAGCACCTCTAGGCCCTCGCGGTAGGCCCACGCAAGGTCATCGGCCGCTGCCGCCGGAGTATCGCCGAGCGCGTTGGCAAGTTCGCGGACTCTGGCGACCGCCCGGTTGAAATGAAATCCCTCGAAGTCCTGGGTGACGGCGGCGATGGTCTGGTGGGTGGCGCGCCTCAGTGCTTCGGCCGGTCCCTCGAAGCCTCCGGGTTTGGGCGCGTCCGGCGATGGCAGGGCGGGCGCCGGCTCGGTGGCCAGTCGCCAAACCCGGTTGATGAACCGCCCCACGCCGGCGACGCCGGTGTCGGACCACTCGAGATCGCGCTCGGGCGGACTGTCCGAGAGCATGAACAGACGCGCCGCATCGGCGCCAAAGGCATCGATGATCGCCGCCGGATCGACCGTGTTTCGCCTCGACTTGCTCATCGATTCCGAGCGCCCGACCGTCACCGGTTCGCCGCTCTCGGCGTGGACCAGGTGCCCATCCCGTCGCGCGACTTGGTTTGGATACAGCCATTCGCCGCCCTCGCTGCTGCGATAGGTCTCGTGGCACACCATTCCCTGGGTCAACAGGCCGGCGAAAGGTTCCTCGATGCCCACGTGGCCGCACTTTTGTAGCGCACGGGTGAAGAATCGCGAATACAGAAGGTGGAGGATGGCGTGCTCGATGCCGCCGATGTACTGGTCCACGGGCAGCCAATAATCGACGGCGGCACGGTCGAGCGGCACCTCGGCCCGGGGCGAGCAAAAGCGCGCGAAATACCACGACGAATCGACGAAGGTATCGCAAGTGTCGGTCTCGCGAAGCGCCGGAGCGTCGCAGTTCGGGCAGGTCACGTTCTTCCAGCTCGGATGGTGATCCAAGGGATTGCCCGGGCGCTCGAAGCTCACGTCTTCGGGGAGCCGCACCGGAAGCGCCTCGCGCGGCACCGCGACGGTTCCGCACGCCTCGCAGTGGATGACCGGGATCGGGCAGCCCCAGTAGCGCTGCCGCGAGACGCCCCAGTCGCGAAGCCGGAACTTGACCGTCGGCTCGCCGTCGCCCTTGGCCTGCATGCGCTCGGCAACCGCACGCTTGGCCTTCTCGACACTCAACCCGTCGAGAAACTCCGAATGTATCAAGACGCCCTCGCCGAGGTAGGCCTCGTCGTCGATGGCGAACTCCGAGGCCGGTACGTCGCGTGGCGCGACCACCGGGATCACCCCCAGTCCATAGCGGGTAGCGAACTCCAAATCGCGCTGATCGTGGGCCGGGCACCCGAACACCGCGCCGGTCCCGTACTCCAACAGCACGAAGTTGGCGACATACACCGGCAGCTCGACGCCCTCGCGGAAGGGGTGAAGGGCGCGCAGCCCGGTATCCACGCCCCTTTTCTCGGCGGTTTCGATGGCTTCTTCGCTGGTTCCCAAGCGGTCGCACTCAGCGATGAAGTCAGCGATCTTGGGCTCGCCCTGGCCGAGTTCGCGGGCCAGGGGATGGTCGGCCGAGATCGCGCAGAACGTGGCTCCGAAGATGGTGTCATGCCGGGTGGTGAATACTTCGAGCGAATCGTCACGGCCGCGCAGCGCGAACCGCATGAGCAAGCCCTCGGAGCGGCCGATCCAGTTCTCCTGCATCTTGAGCACGCGTTCGGGCCAGCGCGGCAGTCTGTCCAGCTCTTCCAACAGCTCCTGGGCGTACTCGGTAATCTTGAAGAACCACTGCGAAACGGCGCGCTTTTCCACCGGCTCGCCCGAGCGCCAGCCGCGCCCGTCGATGACCTGCTCGTTCGCCAGCACCGTCTGCTCGACGGGATCCCAGTTGACGACGGCTTCCTTTCGGTAGACCAGTCCGGCCTCCATGAAATCGAGGAACAGGGCCTGCTGGTGGCGGTAGTAGTCGGGCTCGCAGGTGGCGATCTCGCGGTCCCAGTCATAGGACAGGCCCATCGCCTTGAGCTCGTCGCGCATGGCGGCGATGTTGTCCTTGGTCCACAGCGCGGGGTGCCGCCGGTTCTCCATCGCCGCATTCTCGGCCGGCAGACCAAAGGCGTCCCAGCCCATCGGGTGGAGCACGTTGACGCCGCGTCCGCGCTTGTATCGGGCCACGACGTCGCCGATCGCGTAGTTGCGTACGTGACCCATGTGGATGCGCCCCGAGGGATAGGGGAACATCTCCAAGACGTAGTACTTGGGCTTGCCGGCCTCCTCACGCACCGAGAAGGTCCGGCGCGAGGCCCACACGTCCTGCCACTTGGCCTCCGATTCTCTGAAGTCGTACCGCGACATCGTCGGGGTGCGACGCTATTGCTCGATCGCGGTGATCCGCAACTGCCGGGCACCGGTGAGAATCGCGTCCTCCATCGATCTCACTGTGGTCTCGGCCACCGTCTCCTGGGCCCAATCGCCCCCGCCGGTTCGACGCTGGCGGAACACCGCGACCCGGAGACCGTCGGCGCGCAGGAGTCGGTCGAGGATGAACACCGTTACCTTGAAGCGCTCATCGGGGCTTTCGGGCGGGCTGTACCAATCAGTGATGATGACGCCGCCGAAGGGATCGGCTGAGGACAGCGGCATGAACGCCAGCGTATCCAACGAAGCCCGCCACAGGAAACTGTTGACGCCGATCCCCACGGCCGCGCCGGCACTATCCGAATCGTCGCCACCGAACACCGTGAGGCCACCAGGCCCGAATATTGATCCGCTGCCCGGCGCCGGCCGTAGCGGGTCCGCCACGTCGTCGTCGGTCACCGGCTCGATCGGAAGACCGCACGAAGCCAGCATCAGTACGCCGGCTGCTAGCGCGATGCAGCAAGCGGTATCGTTCTTGAACAGCGCCATGCGTTTACCGTCCGGCAACATCGTCACCGACTGTGATGATCCGCAATGGCAATTGTACGTGACTTGAGACGTTCGTCTCAATAGGCGCTAAGCTGCGCCGCGCCGAGTGTTCGAACCAGCGTTCGGAACAGCAAGCCAGACGATGATGAATTGCGCGACGGCCACCCTACAAGCGGTGCCAGTGAGGCGATGAACCGCCGGGAGCGCCGCCGCCGCGGGAATGTGAGGCGCGCCGCGCGGTCAAGCATTGGCGGCCGCGGCGCACGCCGGCACGAGGAGAAGCGCCCGCGGGGTTTGCAACTGGCGATCGCCGCCCATGATGAAGGCCGGGTGCACGAAGCGCTGCGGCTGTATCACTTGTTTCTCGCCGTTCGGCCCGACGATGTCGATGCTCTTAACCTTGCCGGAATCGCTGCGATCCAGGCCGGCGCGTATGATGCGGCGATCGAGCTACTCGGCGCGGCCGTGCGCCACAACCCCGGTGCTGCCGACACCCACTACAACCTTGGCGTGGCGCTTGCCCGGTTGCGCCGGTTCGACGAAGCGGAGTCGGCATGTCGCCGCGCTCTCGCGCTGTCTCCTCATCACGCCGGCGCGAAGGCGGCAGTCCGCTCCACCGCCGCCCGCAAGCAGCGGCAACTGACGCAACCCTCGCTGCAACCGCTCGAGAGTTCCTGACCAGCGACCGTGGCGGCGCCTGTTTCGCGCGACCTCGAGGATGCCGTAGCGCTCCATCAGGCCGGCCGCTACGGGGAAGCGCTGACCCGCTATCGCCGCGTGCTCGCCGCCGAGCCTGACAACGTGGACGCATTGAACCTGGGCGGAGTTGCGCTTGTCCAAACCGGTGCCAGCGACGAGGCGCTCGTGCTTCTCGAACGCGCCGCCGGACACGCGGCCGAGCGCGCCGATGTCCACTACAACCTTGGCCGCGCGCGCGCCGAGCTGGGGCGCTTTCGCGACGCCGCAAGCGCCTTCCATCGCGCCATCGAGCTCGCGCCGAATGACGCGCAAGCCCACAACAACCTCGGCCTAGTCCTCGCCGAGCTGGGCGATGTCGGGGGGCCGAGGCCGCACTGCGCCGGGCGGTCGCGCTCGAGTCGGACTACGCCGAAGCCCACAAAACTTGGCGCGCTCCTGCTGGACCGTGGCCATCTCGGCGAGGCGATTGCGGAGGTACACCTCGCCTTGGAAATCAGTACGTCCGTCCGTCAGAGCACGAAGCAATGGGGTGATCCTCAGCGCCTGATGCGCAATTGGGCCGCGGTGCTTACTGGTCGGTCTCCCGATGTTTCTTGCGAAGCCCTGGTCTCGGACCAGGAGGCTGAGAAACGGCACATTTGGAAATCTGCCGAGAGCCCCCTTGGCAGGCGGCGTGCCTTCGCTTCCACGAGACCGAGCGCACGGTGCAATCGGCGAGCGGCGCACAAGTGCGGCGGCCGCTGTATGCGACCTCGATCGGCCGCTGGAGAGACCATCGAAGCCACCTTGGGCCGCTTCTTGACGCGCCTGGCCCGAGCGCCGACCATGCCCGCTGGTTACTTCACGTCGGCCAGGTCCCGCGGTATCTCTCCCGCCTCCGAGAGGACCGCGAGCAACGGCGCGAGGTGGGCGAGATAGCGGCGGCTACGGCCGATCGAGGTCGCATACAGCGGCCGCCGTACCTGGTCGTGGCTCGCGCTCTGCACGAAACGTCGGTTCTCGTGGAAGCGAAGGCAGGCCACCTCCCACTCCAGACCGCAGCAATTGAGCATTGCCCGAGTGGTACCTTCCACATCCCCCACCAGGTCCTCGTAGACCACATCGAGAATCGGGCGGTCGAGAGCCTCTTGCCAGTGGCGCATCAAGCGCCGGTACTGGACGTAATAGGCGCCAAGGTGGGCGAGATCGGCGGTGTAGGGGTTGCGATCGCCGAAGTTCTGGAAGAAACACGAGGCGCAGGTGTCGACCGCGTCGCGCACGCAATGGATGATCGCCGCCTCCGGGAACAAAAGCGCGATCAGGCCGAGGTGCAAGAAGTTGTGGGGCATCTTGTCGGTGATTCGCGCTGCGCCGCCGCCCATCTCGCGTAGCTTGTCGAGATAGAGCTGTGCGACCGCATCGGCCGTGCCGAAGTCGAGATCAACCAGCATCTCCGGATAGGGAATGGCAACGCCCAATCGGTCGCAGATGGTGGCAGGGAGATTCTGGACATCGGTGAGCTCGCCGGCGCCGAACACGCGCGGATGGGAGGCCAGAATCTGCTCGACCAGGGTCGTGCCCGAGCGCGGCATGCCGACGATGAACACGGGGAGTCGCGAACCGTGCGAGGCCCGCGGCAACCGGCGCAGCGCCGAGGCGTTCAGCGTGTCGATCAGCCGGTCCACCAGGGCCTCGTGCTGGAGGGGATCGAAGCGGCGCGCCGTAAGGCCATTCGCGGCCGCAGTGTTGCGGAACGCGGCGTCGACCGCGCCCGCTTTGTCGTAGAGGTTAGCCAGGGCGGCGTGGAGGAGTTGGCGGCGATGCGGCGAAACTCCGGGCCGCTGCAGGCACTTCTCCAGCAGGGATTGTGCCTCCCCGCGCCTTTCGAGCCGGTCCGCGAGGCGGGCGAACGCGAGCACCGTGCTCGGCACGCGGCTGCCGCCGTCGATCAAGGGCAGTATCAGCGCGCAAGCTCGCTCGAAGTCGCCCTGTCGCTCGTGGAGGGTGGCTTCCTGGGTGATAGCGGTTTCGTCCTCGGGTTCGATGGCCCGCGCGGCGCGGTAGTGCCTCAGCGCCTCGTCGGGGTGGCCGGTATCGCGTTGGATATCGCCGGCGTTGAGGTGTGCGTTTGTGAGCCGGGCGTTCAAGTCTAGGGCGCGCGCGTAGCACGCGAGCGCCGCGTCGTTCTGGCCCAGGCGCTGTAGCACCGAGCCCAGCGCCCCCTGACACTCCGCGTTGTCGGGGTCGCGGTCCAAGGCTTGGCGGTACGCCGCGGCCGACTCCTCCAGCCTTCCTGCGACGCGCAAGGCGTGCGCCAGATTTACCAGGTGCTCGGGGGAATCGGGCCGCAGGCGGACGACGGCACGAAAGTACTCGACCGCATCGTCTGGCCGCCCCAAGTCGATGAGCGCGGTGCCGAGGTGGAAATGCGCGGCCGCGTCACTGGGGTTGAGCTTGGCGGCGGTCGAAAGCGACGCTGCCGCCTGCTCCAGCGCGCCGGCGGAGGCGAGGGCGCGGCCGAGGTTGGCGTGAAAGGCCGCGGTACGCGGGGCGAGGCGAATAGCCGCGCGAAGGCGTGCCACTGCGCCGTCATGATCACCGCGCTGGTGGAGCGTCAGTCCCAGCAGGTTCAATGCATCGGCATTGCCGGGATTGGCCTCCAGGGCTTCGCGGTAGAGCGCCGCCGCGCCTTCGAGGTCGCCGGCGCGGTGAATCCGCACGGCCTCCTCTAGCCCTAGCGAAACCGTGGACGCCTCCGCGCCCGGCGTCGAGCTCGGATGAAGGCTCGCTAAGGGCTTGCGCGTCACGATCGCTCACCGTTTGGCCGACGGAGGGGCGACCGCGCCCGCCGTTCGAGGCTCGACTGGGCGGAGGCCCTATGGCACGGGGGGAAGCCCCGAAAGATGTTGCAGTGTTGCAACATTGAGTGACTTTCGACACAGCCGCCGGCCAAGCACCTTGACGGTCCGCGAACTCGCCGCCTTTAATGCCGGCAATTCACGCCGATGGCAACAATTCGCGGATGCGGGTTGGCGGCATTTGCGGGCTTTGTTGCATAATGGAAGTGAGGTTGGGATGAAGAAATTACTTTACGGATCTACTGCCCTCGTCGCTGCCGGGCTCTTGAGTGGGACCGCGGCTGCGCAGGCGGAGGATATCTCTGTCGGTCTCAGCGGTTGGTGGGTTGGACAGTTCGCGGCTATTAGCCAGGATGACGGCGTTGGCGAGCCGGGGGCGAATACTCGCGATCATGCGTTTCAGCGCTTCGGCACGTTCACGATCTCGGGCGACACCACGCTCGACAACGGACTTCAAGTGGGTATCTCCGGTGACATCAACTTTGAGCAGGCCGGCGCGGCGACGCTTGGCCGGGACGGCTTCGCGTGGATGGAGTTCGGGGGTTTCCGGTTGGAGCTTGGCTCCCGCCAGGGCGCGCCGAACATTATGGGCTACGCGGCGCCGACCCCGTCAATGTTCGCCTGGGGATTCAACTCGCCGATCTTCACGAATATCACCGGCGGCGGTACTTTTCAGGCAGGCGGCCCGTCGGAGCGGATCACCATTTCTGGTACTAATGAAAAGATGACGCTGTTTACGCCGCGCTGGGGCGGCATCCAGCTCGGCGCATCGTACACTCCGGACGCGACGAAGGCACCGAACGGCACCTTCGCGCCGCAGCTCGACAACACTGCGGCACAGCAGTCGGAGGTGTTCGAGGTCGGCGCCAACTTCGTGCAGTCCTTTGAAGGACTGGACCTCAACTTTTCTGCCGGTTGGGCGGAAGGTGATCTCGAAGCGGACAACGCCGCGGCCAACCTTGAGGATCGGACCGACTGGACCATCGGCACCAGCATCTCCTGGATGAGCTTGACCTTCGGTGCAGGCTTAAAGGATTCGGACCTCGGCACCGACCTGGCCAACTCTGATCGCACAGATTGGAACGCCGGTGTCAGGTACGTAACTGGTCCGTGGGGCGTCGGCTTTCAGTATCAGGAGACTGAGACTGAGCTGGCTGCGGCAGTGGTCAACGTTCCGATCGCGACTGGTATCGCCATTGGCTCTGACGAAGCCAAGCGCCTCGAAGTCGCTGGCCAGTACGATCTTGGATCGGGGGTCTCATTCCAGATGGGCATTCAGTTCGTCGAGCACGAGGCCGACAGGACGACGGCCGCGGCGACGACTGCCAACGAGAATGATTCCACGGCGGTCTACATCGGCACGTCGATCTTCTTCTAATCCTTCGGCAGTTTGCCGAACGAGGAGGGCGGACTTTGGTCCGCCCTCTTTATCTTTTCGGTCACGCGACCGCGCGGTGGGCATTGAGATATGGGCGGCATCATCTGGATCGCCTCGTATCCGAAATCCGGCAACACCTGGATGCGCGCCTTCCTCCACAACCTTCTGCGCAATCCCGATCAGCCGGCCGATATCAACAAGCTCGATCAATTCGCGCTTGGCGATTCGCAGAAGATCTGGTACGAGCGGGTTTCGGGACGTCCCGCGGCCGAGCTCGAGCCCCAGAAACTTGCGACGCTTCGGCCCAAGGTTCACCAGCACATGAGCGAGTCCCACGCCGATTCGGTGTTCGTCAAGACCCACAGCCTCTTGGCCGAGGACCGCGGCGTGCCCCTGATCACCATGGACTGTACCGCAGGGGCCATCTATGTTGTACGCAATCCGCTGGATGTGGCAGTTTCTCTAACCTACCATCTCGGTGTCACCGTCGACCAGGCGGTCGAGCTCATGGCCGACCCCAACGGGCGTTCCTTCGCCGATCCCGTGAACGTGGATCAGGTCTTCGGGTCGTGGTCGCTCCACGTCCACAGTTGGACCCACGCGCCGACCCCCTCGCTCTACGTGATCCGCTACGAGGACATGCTGACCAAGCCGATGACCGCGTTTCAAAGTGTGGCAGCCTTCCTCGGGCTCGAGCCGCCCCAAGAACGGCTTTCCAGTGCCATCGAGTTCTCCTCTTTCGATGTCTTGCGCGAGCAGGAACAGCGCCACGGTTTCCGCGAGAAGAGCATGTTCGCCGAGGCGTTCTTCCGCTCCGGCACCGCCGCGCAATGGCGCAAGATCTTGTCCGCGTCCCAGGTCGATGCGGTCCTCGGCGCGCACCGTGATCAGATGGAACGCTTCGGGTACCTGCCGGCTTGACGCACTTGATGACACCGACACCCACAACCCCGTCCGGCCATGACTAGCGCCTCACCGACGGTCGTGGCGTTTGCCGGGGACAGCCGGGCCTGCGTCGCGCTCGCCGAACATTTGCGCGCGGACGGCGCCGCGGACCCAGGGCGCGCGATCTTCGTTCTGGGCGGACGCGCCTACCGTCTCGCCGGCGATCCCGCTTCGTCCGATTCTCTCGACCGCTTGGTTGCGGATCGTCCACGCTCGGATCTCGTCCTCCTGGCCATTGATGCCGACCGTGGGCTGACCATAGAGGTACGCTCGGCCGCCTTCGTGCTCAACCTGCTCGATCTGCGGGTCGTCGCGGTCGTCTGCCTTGAGGCCACCGAGGGCGAGCGTTTCGCGCGCACCGCGAGGGATTGCGCCGCTTATTTCGAACGCATCGGGGTCTCCTCACACGTCGTCGTTCCCTTGGCGGCTGTGGAACCGGCGGGTGCACCCGCGCCGCACCGTGGTCCCACGTTGGCCGATGCACTCGCCGCGCCAGAGCCAGCGGCGCGCGGCGACCTGCCACTGCGTGTCTCGCTCGCTGGAGCCGATGCCGCTGCCGGGCGTATTCGCGGCTACGTCGAATGCGGTCGCGTCGCGGTCGGGGACGTACTCCTTCTCTCGCCCGCGAACCTGACCGTGCGGCTGCGCGGGCTCAGCGACCCCGTCAGCGGTGCCGCCAAGGAGCGCGCCGAAGCCGGCGAAACCGTAGAGATCGAGCTTGACCCCGGCGATCCGGTACCGCCGGGCCAGCTCGCAAGCCACGTCGACGCCGCGCCGGTCGAGACTGACGTGTTCCGCGCCCAGCTG
Source organism: uncultured Alphaproteobacteria bacterium (assembly GCA_964446055.1). GTDB lineage: Bacteria > Pseudomonadota > Alphaproteobacteria > VGEJ01 > VGEJ01 > CAYUNL01. The sequence goes on along the minus strand of CAYUNL010000001.1, from coordinate 20,427 downwards.
TTTTGGACCGGTGTCGCTCCGCTCAAGTCCGGGTCGAGCTACGCCGCGCACCTCCATGGCGTCGAGCATCCCGTGACGGTGCAATCGATCGATCGCATCGTCTCCACGCCAGATTTCGCCGAGCAAGACGAGCAGAGCGCGGTTGCCGGCGACATCGTCGAGTGCGTTCTCCGCGTGCCTGAAATCATCGCCCTAGATCCTTTCGACCGCTGCCCGCCCTGCGGTCGGCTCGCTCTCCATGGTGACGAGGGGTTGGTTGGCGCCGGCGCCATCGGCATGGAGGGCTACGCCGATCAGCGCGGCCTAATCACCGTGTGCGCGACCAACGTTTCGCGCGCCGGCGCCGCGGTGAGCGCCGAGTCACGGGGGGTGCGAAACGGCCACCGCGGCGGCGTGCTGTGGTTGACCGGCCTCTCCGGCGCCGGGAAGTCCACCATCGCCGCCGAGGCTGAGCGCCGGCTATTTGAGAAGGGCTACCAGGTCGGCGTGCTCGACGGCGACAACCTGCGCCATGGCTTGAGCGCGGACCTCGGCTTCTCGCCCGAGGACCGGGCCGAGAACATCCGCAGGATTGGCGAGGTCGGGGCGCTCTTTGCGCGAGCCGGCTTGATCGCCATCACCGCCTTCATCTCGCCCTACCGTTCGGACCGCGAGCGCGCCCGGGCGGCGTACCCCGAGGCCTTTGCCGAGGTCTACGTGCGGGCCGATCTGGCCACTTGCGAGACACGCGATCCCAAGGGGCTCTACAAGAAGGCGCGGGCCGGCGAGATTCCCGAATTCACCGGCATTTCCGCGCCCTACGAGGCGCCCGATTCGCCCGATTTGGTGATCGATACCGACCGTGCCGAGATCAACGCTTCGGTCGATGTCTTGCTCGACTACGTCGAGGCGGAGTTCAAGCTCACCCCGGCTTCGCCTGCGGCGTGAGCGCGCCAATGGCGGCGATGCCGATGGCGCCGCTGCAGGCGATGCGGCGCGCCCCGCGCGAATCGATCCCGCCTAGCGCGTATACCGGGATAGGGCTCGCCCGCAGCAGTGCCGCAAACCGATCCACACCCAGACTCGGTGCGCCGAGATGGCTCGCGCTCGCGAACACCGGGCCCAACACGGCGGCGCCGGCGCCGGCGCGGGCGGCGCGGGCAAGCGCCGGCGCTGAATGTGCGGCCACGGTAATGATCCAATCGCCGCGCCGCCGCCGCCAGTCGGGCACGCGCGCTGCTTGCGCCTCGGGAAAGTGCAGGCCGTGTGCGCCTACTTCGGTTGCCAACGCGCCATCCTCGCCGATCAGCAAAATCAGTCCACGGGCGCGACAAAGCGCCGCCAGCTCGGCCGCCAACGCCCCGCGCCCCGGGCTCCCATAGTTGCGCAGCACCACGGCGCTCCCGCGCGGCAGCAGCCGCGCTGCGGCCCGCGGATCGGCAAGGCGCGCGGCGTCGCTCATCAGCAGCAGCGGGGGCAGCGCCACCCGCGCGGGGTGGCGCAAATTGAGCTGCGCCGCCAGTCTTGTTAGACTCGCCTGGGTGTTCCTATGCATATCGGGCACACACTGCCATGACCCAACTGGGGCCGCAAACCGCGCCCAATGCGGCGCCCGCGGTCGCCGCAAACCTCGCCTCAGCCCACCAACGGATCGCCGCCGCGGCCCGGGCGGCCGGGTGTGAACCCGCCGAGGTGACGCTGATCGCCATCAGCAAGACCCATTCCGCGGCGCTGATTCGAGCGGCCCTCGAGGCTGGCCACCGCGTCTTTGGCGAAAACCGGGTCCAGGAGGCCGAGCGCAAGTGGCCCGCGCTCAAGGCCGAGTACCCTGGCGCCGAACTCCATCTCGTCGGTCCCCTACAGACCAACAAGGTGCAGGCCGCGGTGGCCCTGTTCGATGTCATCGCCACCGTCGATCGCGAAAAGCTCGCTGCCGCACTCGCCGCCGAGATGGAGCGGGCGGACCGACGGCCGCGCTGCCTGATCGAGATCAACACTGGCGAGGAGGCGCAGAAGCACGGCGTCGTGCCGGCCGAGGCCGACGGCTTTATCGCCCACTGCCGTGAAGTGCTTGGCCTGCCGGTGGAAGGCCTCATGTGCATCCCCCCGCAGGACGAGGAGCCGGCGCTGCATTTCGCGCTCCTCGGCCAGATCGCCCGGCGCAACGGCCTCGGCACCTTGAGCATGGGCATGACCGAGGATTTCGAGGTCGCGGTCGCCTTCGGCGCGACCCAGGTCCGCATCGGCACCGCCATCTTCGGCCCCCGCGGACGCTAGACGCGGCGGCGGCGTCTGCGTCGCCTTGCGTGCACTCAGGCAATTGAGCTTTAATCCCGCCGCGCCACCACATCCGCCATGCCCAAGCCGCCGCACAACGTCGCGCTGTTCGTAACCTGTCTCGTGGACTTGTTCCGCCCGAGCGTCGGCTTTGCCGCGGTCAAGCTCCTGCGCCGGGCCGGCTGCGAGGTCTCGGTGCCGGTTCAGACCTGCTGCGGCCAGCCCGCCTACAACGCCGGCGCCCGCGCCCGTGCCAAAGCCATCGCCCGATGCACCATCGCCGCGTTCGCCGGGTTCGACTACGTGGTCGCACCGTCGGGCAGTTGCGCGGGCATGGTGCGGCGGCATTATCCGGCGCTGTTCGCCGACGAGCCGGCGTGGGCCGCCCGCGCCGAGGACTTGAGCGCGCGCACCCATGAGCTGGTCTCTTTCCTCACCGACGTGTGCGGGTGCAAGGGCGTGGACGCCGCCTACGCCGACCGGGTGACCTACCACGATTCATGCTCCTCGCTGCGCGAGCTTGACGTCCGCGACCAGCCGCGTGCGCTGCTCGCCACGGTCGAGGGCCTAGCCCTCGACGAGCTCGACGCGCCCGAAACCTGTTGCGGATTCGGCGGCACTTTTTGCGTCAAGTACGCGCCCGTCTCGGTCGAGATGGCGGCGCGCAAAGCGCGTTCGGTGCGGGAGAGCGGCGCGGGCACCCTGCTGGGTGGCGATCTTGGCTGCCTCCTGAACCTCGCCGGCAAGCTCAAGCGCGAGGGCAGCGCCGTCCGCGTCCGTCATGTCGCCGAGGTGCTGGCCGGCGAGACCGCGGCGCCGCCGATCGGCGAGTCGTACGGATGAAGATCACCAGCCCCGCGTTCAAAGAAAACGCTGCCCGCGCGCTCGGCGATGGCGATCTCCGCCAGGCGCTCGCCGCACTCGAGCAGAACTTCGCCGGACGCCGCGCCCAAGCGGTCGAGCGGTTGCCTGAGTTCGACCGGCTGCGCGATCAGGCCCGCGACATCAAGGATCACGTGCTCGCCAACCTCGACTACTACCTCGAGCGCTTCGAGGAAACGCTGGTTCGCCAGGGTGGGAAGGTGCACTGGTGCGAAACCCCGGACGAGGCGCGGCGCACCATCTTGGAGCTTTGCCGGGCGGCTGGCGCAGGCACCGTCACCAAGGGCAAATCGATGATCGGCGAGGAGATCGGCCTCAACGAATTCCTCGAAAGGAATGGCATCGAGCCGGTGGAGACCGACCTCGGCGAATACATCATCCAGATCGCCGGCGAGCCGCCCAGCCACATCATCGCGCCCGCGGTGCACAAGACCAAGGACCAGATCGGCGCGCTCTTCTTCGAGCACCACCGGAAGTATGGAAAAACCGAGCGGCTTACCGAGGCGCCCGAGATGGTGGCCGAGGGTCGCGAGCTCCTACGCCAACGCTATTTCGACGCCGACGTCGGCATCACCGGGGCCAACTTCCTGATCGCCGAGACCGGCTCGGCGGTCATCGTCACCAACGAGGGTAATGCCGACCTTGCGCGCACCCTGCCGCGAACCCACATCGTCACCGCCTCGATCGACAAGCTCGTGCCGACGCTCGAGGATGCGACCACGCTGCTGCGCGTGCTCGCGCGCTCGGCCACCGGCCAGGAGTTCTCGGTCTATACCACCTTCGCCAGCGGCCCGCGCGCCGAGGGCGAGCGCGACGGACCGGAGGAATTCCACGTGGTCTTGCTCGACAACGGCCGCGCCAAGCTGCTCGGCACCGAGCTCCAGGACATATTGCGCTGCATCCGTTGCGGCGCCTGTCTCAACCACTGTCCGGTCTACGCCGCGGTCGGCGGCCACGCCTACGGCTGGGTCTACTCGGGGCCGATGGGTGCGGTGCTGACGCCTGCGCTCCAGGGGATCGAGCACGCCCATCACCTGCCCAGCGCCTCCAGTTTCTGCGGTCGCTGCGAAGAAGTCTGCCCGGTGCGCATTCCGCTTCCCAAATTGATGCGCTACTGGCGCGAGCGCGCCTACGCCGCGGCACTAAGTCCGCGCCTGGAACGCACGGGCGTTCGGGCATGGGCCTTCCTCGCGCTGCGGCCGGCGCTCTACCGCCTCGGCCTCGGGCTGGCGGCGAAGCTCCTCCGCCTGCTTGCGGGGCGACGCGGGCGCCTGCAACGCCTTCCCGGGGCGGCCGCCTGGACCGCCGGTCGCGACCTGCCGGCGCCCGAGGGTGCGACCTTCCAGCAGATCTGGCGTGCCACCGGGGGCGGCCGCGGATGACGGGCGCGCGTGCCCGCATTCTCGGCCTGGTTCGCGCCCGTCTCGGGCGCGCCGGCCCGCCGCCGTTTGCCGAACTCGACGCCCGCCTCGCCGCACACCGCCCGAACCTGGTACCGGCGCGGGCGAAGGCCGAGGGCGGCGCGCGCCTCGCACTCTTTGCCGAGATGGCCGAGGCGGCACAGTGCGAGGTAACGCGGCTCGAGCGTTGGGCCCAAGTCCCCGCCACGGTGGCGCGTTGGCTCGGCGCCCACAACCTGCCGAGCGGCCTCGCGGTCGCACCGGACCCCCGCCTCGCCGCGATCCCCTGGACCGACGAGCCGCTCCTCGGCGTACGCCTCGACGGTGCGCAGGCGCACGACGCGGCCGGCCTGGCCCTCGCCGATGCGGGCATTGCCGAGACCGGTACGCTGATGCTCGCCTCGTCCCGACATAGCCCGACGACGCTGAGTTTTCTGCCCGAAAACCACATCGTGGTCGTCCCGGCGGGCGCCGTCGTGGGTTGTTACGAAGAGGCCTGGACGCTGCTTCGCGAGGCCCGCGGGGGCGAGGCGCGCTTCACCATGCCGCCGACGGTGAACCTGATCACCGGACCCTCGCGCACCGCCGACATCGCGCTCAAGATCGAACTCGGCGCCCACGGCCCGCGCCGGCTCCATGTCCTCATCGTCGACGAACCGCTTCCGGGGACCGGCGATGGCGCGTAAGCGCACCGGCGAGCGTCGGCCGAGCGCCGAGGAGCGGCGCCTGTTCGAATACGCCATGCGCGGCGCTAGCCCCATGACCGCCAAACCCGACCCCGAAGACGAAGCCGAGGACCCGGCCACCTCCGTGGCCGAGGCCCTGGCCGAGGCCGTGGCCAAGGCCGAGCCCGCGCCGCAACCGCCGCCGGCCGCCAGGCCGCGAGCCGCGCCGCCGCCGCGCCCGCCTCGCCCGGCCCAGGCCTCCAGCATGACGGCGGGCCTGGACAAACGTACCGCGCAACGACTGAGGCGCGGAAAGATGCCGCCCGAGGCGAAGCTGGACCTGCACGGCCACACCGCGGCCGAGGCGCGGCGCGCCCTCGATGGTTTCTTGAGCGAGGCCGCTGGGCGCTCGCTCCGCTGCGTCCTGGTCGTGACCGGGACCGCGGCCGGCCGCACCCGAGACGCGGGCATCATGCCCGACCGCTCGGCTGGAATCCTGCGCGCCTCGTTGCCCACCTGGCTCGATGATCCACTGAACCGCGCCCGCGTAATCGCGCATTGCCCGGCGCAGCCGCGCGACGGGGGCGCCGGCGCCCGCTACGTGCTCCTCCGCCGCCGCCGCCGATGACGCCATTCGCCCAAGAGGTGCGTCGGTTGCGGGCCGCGCGGGGCACCACGCTCACCGAAATGGCGCGCGACCTCGAGCTCTCGCCTGCCTATCTCTCGGCCTTCGAGCATGGGCGCCGCGGGCCGCCCTCGGCGGCGCTGGTGACGCAAATCTGCGCCTACTTCAACATCATCTGGGACCAGGCCGAGGAGCTGGAGCGGCTGGCCGCGCTCTCCGATCCCAAGGTCAGGATCGACACCGCCGGCCTCGCGCCCGCCGCGACGGAGCTTGCAAACCGGCTTGCGGCAAGCATCGGCGAGCTTTCCGAGGCCAAGCTCGCCGCTCTCCTCAAGACCCTTGGTGCGCCGTGTTAGGGCCGAATCGCCGTGCTGTGGAGCTGGTAGGACCCTGACCCAGCGGCCGAAAATGATGCTTCGCACCCGAAGGTGCGAGGGCCGGGGGTCAGAGTCCTGCCACTACATATAGAAGTGTACGCAAATACGGTCAAACATATTGTGTGGTCAGAGGATGAACCGCGACAAATCGGTGTCCTTGGCCAGATCGCCGACCTGGGCCGCGACGTAGGCCGCGTCGATCGTCACGGTGACGCCCGGCTGGTCGGTGGCGGTGAAGCTGATCTCGTCCAGCAGCCGCTCCATCACTGTGTGCAGCCGCCGGGCGCCGATGTTCTCGACGCTCGCGTTGACTTCGGCGGCCAGCTTGGCGATCTCTTCGACCGCATCGTCGGTGAACACGAGCGTAACCTGCTCGGTCTCCATCAGCGCCACGTACTGGGTGATCAGGCTGGCCTCGGGTTCCACCAGGATGCGCTTGAAATCGTCACGGTTCAGCGCCTTGAGCTCGACCCGGATCGGCAGGCGCCCCTGAAGCTCTGGCAATAGGTCCGAGGGCTTGGCGAGGTGGAAGGCCCCCGAGGCGACGAATAGGACGTGGTCGGTGCGCACCGCCCCGTGCTTGGTCGCGACGGTCGTGCCTTCGATCAGCGGCAAGAGGTCGCGCTGCACGCCCTCGCGGCTGACATCGGCGCCATAGCGTTCCGAGCGCGCCGTGATCTTGTCGATCTCGTCGAGGAAAACGATGCCGTTCTGTTCGACCAGCCCGATCGCCTCCTGGACGATCTTGTCACCGTCCACCAGCTTGTCGCTCTCCTCCGAGACCAGCACCTCGTAGGACTCCGCGACGCTCAGGCGCTTGGGTTTCGTGCGCTGGCCAAAGGCCTTTCCCAACACTTCGTTGAGGTTGATCATGCCCATCTGGGCGCCGGGAACGCCGGGGATGTCGAACGTCGGCAAGCCGCCGCCGCCGGATTCGGAGACCTCGACCTCGATCTCCTTGTCGTCCAGCTCGCCCGCCCGCAGCATCTGTCGGAACTTGGCGCGGGTATCGGTGCCAGCGTTTTCGCCCACCAAGCCGTCCAGCACCCTTTCCTCGGCTGCGATCTCCGCCTTGGCGTGGACCTCGGCGCGGCCTTTCTCGCGCACCATGTGAATGGCGATCTCCACCAGATCGCGAATGATTTGCTCGACATCGCGGCCGACGTAGCCGACCTCGGTAAACTTGGTTGCCTCGACCTTGAGGAACGGCGCCTGCGCGAGCCGGGCCAGACGCCGCGAGATCTCGGTCTTGCCGACGCCCGTCGGTCCGATCATCAAGATGTTCTTCGGCAGCACCTCTTCGCGCAATTCCTCGCCAAGCTGCTGGCGCCGCCAGCGGTTGCGGAGCGCGATCGCCACCGCTCGCTTGGCGTCGTCCTGGCCGATGATGTAGCGGTCCAGCTCGGAGACGATCTCGCGCGGAGTGAAGGCGTTCGTGGTCGAGGTGGTCACAGCGTTTCGAGCGTAACGGATTCGTTGGTGTAGATGCAGATGCCCGCGGCGATGGCCAGCGCCCGGCGGGCCACGGCCTCGGCGTCCAGGTCATCGCGGTCCATCAGCGCCCGCGCGGCGGCAAGCGCGAAGTTTCCGCCGGAACCGATGCCGATCAAGCCGTCTTCGGGCTCCAAGACATCGCCCTGACCGCTCAGAAGAAGACTAACCTCGGAATCGACGACCGCCATCATCGCCTCAAGGCGTCGAAGGTAGCGGTCGGTGCGCCAGTCCTTGGCCAACTCGACGCAGGCGCGGGTCAGCTGACCGGTGTGCTGCTCGAGTTTTCCCTCGAGCCGCTCGAACAGCGTAAACGCGTCCGCCGTGGCGCCTGCAAATCCGGCCACCACTTTGCCTTCGGCAAGTCTGCGCACCTTGCGCGCGTTGGCCTTGACGATCGTCTGGCCGATCGAAACCTGCCCGTCGCCGGCCACGACGACCTTGCCGCCTTTGCGCACCGAAAGGACCGTCGTGCCGTGCATCGAGGTGTTGTCCGCCATTTATCGCCTTGCCGCTCTGTTTCGCTCGGCGGTGTTTGGGGGTCCCAAAAGCCGAAGATCGGGGGTGCAGAGAGGGTACCACAGCGGCGAGCGCCGGGCATCCGTTGCGCGAACGAAACGAGGCTCAAGTCCCAACGTTTCCGCCGCTTGTACCATGTGGTGACGCCCCGGCGCGGATCAAGAGCTAGGTGCGGCGGCCGCGCACCGGGGGCGCGGCACGGGTTGCGGTGGGTGGTTGGTGCGGCTCGGGTCTTGGTGTTTAATAGCGGCCCTGATGCCGATCCCGATCTCTTCGAGACGCGGGCCCCGCGACACCCGGACGCGGCAGCGCGGGCGCGCATGAAGACCAGCGTCGAGCGCATCCGCGAGTTCGCCGGCTCCGACTGCCATGACCTGTGCCAGGCGACCGATGAGGCGATCATCGACGGGCTCGGCTTCGACTGGCTCAAGCCGCCCGGCCGGCCGGCGCTCGAGGCCTACTGGCGTGGGGTGTTGCTGGTGCCCGAGCGCGAGCTGTTCGTCGCCCGCCTCGACGAGACCATCGTCGGTACCGCGCAGCTGGTGAAGCCCAGCCGCTCGAACGAGGCGGCGGCCTTTAACACCGTCTTGACAACATTCTTCGTCACCCCGTGGGCGCGCGGCCACGGACTCGCGCGGCGCCTCTTGGCCGAGGTCGAGACCTGGGCCCGCGCACATGGCTTCAAACAGATCAGCCTCGACGTCCGGGCCAGCCAGGACGCCGCCATCGCGCTCTACGAATCGGCGGGCTACGTGCGCTGGGGCGTCAAGCCGAAGTATGCGCTGGTCAATCGACAGTACATTCCCGGCCACTATTACGCCAAAGCGCTGGCGCCGACGACGAAATCCAAGAAGCGAGCGAAGAAGCGGGCGCCGGCGGCGAAGCCGGCCTGAGCGTTTGTCACGAGGAATCGGCCATGCCCTACGACGATGACAACATTTTCGCCAAGATCCTAAGGGGCGAGATTCCCTGCAACAAAGTCCACGAGGACGCCCATGCGCTCGCCTTTCACGACATCAACCCCCAGGCCCCGGTCCATGTCCTCGTCATTCCCAAGGGCGCGTACGTCTCTTTCGACGACTTCACGGCTTCGGCGCCCGCCGAGACGGTGAGCGGGTTCTTCGCCGCCGTGGGCACGGTCGCCCGAACCCTCGGCCTCGCTGCCCAAGGCTACCGCATCCTCGCCAACCACGGCGCCGACGCCAATCAGGAAGTCCCTCACTTCCACGTCCACATCTTCGCCGGCCGCAACCTCGGCCCGATGCTCGCGCGCTCCTAGTTCGGGCTTTCAGGCCGCCTTGGCGGCGGCGATCTCGGGCAGTTTCGTGGCATCGTCCAGGACGTGGACGGCAACCTGCTCGTCGCGGCCGCGAATCGAGATCTCCTGCAGCGGAAACTGGGAAAGATCGACCGCGGCCCGCTCGACCACCTCGGCCGAGACCACCAACTGGCTTTTGAAGTCTTTGTTCGCCGTCTCCAGCCGGCTCGCGGTGTTGACGGCGTCGCCGACCGCGGTCACCGAGCGCACCGCCGCATAGCCCATCTCGCCGACGATCACCGGACCGGCGTGGATGCCGATGCCGATGCGGATGGCCTCGTCCAGGTCCTCTTTGAGATTCGCGTTCAGATCCTGGAGCGAGGCCGACATCGCCCGGGCCGCGATCAACGCACTGCGGCATCCCTCGGCTGCATCGCCGTCCATGCCGAACAACGCCATCACGCCGTCGCCGATGAACTTGTCGAGCCGTCCGCCCGCTTCCTCGACCGCGGTGCCCATGGTGCGGAAGTACTGGTTCAGCACGAACACGGTGTCGTAGGGGAGCTTCTTTTCGGCCATTTGGGTGAACGCGCGTATATCGACGAACATGATGGCGATCTCGCGTTCGCTGCCCTCGATAAAGGCGGGCCGGGCGTGGCCGTCGCTGGCTTGCGCCGCGGCCGGCAAAAGCGGCGTGACCGTAAGGTCGTTGATGGGCCGTATCTGACAGGCAAGTCGGACGTTGGCCGCCGCGCCGACCCGCTTCAAGACCCGGGCCTCGTCCTCGCCCGGTGGCGGCAGGTGCTCTTTGCCGTTGCCGACCCGCACCCGGCAGGTCGAGCACCGGCCGCGCCCGCCGCATACCGAGGCGTGAGGAATACCGGCGTCGCGGCTCGCCTCCAAGATCGAGATGCCCCGCCGCACGGTCAGGGCGCACCCGTCGGGATAGCTGAGCGTAAGCTCGGACGCCCGGCGCATCGTCATGCGGATCCAGCGCAGGGCCAGCACCGCCACAAGAATGACCGCCAGCCCCCAGTAGCTGTTCCGGATCGCCGCCAGCGCCCAGCTGACGCCGGCCTCGTCGGGGCCGCCGATGGCGGCCCGTACCGCGTCCAGCCACTCCTGATCGTGCATCAGGATGGTCACCTCGCGGCCGGCGCTGGCGAAGCCGAATAGCGCGAAGGCGGGCCACAACATCGCCAGGGCGAACAGGGTGCCGCCGACCTTCGGGTACCAGGGCTTGAACTTGAGCCAGTAATGCAGACCGACGCAGCCGTGGAACCAGGCGATCAGCAGCGCGATCGTTTGTTTCAGGCCCTCCACTGGCTCGAACACCCAAATGGCCATCACGACATAGGCGTAGAGGTCCGTAACGCCGAAGTTTTGGTTCAGTCCCCAAGTGCCGATGACGTGAACCGCAAGGAGGGGCGGGATCGCCAGACCGGCGACGATCTGCAGCGCCTCGCGAACCGGCATGCGCAGCGTACGTCGCCGAAACATGGTGTAGAGGACGAGTCCGAAATGGATCAGCAGCGACGCGATCAGCACGATGGAGCCGACGGGGTTGCGCCAGACCGCCAAGAACACCTCGCGGCCGGCCTCCATGGTGGCGAGCGAGATGATGCCGAGCGCGTGGTTCAGAAGATGGCTGGCGACGAAGACGAACAGCACCACGCCGCTCGTAAGCCGAGCCCTCGCGATCCAATCTATCTTCGCACCCACGGCCTATTGTACCAGCCCGGAGGCCCGCATCGAGCCTTCAGATCGCACGGCCGAGACCCCGCGCGGCCAGCTCGGCCAGCGATGCCTCGGGTCGGGCCCCGAAATGTCCGACCACCTCGGCTGCGGCAATGCTGCCCAGCCGGCCGGCCTCATAGGGGCCGAAGCCTCGGGTGTAGCCATAGAGGAATCCCGCCGCATAAAGGTCGCCCGCGCCCGTGGTATCGACGACCTTGGCCACCGGCTCAGCGTCGATCACGTGCAATGAATCGGCGGTCACCACGACCGATCCGGCGGCGCTGCGGGTTAGCACCGTAACGCCTCGTCGGCTGCGCACGCGCTGCAGCGCGTCGTCGAAGCTGGGTAGCTCGTAAAGCGACATGATTTCGGCCTCGTTGGCGAACAAGATGTCGACTTCGGTCTCCGCGAGCTTGAGGAACTCCTCACGGTAGCGGTCCACGCAGAATGGGTCCGACAGCGTCAGCGCGATCTCGCGCCCGGCCGCGTGGGCCACCGATATGGCTCTGCGGAACGCGGCCTTGGCGCCCGGTGGGTCCCACAGGTAGCCCTCGAGGTAGGTGACTTTCGCCGCGGCGACCGCGTCCACGTCGACGTCTTCGGGACCCAGGCCGACACAGGCGCCGAGGTAGGTGTTCATGGTGCGCTGGGCGTCGGGGGTGACGACGATCAGGCAGCGTGCCGTCGCCGGGCCATCGACGGCAAGCGGCGTCGTGAAGCGGACCCCGGCGGCGCGTAGGTCGTGGGCGAACACCTCGCCAAGCTGGTCCTCGCGAACTTTGCCGATGAAGGCGCCCTCGCCGCGAAGCGCGGCGAATCCGACCATGGTGTTGGCGGCCGAGCCGCCCGATACCTCGATCCCCGGGCCCATGGCGGCGTAGACCTCGTCCGCCCGCTGATCGTCGATCAGCGTCATCGCCCCCTTTGTCAGCGCGTGCCGCAAGAGAAAGTCCTCATCGGCATGCGTCAGCACATCGACGATCGCGTTGCCGATCCCGACAAGCCCAAGTTCCTGATTCGACATCGAAATCCCCGGCGGCTGGCGCTCCGGGGGCCAAACCTACAGACGCTCCCACGCCGAGACAAGTATGGCTCGACAACACGTCTCAGCCCTTTCACACTGCCGGGCAATGGATGAGCTGGTGCGGCTGACCGCGCGCGAGGCGGTGGCGAAGCTCGCGCGGCGCGAGGTTTCGCCGCTTGAGCTCATCGAGGCCGCGCTCGCCCGCATCTCCGAGACCGACGGCGCGCTCAACGCGCTCCCCACGCTGTGCCCCGAGCGCGCCCGAGGACACGCCGAGCGGCTCATGGCAATGCCGGCCGAAGACGCCCCGCCGTGGCACCTGCACGGCCTGCCGATCGCGGTCAAGGACATGACCGAGGTCGCCGGTGTACGCACCACCTTTGGCTCGCCCATCTACGCCGATCACGTTCCCGAGCGCTCGGGCTACGAGGTCGAGCGGCTCGAGGAAAACGGCGCCATCGTGCTCGCCAAGTCGAACACCCCCGAGCTCGCCGCCGGCGCCCACACCTTCAACGAAGTCTTCGGGCACACCCACAATCCGTGGAACACCACGCTCACCCCGGGCGGCTCCTCGGGCGGCTCCGCGGTGGCGCTGGCGGTTGGCCAGGTGTGGCTCGCGACCGGATCCGATATGGGCGGGAGTCTCAGGATTCCGGCCAGCTATTGCGGCGTCGTCGGGATCAGACCGGCGCCCGGCCGGGTCGCTGCGGGGCCCCGGCGCATCGTCTACCAGGCGCTTACCGTGGCCGGCCCGATGGCGCGCAATGTCGCCGATCTCGCGCTGATGCTCGATGCCCAATGCGGCGCTCACCCCGACGATCCGCTGTCGCTGCCCCGGCCCGAAGTGCCGTTTCTCGAGGCTGCGCTCCAGCCCGCGCCGCCCCGCCGCGTGGCCTACAGCCGTGACCTCGGCGTCGTTCCGGTGGCGGCTGAGGTGGCCGGCATCTGCGCCGCCGCGGCCCAATCCTTCGCTGGCCTCGGTGCCGCGGTCGAGGAGGCGTGTCCCGACCTCAGCGACGCCGAGGATATCTTCCAGACCCTACGCGCCGCCCACTTCGCCGCCGACAAGGCGCCGCTGCTCGACGAACATCGCTCACAGCTCAAGCCCGAAATCGTCTGGAACATCGAAAAGGGCCTGAGTTTGAGCGCCGATGAAATCGGCCGCGCCGAACGTGCGCGCACGGCGCTGTTCCACCGCGCGGTCGGATTCTTCGACGACTACGACCTGCTGCTCAGTCCCGCCGTCGTGGTGCCGCCATACGACGGTGCGCTGCGGTATGTGACCGAGGTTGAGGGCACCAAGTTCGAAAACTACGTCAACTGGCTCGCGCTCTCTTTCGCCATCACCCTGACCACGTGTCCCGCGATCTCCGTCCCCTGTGGCTTGACCGAATCGGGGCTGCCGGTGGGCCTGCAGATTGTCGGCCCGCCGCGCGGCGAAGCCAAGGTGCTGGCGGCGGCGGCGCTGTTCGAGGCCATGCAGCCCTTCGCGGCGATGGTGCCGACCGAGGTCAGCGGACCGCCGTCGTGATCGCGGCGTTCGCCAAGGCCATTGCCCAGCTCTGGGACCCCGCGTTCCGCCGCGTCTTGTGGCTGAGCACGGGGTTCGGCGCGATCGTCTTCCTCGCCCTTGCCGGGGCGGTGTGGTGGTTGATCGATTGGCTCACCCCGGATTGGGTACCGGGCTGGCTCAGCGGCTGGTTCTTCGACATCGTGGCCTGGATCGTGGGCTTCGGGGTGTTGTTGGGAAGCGCCTGGATCCTCTTCACGGTGCTGGTCTCGATCTTCGTCGGCATGTTCCTCGAGGGCATCGCCGATGCGGTCGAGATCCGCCACTACCCGAACGACCCGCCGGGCAAGGACCTTTCGATCGGGCGCGGACTCGCGGTTGGATTGAAGTACCTGTGGGACGTGATCCGGCTAAACCTCCTCGCGTTGCCGATTTACATCTTTGTGCCGGGGCTAAATGTCTTTGTTTTCTATGGGTTAAACGGCTATCTTCTGGGCCGCGAGTATTTCGAGCTGGTCGCCTTGCGTCACCTCGATGGCAAGGCGGCGCTCGAGTTGAGGAAGCGGTACCGATGGCGATTGTCCGTGGCGGGTATCGTTATGACCTTCCTGTTCACGGTGCCGATCGTCAACCTAGTGACGCCGCTGATCGCCACGGCCGCGATGGTGCACATTTACAAGCGGCTAGAGGAATGAGGCCGGCTCGGCCCAGTCCCTAAGACAGGATTCACATGGCAAACACCGACGCGACAACCACCCAGTACCGGCCCGAGATTTCGCGCCGCGTCACCGAGATACCTGGGGTCAGGGCCACCGGTCCGGTGAGCCTGGGCGCTGACGCGAAACGGCTGACCGTGGGCGGCGAGATCAGCCTCTCGGGCGAGATCGAGGCCTGCGAAACCCTGGTGGTCGAGGGGCGGGTCGAGGCCAGTCTCAGCGCCTGCCAGACCATCGAGATCGCCGCCGGCGGCCTGTTCAAGGGTATCGCCGAGGTCGAGGACGCGCGGGTCAGCGGTGATTTCGAGGGCTCGCTCACAGTGCGCAATCGCTTGGTCGTTCTCGGCACGGGCCGCATCACTGGCGCCATCCGCTATCGCGAGATCGAGATCCAGCGCGGCGGCCAGGTGGCCGGGGACATCCAGGCGCTCGGCGGCGACGATGCACCGGCGCCCGTCCGCCAGGCCCCAACCGATCCGCGGCCGGAGAAGGAAGCGGAGGCGGTCAAGGACTGATAGCGCCGTGCTGCGCTCGATCCTCGCGCTCGGCGCCCTTGCGGCGGCGGCCGGGTGTGGCGTCGAGACCGGGACGCTGCCCATTTCGCCGGCCGAGCCGGGTGCTTCCGTGGCGGCCGCCGGGAGCGACGTCGAGTTGGTTCCCGCCGAGCCCGACGCCGAGGGCGGGGCCGGCGCGACGCTCGTGGCCTCCGCACCCGATCCCTATGTCGCCGTCGACGCCGATCCCGAACGGCTTATCGGCTTGAGCGTCGGCGAGGCGGCGAAGCTCTTGGGCCGCCCTGCACTGGTGCGGCGTGAGCCCCCGGCCGAGGTCTGGCAATACGCGGGAAGCGAGTGCGTGCTTCACCTCTTCCTCTACGAAAGCGAGGGCGGGCCCTCGGTCACCCACTTCGAGATGCGCGGCCTCAACGGCATTTCGCGACACGACTGCCTGGCCGCCCACCTCCAAGCCCCCGGCGCCAGCGGCGGCTAGTTCAGAGGAACGTCGTCTTCGCCTTGAAGGCACAGAGATCGGCGACGATGCAGGTCGGGCACTCGGGCTTGCGCGCCTTGCATACATAGCGGCCGTGCAGGATCAGCCAGTGGTGGGCGCCCTGCTGATAGCGTTCGGGCACCGCCTTTAGAAGCTTCTCCTCCACCGCCAGCGGCGTCTTGCCGCGGGCCAGCCCGGTCCGGTTGCCGAGGCGGAATACGTGAGTGTCGACGGCGATCGTCGGCTCGCCGAAGGCGGCATTCAAGACCACGTTCGCGGTCTTGCGCCCGACGCCGGGCAGCGCCACCAGCGCGTCGCGGTCGCGCGGAACCTCGCCGCCATGGGTCTCCAACAACTGCTGGCTCAGCTTGATGACGTTCTTCGCCTTGGTGTTAAAAAGGCCAATGGACTTGATGAACACGCGCACCCGCGCCTCGCCGAGCGCCACCATCTTGGCCGGCGTGTCGGCGGCCTCGAAGAGCGCCGGCGTGGCCTTGTTGACGCCCGCATCGGTCGCCTGCGCCGAGAGTACGACCGCGACCAACAACGTGTACGGGTTGCGCGACCCAAGCTCGCCCTTGGGTGCGGGGCGCGCCTTCGCCAGGCGCCGGAAGAACTCTTCAAGCGTCGGCCTTTTCATGGTCCCAACTTAGCCGCGCGCGCGCCGCGCGAAAAGGGCCTCACGCTTTGCCCGCGGCGCGCCGGCCGTCGTATCATGGCGGATGGACGATCGGCCCGACGGAATCCTGCATGGCGATGCCCACGAGGATGATACGCCAGCGCTCGACCTCGTCCTCTCGCCCCACCGATCGCTCAGCCCGGCCGGGTTTTGGCTGCTGATGACGCTCGTCGCCGGGGTCAGCTTTGGGGCCGGCCTCGCCTTCTATTTCGCCGGCGCCTGGCCGGTCATGGGTTTCCTCGGCCTCGACGTGGTCCTGTTCTATCTCGCCTTCCGGTTCAGCTACCGCTCGGGCCGCGTGGTCGAGACCATCCGCCTGCGCGCCAGCGACCTCGTGGTGCGGCGAACCAGCGCTCGCGGCGCGGTCCGGACATGGTCCTTCCAGCCCTACTGGCTGCGCGTCGAGTTGGACGAGGGCGGCGCCCAGAGCGGCCAGCTTGCGCTCTGCTCGCACGGCCGGCGCCTGGTCATCGGCGCCTTCCTCGCGCCGGGCGAGCGCCATGAGGTCGCCGCGACCCTGCGCGCCGCCCTGGCGCGTGCCGGCGCCGTCCACTACCACGGCTGAAGGTGGCGCAAGAATCGGGTGGTCCGGCGCTGCCCAGCGGCGTACCAAGGTAGCCATGACCGCACTGCAACCGATCCCAGGAGATGCCTCACCGCCCCGGTTGGCCGCGGCGTCCGGCGACTACGCGCGCATCGATGCGGCGATCGGCTATCTCAACGCTCGCTATCTGGATCAACCGGGGCTCGACGCCGTGGCCCGGCACGTGGGCCTCAGCCCGTACCACTTTCAGCGCCTGTTTCGGCGCTGGGCCGGAATCAGCCCCAAGCGCTTCGTTCAGTACCTCACCTTGGAGCACGCCAAGCGCGCGCTCGCCGATTCGCAAAGCGTGCTCGATGCCGGCTTCGATGCCGGCCTCTCCGGGCCCGGCCGACTGCACGACCTGTTCGTGACCTGCGAGGCGATGACGCCCGGCGAGTACAAGGCGCGGGCGGCCGGCCTGGTGGTCCGCCACGGCGTGCATCCGAGCCCCTTCGGGCCGTGCCTGGTGATGGCTACCGAGCGTGGCGTTTGCGGCCTCGCCTTCGTCGCCGTCGACGAGGTTGAAACGACGCTCGCCGAGCTCGCCGCACCCTGGACTCGCGCGCGCCTCGTCGAAGACCACGACGTGGCGGCGGGGTTCGTCGCCCGTGCGTTTGCGCCGGCCGCGGGCGCGGGGCCGATCCACCTCTCGGTCCGGGGCACCAACTTCCAGATCCGGGTGTGGGAGGCGCTGTTGCGCATCCCGCCCGGCCGCGTCGTCTCGTATCAGGCCTTGGCCCACCATCTCGGCAAGCCCACCGCCGCGCGGGCGGTGGCCGGGGCGGTGGCGGCCAACCCGGTCTCGTTCCTGATCCCCTGCCACCGCGTGATCCGCCAAAGCGGCGTCGTCAGCGGCTATCGCTGGGGCCGGGCACGCAAGCAGGCGATGCTGGGCTGGGAAGCGGCGCGCTACTCCGAACCGCTCGCGGCCTCGGCGTGAGGCTAGAGGCCGAGCACGTCGGCCATGCCATAGACTCCGGGCGGCTTGTCGTGGGCCCAGCCCGCCGCGCGCAGCGCCCCGCGGGCGAAGGTGAGGCGGCTGGTGGCGCGGTGCGTGAGTTCCAGACGCTCCCCATCGGCGGCGAAGACCACCGAGTGTTCGCCGACGACGTCGCCGCCGCGCAGCACGGCGAACCCGATGTCGCCGCGCCGCCGTGGCCCGGTGAACCCGTCGCGGGCGCGTGCGCTATGCGCCTCGAGGTCGATGCCGCGTCCCGCCGCCACGGCCCGCCCCAGCGCCAGCGCGGTTCCCGAGGGCGCATCGACTTTGCCCCGGTGATGCATCTCCACGACCTCGATGTCGTAGTCCTCCCCTAGGCTCGCCGCGGCCTCCTTGGCCAGCGCGATCATCAGGTTGACGCAAAGGCTCATGTTCGGGGCGCGGACGATGGCGGCCCGCTGCGCGGCCTCGGCAATGCGGGCATCGTGCCCGGCATCGAGCCCGGTGGTGCCGATGACCAGCGCGGTCCCGGTCGCCGCGGCGGCCTCGGCGTGGCCCACGCTCGCTTCCGGCGCGGTGAAATCGAGCACCGCCTGGGCGGCCGCGAACAGCGCGCTTGAGTCCTCGCCGATGGCAAGTCCCAACGGTCCGAGCCCCGCCACCTCGCCAAGATCGCGGCCGAGCGCGGCGTGCCCGGCCGCCTCGGTGCCGCCCGCCAGCGCGAATCCCTCGCTCTGGTGTACCAGCCGCGCAAGGGTCTGCCCCATGCGGCCGGCGCAACCGACGATGCCGATCTTGATCTCCGCCATGGCGCTCCCTCCGGGCCGAAACCACCTGGGATTTAACCATAGGCCGCCGGGCGGGGCGCGCTTATTCGCGCAGGTCCTCCCACAGCTCCTTCACCTTGGCGAAGAAGCCCTCGGATTCGGGGTTGGTCCGGGCGCCGCCCTCGCCCTCGAAGTCCTTGAGCAGCTCCTTTTGCCGCTTGCTCAGATTGACCGGCGTCTCGGTAACGACCTCGATGTACATGTCGCCGCGGCCGCTGCTCCGCAATACCGGCATACCTTTGCCCGAGAGGCGGAACCGCTTGCCCGCCTGCGTTCCGGCGGGAATGGTCACCTTGGCGCGGCCGCCGGAGATGGTCGGCACCTCGATCGAGCCACCCAGTGCCGCCGTGGTCATGGGGATCGGGACCCGGCAATAGATGTGGGTGCCCTCGCGTTGGAAGATGCGGTGGGGCGCGACCGAGAGGAAGATATAAAGATCGCCGGGCGGGCCGCCGCGCACGCCGGCCTCGCCCTCGCCGGCAAGTCGGATACGGGTGCCGTCCTCGACCCCCGCGGGGACGTTGACCGAGAGCGTCTTTTCCTTGCGCACGCGCCCGGCGCCGCCGCAGGTGTGGCACGGGTCCTTGATAATGCGGCCGATGCCCTGGCAGGTCGGACAGGTTCTTTCGATGGTGAAAAAGCCCTGCTGGGCGCGGACCTTGCCGGCGCCGCCGCAACCCGGACAAGCCACCGGCTGGGTGCGCCCCTCGGCGCCGCTGCCCTCACACGATTCGCAGGTCACCGAGGTCGGCGCGCGGATTTGCGTCGTCGTGCCGCTGAACGTGTCCTCGAGACTTACCTCGAGATTGTAACGAAGGTCGGCGCCGCGGGTGCCCCCCGTACGAGAGCGCCGGCCCCCGCCCACGAAGTCGCCGAACAAGTCGTCGAAGACGTCGGCGAAGGTGCTCCCGAAGTCGAAACCGCCGGCATGTCCGTGGCCGCCCGCTTCGAACGCGGCGTGCCCGAACTGATCGTATGCGGCCCGGCGCTCGCCGTCCCGAAGAACGTCATAGGCCTCGTTCAGTTCCTTGAAACTCGTCTCGGCGTCGGGGTCGTCGGGGTTGCGGTCGGGGTGGAACTGCATCGCGCGCTGGCGATATGCCTTCTTGAGGTCCGCCGCCGAGGCGCTCCGATCGACCCCGATTACCTCGTAGTAGTCGCGTTTGCTCATCGCCGCGCCGGTACGATGCTAGGGCTGGTTCCGGCGATCGCGTTGCTGCGCCTTGGCTGCGCCGCTCACGCCGACTTGTTCTTCTTGTCCTCGTCGACTTCCTCGAAATCGGCGTCGACCACGTCGTCGTCGGTGCTGGCCGGCTCCTCCGCTTCCGAGGTGTCGGCGCCGCCGTTGCCGCTGTCCGCCGCTTCCTCGCTCGTCGCGGTGTCGTCGGCCTGGCCCTCGGCCTGGGCCTTGTACATGGCCTCGCCAAGCTTCATCGACGAGGTGGACAGCGCCTCGATCTTGCTCTGGATGGCGGCCAGATCGTCGCCGTCCTTGGCGCTGCGCAGCGCCTCGGCGTCGTTTTCGATCTGTTGGCGTTCGTCCGCCGAGACGGCCTCGCCGAACTCCTTGAGGTTCTTCTCGGCGCTATGCAGCAACACGTCGGCTTGGTTTCGTACCTCCACCAGTGCCCGCCGCGCCTGGTCCTCGCTCGCGTGCGCCTCGGCCTCCTTGACCATGCGCTCGATGTCGGCTTCCCCGAGCCCGCCCGAAGCCTGAATGCGAATCTGCTGCTCGCGGTTGGTGCCCTTGTCCTTGGCCGAGACATTGACGATGCCGTTGGCGTCGATATCGAAGGCGACCTCGATCTGCGGTACGCCGCGCGGCGCCGGCGGCAGCCCGACAAGGTCGAACTGGCCAAGCAGTTTGTTGTCCGAGGCCATCTCGCGTTCGCCCTGGTGGACCCGGATCGTCACCGCGCCCTGGTTGTCCTCGGCAGTCGAGAAGACC